>NZ_JAWHTE010000013.1:0-137781 GCF_032586175.1 Ovoidimarina sediminis
ACTCACCCGAAGAGTGTTGGAACTACTTCAGGGCTGCCGGATATGTCTCAGGTTAAAGGCCGGATGCTTTAGGTCGCGCTCGGCAGGCGCATCTGCGATATGGCGATAGCAAATGTTAGGATCGCAGGTCGTCGGGCGCTCAAAATCTTCTGCACGGCCCGCAGCCACCCAGGCCCGGCGGAATGCCTTCTCGGGCGATAGATCCGAAAGGCCCCCATCCAAAACGGTTGTTTCAACCCAAAGCGGGCTTTCGCGCATATCGCAAATATGGCTCTCCCGCCGGAAGGTACTTGCGAATAGATCACTCACCACAGCTGTTTCAGACTGCCCAGAATCAGCGGGCACGAGCACGGCAACCGCCCCTGATCGACGCCACATGGTCGCAACGCCAGGCGATACACCAGTGGCGTAGGTGAAGCTTTCCGGGGATAGGAGAAGAAGAGCGTCGAGCCCTGCCTCGGCCATCAGCCTTTCTGCCCGAACGCGATCCAGATGTGCCATCTGGGCTCCCCTTCTTTCTTAGCCACGGGCAAGCATGGGAGAGCCTAGCCGCCCCTTGAGACGCTTCGTGAGGCAATGAATTTCCGACCGAGTTCAAGCGTGTAGCGCTCGAGTGCACAAAGCGCATCGTTAGCTGCACCTGCGTCGCGGGCCTCAATCGCATCGGCCAGATTATGATGCAGGCCGACGATCTCTTCCCGCGAACGCGAGGAAAAGGTGATCATGTTCATAAGGGGCTGCATCGCCTCGACCGCACCGGCAAGCTGATACGACAGGATCGGGTTCTGAGCCGCGTCGACAAGTGCACGGTGCAGCGCCACGTCCGAAGCGCAGAACGCCTCATCGCTCAATTCCGGATGCCCCTGCCGGTGGATCTCCGCGCGCATCGCTGCCAAGTCATCCGCACTTCTACGCGCCGCAGCGAGCGCTGTGCAGGATTTCTCCATCGCATAGCGCGCTTCGCAGGCCACTTCGAAATCCACCTCGTTGATCGAGAGCAGCAGTGTCGAGGTCGTGGCGTGCTGGGCCTGCGCCTCTTCATAGGAGAGCCGGTGAACGAATGCTCCGCCGAATGCACCCCGCTCCGTCCGGATCAGCGACTGCGCGGCAAGACGTTTCAGCGCCTCGCGCACCGTGGGGCGGGACACATCGAAAGTGTCCGCGAGGTCTGCCTCGGACGGCAGGCGGTCATCCGCAGTCAGCTCCCCCGCCAGGATGGAATCGCGGATTGCCTTGGCAATCTGGGCAGGAAGATCAGTTCGTTGCTTCTGCTTGAGATTTTTCATTTGTCTTACATTTAATTGTAAGGCAATTTGCGGCAACGTCAACGCGCGTTGCACGATGGGGGGCATCTTGCTGGCAGACCGGATCAGATCGCTGGGAGCGGCGCACTGGCTTGGCTTCTTCGGCGCTGTGCTGATCGCCTGGGCACTGATGTTCTGGATGGCGGCACCAGCTGAATTGCGCGTGCTCGAAGGCCTCTATGGGGCGGCGTTCATCGAGACGCTTTGTGGCGGCGCATATGGTGCATCGTCCTTTCTTCCCTCCTTCGCGATGTGGACTCTGATGAGCGCGGCGATGATGGCACCGACCGCGCTTCCTGCGCTTGCGACCTACGATGACCTGTCACACGTGGCGTCCACCGGGTTCGGCCGGCTTCTAGGCGGGTACCTCGCAGTATGGATAGGATTCTCGGCCCTGGCCGCGCTGGCACAAGTCATTCTCTTCCGATTTGGTCTGATCGGCAGCCTGGGGCAAAGCCTGTCTCTTCCGCTTACCATGGCACTCCTGATCGGTGCGGGCGTCTATCAGTTCAGTGCACTGAAAGAGGCATGCCTCTCGCGTTGCCGCGCACCGCTCACCTTTTTCATGCAGCACTGGGACGAAGGTCCATTTCGAAACGGCATCCGCCTCGGCACCGATTGCCTTGGATGCTGCTGGGCGCTGATGCTGCTGGGCTTTGTCGGCGGCACCATGAACCTGGTCTTTATGGGCCTCGCAATGGTGCTCATGATGCTAGAGAAATTGCCTGAAATAGGGCGACATCTGACGAAACCAACGGGGCTCGCGCTGATTGCCGCGGGACTTGCACTACCCCTCTTCTGACGGAAAACGGAGACTGCGATGGCACTCGACGCAACCACCATCCCCAACTGGTCGCTCAAGGGCGAACTAATCCTGAATTGTAACTGCACGGTCTTCTGCCCCTGCGTCGTCAGCCTCGGCAAGCACCCGCCCACCGAGGGATACTGCCAGGCTTGGGTTGGCATTCGAATCGACGAAGGCGCCTTCGGAGACGAGGATCTGGGCGGCCTGAACGTTGGCCTCATCATGGATATCCCGGGCAATATGGGACGCGGCAACTGGAAGGCGGCGGCCTATATCGACGAGCGTGCGAGCGATGCTGCATATGATGCGCTGGTCGCGATCTTCTCCGGGGCGGCACGCGGAACGACTGGGCTTTTCAAGATGCTGGTCAGCGAATTTCTTGGCGCGGAGCGCGCGCCTGTCACCTTCGAGACGGAAGGCGTCGCCCGTCGACTAATGGTCGGCAAGAAGATCCAGGGCGAGATCGTTCCGGTGAAAAACGCCCACGGAAAGGAAACCACGATCTCGAACACCGACTATTGGATGGGTTCCGACATTACCGTCGGTATGGCAACGAAGGCCCGCGTCCGTGCACACGGCCGGGTTTGGGATTTCGAAGGCCGTTCGGCGGAGATCTGCCAAATCGACTGGCATGGGCCGAACTGAGGGCTGAAGGTGCGATGAAGACGCATTTCGAAGCACTCCCCCCAAATGGCGCGAACCACGTGCCCCTTTCGCCCGTTTCTTTCCTGAAGCGGGCGGCGCTCGTACATGCACCCCACACCGCAACGGTGCAGGGCGATATTCGGCGAAGCTGGGCGGAGGTGTTCTACCGAATCCGCTGCGTCGCTGCGGGGCTTGCCGCCAAGGGCATCGGACCCGGCGACACGGTGACTGTCATCGCGCCCAACGTGCCGGAGCTCTTTGAGTTGCACTTCGCGGTTCCGATGACCGGCGCTGTACTGTCCGCACTGAATATCCGGCTCGAGACGGAAACGGTCGCCTATGTTCTCGATCACTCCGACAGTCGGCTGATCCTTGCCGCTACATCGCTGATGGATCTGGCTTGCTCTGCGCGCGATGCGGCTGACAATTCCCCTGAGATCGTCGAGATCCGTCAACCTGGAATGAGCGCCGCCGCTAGTGAAGGCGCCAGCTACGATGATCTTCTCTGCACGGGCCCGTTTGAGGGAGACGGCATGCCGGATGACGAATGGCAGGCCATCGCGCTCAACTACACCTCCGGCACATCGGGGCGACCGAAGGGCGTCGTCTATCACCATCGCGGCGCCTATCTGATGGCGCTTGGCACGGTGTCGGGCTGGTCCGTGCCCCAGCGCCCCGTATATCTTTCGGTCGTCCCGATGTTTCACTGCAATGGCTGGTGCCACCCATGGATGATGCCGATCCTCGGGGGCACGATGGTCTTTCCCGCATCGACCGCACCGGAGGATGTCTTTTCCTCCATCGCGGCGGAAGGGGTGACGCATCTGGGGGCCGCCCCTGTTGTCCTGCAAATGCTTGCCGAAAGCGATGCGGCGCCGAAAGCCCCATTCTCTCCGCGCCTGCAGGTGATGACCGCCGGAGCCCCGCCCCCTCCGGCAATCCTGGAGCGCATGGCGGCGCTCGGGGCCGAGGTGATGCACGTCTACGGCCTCACGGAGACTTACGGCCACATTTCCCAAGCGCTTCCGCGGCCTGACTGGGCCGAACTGAGCTCCGCGGAAGAAGCTGCGCGGCGCGCCCGTCAGGGGGTGGCGATGCCGATCGTCGAGGACGTCGCGGTGATTGACCGTGACACGGGCGCAGCAGTGTCGCACGACGGCGAAACGCAAGGTGAAATCGCGATCCGCGGCAACACCGTTATGAAGGGCTACTACAAGGATCCCGATGCCACGGCCGAAGCCATGTCGAACGGTTGGTTCTGGTCAGGCGACGGTGCGGTCATCTATCCCGATGGCGACGTCCAGCTTCGCGACCGGCTGAAGGATGTTATCATTTCGGGCGGTGAGAACGTGTCCTCTGTCGAGGTTGAGGCCGTGCTCTACCGCCACCCTGACGTTCAGACTGCCGCCGTCGTGGCGCGCCCCCATCCGAAATGGGGCGAAGTGCCTTGCGCCTTTGTCGAGCTGCGCTCTGGCAGCACAGCCGGAGAGGCGGATATCATCGCTTTCTGTCGTGAACATCTTGCCGGCTTCAAGGCACCGAAGTCAGTGATCTTCGAAGAGATCCCGAAAACTGCGACCGGTAAGATCCAGAAATTTGAACTGCGTAAGCGCATCCGGAACATGGAGTGATTCATGGCACTCATTTCGCCATCCCGAAGGCTCCGGCGTACGCCATTCTCAGAAGGCGTAGAAGCGGCGGGCGTCAAGGCTTATACCGTTTACAACCACATGCTTTTGCCAACCGTCTTCCGCACTCCGGAAGAGGATTACCGACACTTGAAGGAGGCCGTTCAAGTCTGGGACGTCGCCTGCGAGCGACAGGTCGAACTTCGGGGGCCAGATGCGGCGCGCCTTGTCCAGCTGATGACGCCGCGGGATTTGCGTTCCATGCTTCCGGGCCAGTGCCGATACATGCCCGTGGTCGACGAGACAGGCGGAATGCTCAATGATCCTGTCGTCCTGAAGCTCGCTGACGACCGCTGGTGGATCTCGATCGCCGACAGCGATCTACTTCTTTGGATCAAGGCGCTTGCGATCGGTTATCGATTGGACGTTCTGGTGGACGAGCCCGATGTCTCGCCCCTCGCTGTACAGGGCCCCAAGGCAGAAGATCTGATGGCTTCCGTTTTCGGGGATCAGGTGCGCGACATCCGCTTTTTTCGCTACTCCTGGCTTGATTTCATGGGGCGTAGTCTCGTCATCGCCCGCTCGGGATACTCGAAGCAGGGTGGGTTTGAGATCTACGTCGAAGGCTCCGACATCGGCATGCCCCTCTGGAACGCGCTTATGGAGGCGGGTAAATCTCTGGACGTGCATGCCGGCTGCCCCAATCTTATTGAACGGATCGAGAGCGGGCTCTTGAGCTATGGAAACGACATGACGAGCGAGAACACTCCCCATGAGTGCGGCCTCGGCAAGTTCTGCAATACCCAGACAGCAATCGGCTGCATCGGGCGCGACGCGCTTTTGCGCGTCGCCAAAGAGGGGCCTGTCAAGCAGATCCGCGCCATTTCAATCGACGGCGATCGTGTACCAAGCTGCGACCGGCACTGGCCGCTTCGCGATGGCGAGAAGATCGTGGGGCGTGTTTCTTCAGCCGCTTGGTCGCCGGATTTCCAGACGAATGTCGCCATTGGCATGGTGCGCATGACACACTGGGATCAGGACACCAAGTTGACGGTCGACACCCCCGAAGGCCCGCGGCCAGCGACCGTACATGAAGAATTCTGGAATTAGGAGACCGAGAAAATGATCCGCGCACTATTGGTCGAACGAGATGACGAGGGAAAAACGGCGGCCGCCGTGAAAGAGATCGACGAAGCGCAGCTTCCCGAAGGAGACGTGACCGTCGCGGTCGAATACTCCACGGTAAACTACAAGGACGGGCTTTGTATCGGGCCGGGTGGGGGGCTCGTGCGCACCTATCCGCATGTGCCGGGCATCGACTTCGCAGGTACCGTCGAAAGCTCGGAGGATGAACGATACGCACCGGGCGACAAGGTTGTGCTCACCGGCTGGCGCGTGGGCGAAGTTCATTGGGGCGGGTATGCTCAGAAAGCACGGGTGAAAGCCGATTGGCTCGTGCCGTTGCCCGAAGGTCTGACAGCGCGCCAGGCTATGGCGGTTGGAACTGCCGGTTTTACGGCAATGCTTGCGGTAATGGCGCTCGAAGATCATGGGCTATCGCCTGAAAAAGGCGAGGTCCTGGTTACCGGCGCGGCAGGCGGTGTAGGATCGGTCGCGACCGCAATTCTTGCAAACCTCGGATACGAGGTGGCGGGCGTCACAGGCCGCCCCGAGACCGCCGACTATTTGACCGGTCTTGGCGCAAGCCGGATCGTTCCGCGCGAGGATCTCGCCGAAACTGTGAAACGCCCGCTCGAAACAGAGACCTGGGCAGGCTGTATCGATGCGGTTGGCGGTGCGATGCTGGCCCGTGTGCTCGGTCAGATGAAGTACGGCGGATCCGTCGCCGCAGTCGGGCTTGCCGGCGGTGCCGCCCTGCCCGCCACAGTTATCCCGTTCCTTTTGCGCGGCGTGAACCTGCTGGGCATCGACAGCGTGATGCAGCCATTTGACAACCGGGTCCGGGCCTGGGCGCGCATCGCGCGCGACCTGCCGCTGGATAAGCTGGAGGCCATGATCCATCCTGCCACCCTCGAAGATCTGCCCGGGCTCGGGCGCGATATCCTCAAAGGTCAGGTCAAGGGCCGGATTGTTGTTAACGTCAATGCCTGAGCACTAACCGGAAACAAGCGCCGGCCCCCACAACCGCAGGATCCGGCCCAAACGGTCACACAACGAGGAATTGGCTTGGTTAAGGTGGTTGAATGCCGTCCCCCCTATTACGTCGTATCTCTAGGGAACTTCGGAAACTGAAGCGCGACACACCCGGTCAGACAGCGCTGGCCGTGTTGCGTTATCCTGATACGCTGCGCAAACGGGCGGCCTATCGCAGGATGCTCGAACTCGATGATACCGAGGCGCGCTTTCGCGCGATCTACAAGGGTGGGCTGTGGCATAGCCGGGAGTCGGGTAGCGGTCAGGGCTCCGAGAAACGCTATACTGAGACCCTCAGAGGCTGGTTGCCGGCTGTTGTGAAGCGGCACAATATCAGAAGCATCCTCGATGGCGCCTGCGGTGATTTCAACTGGATGCGGCTCGTGTTGCCCGAGCTAGACGTGGATTACTCTGGCTTCGACATTGACAGGCCTACAATCGAAAGAAACATCTCGCGCTATGGCAGTGATCGGATCCACTTCGCCGCCGCCAACATCTGTCGCGACCCGTTGCCCTCCTGTGACCTGCTCATAGTGCGCGACTGCCTGTTTCACCTTTCAACCGAGGACATCGGCCGCTTCCTCGAGAATGCCGCGCAAACGGAGTACCGGCTCCTCCTCACATCTACCCACACGGTGGACGAAGGGTTCAAGAACACCGACATCCAGTCTGGCGATTTCCGAATTCTCGATCTCTTCAGCCCGCCTTTCAACTTCCCGAAAAGCGCTGTGATCGACCGTGTGAAAGACTTTCCGGAAGGCTATCCGATCGAGCGTGACATGATCCTCTTGAAAAAGGCCGATGTGCCCGTAACTCTCGGAAGCGGTCCTTCGGGGCCGTCAGCTGCCTGACGGGTAATTCAACCTGGATTTTGACAGAAGCGCTGGCACCATTTCGCAGCACTGATCGCGCCCCATCAATAATTCGCGCGCATCTGTTGCGAGCAGCATTCCCTGTTTGACCTGACAATGGGGAAAGAGCAGAAATACCAGATGGATCAAAGCCTTTTCAAATTCATCTGGAAGCATTCAGCCCGCAACCAGATTGTCCTCCTCATCGTCACCCTCGCGACGTTTCCTATCCTTTATGTTTCCCTGGAATTGCCGAAGCGCATCATCAACGATGCGATCGGCGGTTCGGGCGACAATGTCACCTTCGGCGATCTAACGCTTTCGCAGACGCAGTTCCTTATGGTGCTGTGCTTCGGTTTCCTCCTTTCGGTTCTTGTGAACGGCCTTCTGAAGATGCGGCTGAACACAATGAAGGGCGTACTGTCAGAGCGGCTTTTGCGCCGGTTTCGATATGCGATGCTGAACCGAGTTACCCGTTTTCCACGCCCCTACTTTCGCAAGACGAGCCAGGGAGAGCTTGTCTCGATGATTACCGCCGAAGCAGAGCCAATGGGCGGGCTGATGGGTGATCTTCTGTCTCAGCCTGTCTTTCAGGCTGGGCAGATGGCTACAATTCTTGTGTTTCTGTTTGCTCAGAGCTTCTGGTTTGGCCTCGCGTCCGTCGCACTCATCCCTCTGCAGGCCTGGCTGATCCCAAAGCTCCAGCGCCAGATCAACATGCTGAACAAGCAACGTATCCAGGAAGTGCGCCGGTTCGCCTCCGAAATCGGAGAGACTGCTGCCGGTGTCAGCGACATCCGCACGAATGGCGGCTTGCGCTACCGGATGTCAATGTTCTCCAACCAGCTCAATCGGCTGTTCCACATCCGCTTCATGATCTTTCAGAAGAAATTTTTCATGAAGTTCCTGAATAACTTCATCAACCAGCTAACCCCGTTTTTCTTCTACTCCGTAGGCGGGTACCTTGCGATCCGGGGTGAGATTACCGTCGGCGCGCTTGTCGCGGCGCTCGCTGCCTACAAGGATCTGTCTGACCCCTGGAAAGAGCTTCTGACCTTCTACAACACGACCCAGGATATGGCGGTACGCTGGGAAACGGTCATCGAAAAATTCGCGCCGAAATCCCTTGTCGATGACGAGCTTCTCGAGGGCGAGGCCGAAGAAATTCCGCGCCTCAACGGCGATATCGTTCTGACCGATGTTACGGTCGTGGACGAGGACGGGAACTCGGTCCTCGAAGACTTGAACCTCACGATTCCCGGCGGAAGCCGGGTCGGAATAAAGGTCGACAACGAAACTGCGGCGCTGGCCGTGGCAGATGTACTTACCCGCGAGGTCACACCCCGCCGTGGAAGGATCACGATAGGCGGGTACGAATTGAACGCGCTTCACCAGGATGTTCTGGCATCGCGCATCGGATACGCCCATTCCAAGCCCTACATCTTCCAGGGCTCGCTTGGGGAAAACCTTCTGATGCCCTTCAAGCGCGAACCTCTATTGGCGGGCGAGGTATCTCAGGAAATACAGCTATGGCGCGAAGAGGCGCTTCGTTCAGGAAACAGCCCCGATCCGTTTGACGCCGAATGGGTCGATCCGCAGCGCGCAGGATTCGATTCCCGTGAGGAGATCCACGAATGGTGGTTCGAGCTCGTTCAGGCAATGGGCATCGACGACTTCATGGTACGCAGAGCGCTCAGTTCACGCCACGATCCGGAGGAAGAGCGCGAGCTTTGCGACGCGATCGTCCGCCTCCGGCCGGAGATCGCGCGCCGTCTCTCGCAGGCCGGGCTCGACGACGTGATCCACCGCTTCGACCCAGACAAATTCAACCCGGTCTCGCCCCTCGGCAGCAACCTTCTCTATGCCATGCCGACACGGCTGATAACACAGGTCACACTCGCGAAAGAGGAAGGGTTCCTCGAAATTCTTCGCGAGGAGGGGATCATTGAAGAGCTGGCCGAGATGTCAGCCAATCTGATTGAAGGGCTTGTCGCAACCTTTGGCAATGACGGCGTTGATCACCCACTGTTCCGTCGTTTGAACCTTGACGAAGAGTTGTACTTTCAGCTTGGCGACATCGCCGCGAAGCGCCGGGAGGTGGGCGACGCCGGCCTGCCGCCTGAGGAATTCGCGCTGCTTCTTACTGTTCCCTTCGCATTCTCGGCCGAACAGATGGGCCCGGCCTTCGACGAGGCGCTCAAAGAGCGAGTTCTGGAGATCCGCAAGACCAAGGCACATCGAATGGTCGAGGAATTGGGCGGAATGTTCGAACCCATCGATCCGGAGAAGTACATCCCTGTGATGACACTTATGGGGAATGCAATCTTCGGGCGGATTTCAAGCACCGCGGGCGCACGCGAGAAGGAAATCGAGGATATTCTTGTCGACATCCTGAGTGAAAATGACCTTCGCCGTGTCGCGGCTCAATCGATCTTTCTCGTCGAGACGGCGCAAGGCGGCGAAAACCTTCCAGCTGTCTTCCGCGAACGAATCGCCTTCAGCCGGGCCGGCATCAAGAAGCCCGATATCCTGATCCTAGGAAACGCCCTTGCCAGCCATCCCGACGAACAGCGGGCCGAGATGCGGGAGCGGGTGAGTCAGCTGATGCCTGATACGACGAAGATCTTCATCGAGCAGCGTATCGCAAGGCCCGAAAGCTACGACCTGTACGTCGAGATAGTTAACGGAAGGATCGCTGGCGACACCGTGACGGGCGAGGCCGAGCCCGAAGATACGACCGCCCGCAACGACTTGAACAAGAAGCTAAGAATTCTGGAGCAGACGGATCTTTTCGGAGACCTCGACCGCAAGCAGCTTCGCCTGCTCGCCTTTGGCGCACAGTGGTACGAAGCGAAAGCCGGTAAACAGATTTTCAAGGCGGGCGATCCACCGGACGGCGCTTACCTATGTGTAAATGGCTTAGGGGCGCTATACTGGCCCACCGGAGATGGTCGGAGCCTCCGGGTGACGGATATACCCCCGGGCCGCCTTATCGGCGATCTCGCGGTGATCCAGAACCAAGAACGTGTGATGAATTTCTTCGCGGAGGAAGACAGTACGTTCCTCCGGATTGGTGCGTCAGAGCTCCTTGCCGTGGTCGAACACGACCCGCAGATCGCGATGAGCCTATTGAGAACTGTCGCAAGCCACCTTTCCGGTGCGGCGAACCGTGCACGTGAATTGCGCCAGTATGCCATATCGCAGGGTATCGATTTTTCGGGATTTGATGATTACCGGCAGCCTCCGGCGCCCTGAAGCAATACCATGACGCGGCCCAGGATACTCTTCTACTGCCAGCATTTACTTGGAGTCGGTCATATCAGCCGTAGCCTCGCGATCTGCCGAGCGCTTCTCGACAGGTTCGACGTTGTCTTCGTGCAAGGAGGTCCCGATATCGGCCGAACAATCGTTGCGCCAGGGTTCACCCATGTCTTCCTGCCGCCACTTTTGATGCGCGAACACGACAGTTCTCTTTACGATCCCGCGGGAGAGCGCAGTGTCGATGAAATCTGGGCCGCCCGATCGGAAGCGCTCGCGCCCCTTCTGTCGCATTCCTTCGCGGCGGTGGTAGTCGAGCTCTATCCTTTCGGTCGAAACAAATTCAAACCGGAAATTCTGGATCTGATCGCCCGCGCTCGCTCGGCGAACCCCGCCACGCGGGTCTATTGCTCGAACCGCGACATCATGGTTCAGAAGTTTGATCAGGCGGCGCGCGAGGCCAAGATCGTGCGCATCCTGAAAGAGTATTTCGACCACGTGCTTGTCCATTCCGATCCGAACCTGATCTCGATGGAAGACACGTTCGCGGCAACGCCAGAAATTACAGATATGATCCACTACACCGGCTATGTCACGGACGGATCAGGACCTGCCGGGCATCCGGCGCGCGAGAAGCGAATCCTCGTCAGCCTCGGCGGCGGTGCGGTAGGCGACGAACTGGCCCGCGCATGTCTCTCAGTGGCGGATCGGTTTCCAGACTACGCAATGCATGTCTTGACGGGCCCCTACACGAGCGAGGCAGCCCGAAAGGAAATGTCGGTAATTGCAAAACAGAAACCAAGAGTCACGGTAGGTGGTTTCTCAGGCGATTTCCGACGTGAGCTTTCCCGCGCTGCCCTTTCAATAAGCCTCGCGGGCTACAACACAGTGATGGATATCCTCGCCACCGAAACCCCGGCGCTCGTTTATCCCTACATGGCCAATCGCGAGCAAAGCATGCGCGCGAAGGCGCTCGAACAACGATTGCTACTCGGAGTAATATACGAAGCCGATCTCGCGCCCGACCCTTTGGCAGCCAAGATACGCGAAAGGTTATCTGCCCCGCCCCCATCGACATCCATCAACCTTTCAGGCGCAAGATGCACAGCCGATATCATTGCGGCACACATCGCTCAGGCAAGCCGTAACGCCTGAAGGTATACTTCCACCCAAAGGTCGCGTTCGGCGTCAATAGCATGTTCCCCCGTGACACGATCGAACGCAGCTCTCGTAAGAGCTTGGGCGAACATGGGATCGTCAAGCAGCTTCTCGACTGCACGCGCCAGCGCGGAAGACGAACGCGCCTCTACCAGGAGAGCCTCTTTGCCATCGGACACCAGTTCAGGAATACCTCCCACGCGCGTCGACACAATTGGGGCCCGAGCATACATGGCTTCGAGGATCTTGTTTGGTGAGGCATCGGAGATCGACGGATAGACCGCCACCGAACATCGCTTCAGATAACCAAGCATCGCCCGGTGCGGCACACTGCCGATCCGGACGATATGCGCGCATGCGGGGCTCTCCGCAATCCGCGCCTCGTAATACTCTGCCTCGCGTTTCTGGATTGATCCGCCCAGTAAAAGCGTGATCTTGCGGCGCTGCGCCAGTTCCGCCACAGCGTCGATCAGGAAATCGAGTCCCATCACCCGACGAAACTTTCCAAAGCACCCGATTACAGAGCCTGGATCGTCGGGCAGTTCCGGTAACTCGGCGATGCTTTCGTCGAACAACGAGGGATCGAAATGATTTCGGATCACGCGCACAGGGCACGATGGTCGAAACACCCCTTCAAGTAGACGCCTAGCATCATCGCTTACGCATACGATCAACGAGGTCGACAGGATCGAGGCTTGGAGCGGCGCAACCATCGCGTCAAACATCCGCGTCTCGAGATCGACGCCCCGCAATGACAGCATATGCGGCACCCCGCATTTGGCGCCAGCAAAAGCTGCGATAAGCCCGCGCTGGTGGAACGCGCCAAAGGCATGGATCAAAGAGATGCCTTCATCCCTAACGATATCGACCAGATGATCGGCATAGGAGCGGAAGCGAAGATCCTGGCGTATGTTTTCGATTGACGAGGTTTCGCTCCACCGATGATCCGCGCGAAGATCTGCTGCCTCAACCAGATAAGCCTTTTGCCCGAACAGCGTCAGCTCCTGCCGCCTGCCTGCCCAGTCCCGCTCATCGCGGCTCTTGCGGAAGGCAATAGGCACAATCTCGAACGTGTCGGACAGAAGCCGCGCATGTCGGTGCGCAGCAGATTGTATGCCACCCTCAACATCCGGAGCCTCGACGAGAAGCGCGATCTTGTGTTTATGCAACGAACCGGTCCAAGACGTTCTCCACACCCTGCGAATCCCAGTTTCACCTCTAACAGCAGAGATTGCCCAGACCAATGAGCCCGCCATGCATCTGATATGTCTGCATAACGTGGTGCCTGGTCCGATTGATGCGTTTGACGAGAAGTGTTCGCGTATCTCTGTCGCGGAATTTGAGGCGTTTCTCGATCGGGTGTCTGAACAGTTTGAACTGATTTCCTATAGTGTCTACGAGACCCTGCTCAGAGAGGGTGAGGCGGCCTCGCGTGCCCTGGCGCTCAGCTTCGATGACGGGTTTCGCGGGGTCTATGATTACGTTCTACCCGTTCTGAGAGAACGGAACCTCGATGCCGTCGCATTCATAAACCCGCCGGTCATCGGCAACCCTCCGGGGACACTCTTTCATTTTCTTGAGCTCGAAATCGCCTTCCGGATCACAGATCAGCAAGAGGCCGCATTCTCTTTCCTCGACGCCCCCCTCTATTTCGCCAGCGAGAAGGCGCGGGTGAAAGCGATGAAATCGGTCAAGAAACATTTGAAAGCCATCCCAGAGATTGACCGGGCGGCAGGCCACGCCGAGGTTCTCGAACGGCTCCGGGTCGGGCGGGGCGCAATCCACGCGTATGCCGCAGGCCGATCCTCGTTTCAGACCATGACGGAAGACGAGCTTCGTGACCTTCGCTCGGCAGGCTGGACCATTGGTTCGCATGGTATGAGCCACCGCACACTCTCGATGTTGCCCGCGGACGAGCTTGATCACGAAATCGAGATGGCCCGCGCGTATTTTGCCGACACGTTCGGCTGGCATGACCTCCCCTTCGCCTATCCCTATGGCGATATTGTCCATGTGGGTGAAGCGGCGCCCGCCCGCGTGGCTGCGGCAGGTCATCCAATTGCCTACACAACCGTTCCTGGGCCAAGCGACATCGGCACAAATCCTCACCGCCTGCCCCGCATCGACTACAAACGCTTCCTGCGTGAAGAAGGCATTCTTCTCGGCTGAGCCGCTGGCCAGATGCCACCATTGCCTGTAAGGCTTTGAAGGCATTCAAAAGCTTCGCAAGGTCAAATGACACGCGTCCTCATTACTGGCACGGCCGGCTTTATCGGCTTCCACCTCGCCCGGCTGCTTCTGTCCGAAGGCATGCGCGTCCATGGCTTTGACGGGATGACCGACTACTACGACGTGACGCTGAAGCAGCGGCGCCACGCCATCCTGCTTCAGAACGAGGGCTTCAGCGCCACCGAGGGCATGCTGGAAGAGGCAGAGCTCGTCATGCGCACTGCCGAAGAGTTCGCGCCAGACGTGATCGTCCACCTCGCCGCACAGGCCGGGGTGCGTTATTCCCTCGAAAACCCGAGGGCCTATCTCGATAGTAACGTGATTGGCACGTTCAACGTGATGGAGGCAGCGCGTGAACTGAAAGTTCGCCATCTGCTCATGGCATCGACCTCCTCGGTTTACGGCGCGAACGAGGACATGCCTTTCCGCGAAACCGACAAGGCCGATACACAGCTTACGATCTATGCCGCCACGAAGAAGGCGAACGAAGCGATGGCGCATTCCTATGCCCATCTATGGGATCTTCCGACGACCATGTTCCGCTTTTTCACGGTGTACGGGCCATGGGGCCGGCCTGATCTTGCCCTGTTCAAGTTCGTGGACGCGATCCTCGATGGCCGCCCGATAGACATTTATAACCACGGCGAGATGTACCGCGACTTCACCTTCGTCGATGATCTGGTGCAGGGAATTCGCCTGCTTATCGACGCGGTGCCGGAACGACCCACGGATCCCTCGGATATCGCCACTTACGACAGTCTTTCCCCCGTCGCGCCATTCCGTGTTGTGAATATCGGAAACTCCGACAAGGTGCGGCTTCTCGATTTCATCACGGCAATCGAGGACGAACTCGGAATCGAAGCCAAGCGCAACTACATGGATATGCAGCCTGGGGACGTTCCGGCCACCTGGGCCAATGCAGAGCTTTTGCAGAACCTGACCGGCTACCGCCCGGAAACAGATATACGCAACGGGATACGCGCCTTCGTGAAGTGGTTTCGCGAATACTATCAGCGCTGAAAGGTTACTGCTCAGGCGCTCACGTTTCGAGAAGCTTCACGAGCCGCGCAATACCCGGACGCGCATCGAAAGCAGTGCGTACCCGCAACTCCGCTGCCGCGCCAAGCCGTGCCCTCATATCCGGATCGCGGGCACATCGTTCCAAGGCCGCGCTAAGTGCTTCGGCATCGCCGGTCGGCACGAGACAACCCGTCACGTTATCCTCGATGAGTTCGGGAATGGCGGAAAAAGCGGTTGCGACGGATGTGAGCCTCTGGCTGGACGCCTCGAGCAGGACGTTGGGTAATCCGTCCCGGTCGCTATCCGCCCCTGCCTGGCTCGCCAGTACGAAGAGATCGGCGCGCCGGAGCGCCTTTAGCACCTCTTCCTGTCCCTGCTGACCCGACCACGTGATACATCGGCCAAGACCCAGGCCATCGGCCTCGGCCTTAAGCCGGGCAAGTTCCGGCCCTCGCCCAATATGTTCGAACCGCCAATTGAGATCGGACGGCAATGCGGCCAATGCTGCAAGGATCGTGTCATACCCTTTCTTCGGGACCGCGCGTCCGACGCTCAAAATCCTCACCGGATCTTCCGGGTCATTGCCGTCGCGCGGTGGGCGCGGCGCTGCTCGCACACCGAACCGATCGAGATCTAGGCCGTGATAGCAGAGGTGAACCACCGCATCTGGTGCCAGGCGCCTAAGCCGCTCAAGCCCCACCTGCGTGCAGGTCACAGTCCAGCGCGCATCCACGAGTTTCTCTGCGAGTTCCCAATCCGGCGACGTCCAGATGTCCTTGGCATGCGCCGAAATCGAGAATGGTACTCCCAGAACTGCGGCTGCATAACGTGCGACAGACGCAGGGGTGTGGGCGAAGTGGGCATAGATGTAGGCTCCGTCAGCCACTGGACGCTCGGCCGCCAAAACGAGCGCCTGCGCAAAACGCAGCCATCTGTCCCTCGTGCCGTCTCGCCGAATATCACGCACGAAGAGACGCAGCGCACGCCAGAACCCTTCCTTCCGGAGTGTCGAGAAGATTGCGTTTAGTATCCGGCGCGGCGCTTCTCGAAAGCTTTCCGGTAGATAGAGCACCGGCGCGTGAATCTGATCATGGATTGGCTGGGTAATCGCATCATAAGGGCGCCTGAGTGAAACGATTTCGAGATTGAGCCCCGCCTCCTGAAGCCCCAGTATTTCCTGCGCGACGAAGGTTTCCGATACACGCGGATAGCCTTTTACAACGATAAGATACCGCCTGCCATCATGTGCACCGGCCGTCGCGCTATTACCTTCGTGCGAAGGCTCACCCATTCGCCGCAGCGGCATTCGGCGAGGCGTCGACCTTGAGCCACTCGCCCACATCCGCCACGATCCTGGCCTGCCCGCCGAGATCAGCCATGCTTGTTCCCGATTGCGAAGGACGCGGCCGGCCAGGCAACGCTCGAAGCGCCTCGGCCAAGACTTCCGGGTCCCCAGCCTGCTCGGGCAATAGCATCGTTGCAAGGCCCAGAGCAGACGCCCGCTGTGCCCTGATCAGCTGTTCCTCTCGCGGTTGGGTGCGAGGCAAAAGCAGTGAGGGACGGTCAAATGACAGGATCTCGCAGAAGGTGTTGTACCCCGCCATGCCTACCACTGCCGACGACCCGGCCACCAAGTCCTCCAGCCGGTTGTCGAAATCGATCATCTGCACCGCATCGAGCGTGCCGCCGATCGCCTTCAACTCCTCGCGCGCCTTTGACGGCAGGTAGGGCCCTAGTGTCACCAATGCAGGCGGCATTGGCCCCCTCGCAGATGCATAGGCCGAAAGAACCTGGCGGATCACAGCTTCACCATCTCCTCCGCCACCGGTGGTAACGAGAATATAATCGTCGAAGTCCGCTCCCCCGAGACGAGCTGGCGCAAACTCACGTGCCTGCCGACGAAGGAACCCGGTATAGCGCATTCGCTTCTGAACAGATTGTGGTACCTGCAGCCCCTTCAGTGGGTCATTGAACCCGTGCGGGCCGTAGACCCAGATTGTGTCGTAGTAGCGCTGCACTTTTTCCATGGTGCCCGCATCGTTCCATTCTCGCACCAGGAGACGTGGCGCATCCATTACTTCGCGAAGACCGAGCACAAGACGGGTGCCCGCTGCTTGCAACATCTGAAGCGTATCCTCAATCTCCCCGCGCAGCCCAACCGGCTCTTTATCCACGATGAAGATATCGGGTTTGAAGGTCTCGGCCGTATGCTTGATGATCGTGCGGCGCATATTCAGCGTATCAGCAAGAGGAATATGCTGCTCAAGCGAGGTGTATTCTCCGTTGCGAAGCTTGATCACACTCGGGATTTTCACGAAATCCACGCGGCTGCGATAGTCGAACGCCCCGGCGATCGTCGCCCCGGAAATGATCAGTACCGACACTCCACTGTACGCCTCGACAAGAGCATGCGCGATCTCCCGGCACCGTCTGAGATGGCCCAGACCGAACGTGTCGTGGCTATAGATCAGGATGCGCGCATTTGCGTACGACCGTTGGGTCGCCCCATTATCACCTGCCGCGTCAGTCATCGGTACGGGTCCACCGCATCACGCAAACCATCCCCCAAGAAGTTGAACGCCAGTACCACCAGGACGATGGGAAGCATAGGCCAGAGCAGCCAAGGATAGAGAACTATGACTTCTATGCCGCGAGCCTCGGTGAGAAGAATACCCCAGCTGGTAATCGGCGGACGCAGACCCAGCCCAAGGAAGGTGAGCGCCGTTTCTCCTAGAATCATCGCTGGGATACTGAGGCTCGCGCTCGCGATCAGGTGCGACATGACCCCCGGGATCAGGTGCCGCCCGATGATCCGACGGGCCGGGGCGCCCATTATCTCGGCTGCAGTGATGTAATCCTCTTCCCGCAGGGCGAAAAGCTTCGATCTAACGGCCCGCGCCTGCCCCGTCCAGTCCAGCATCCCTAGGATCACCGTGATCCCGAGGTAGACGAGGATGGGGCTCCAGGACACTGGGATAATCGCGGCCAGCGACATCCAGAGCGGGATCGATGGGATCGACTGCAGCACCTCGTTCAGCCGCTGCACAAACATGTCGAAGGCCCCGCCCCGATATCCTGCAATGCCGCCCATGATGATGCCCAGCGCAAAGCTCACCGCCGTCCCAAGAAGACCGATGGTCAGCGATATCCGCGCACCGTAAAGGATACGTGACAGCACATCGCGCCCCAGCCGATCGGTGCCAAGCGGCGAAAACCGCCCGTCTTCGGCCGGACAGACCAGATGCAGGTCGCCAGGGATCATTCCCCAGAATTCATAGGGGTCGCCCCGGCAGAAGAACCGGAGCTTCTGCACATCCGTCAGATCATCCTCATAGACCCGTCGCAACGTCGCCATGTCGAGGGTCATGTTCTGCCCGTAGACGAACGGCCCCACGAACTCGCCCTCATGGAACAGGTGGATCTGCTGCGGCGGCGCATAGATGAAGTCGAGGTCCCGGGTCTCAAGCCCATAGGGTGCCAGAAACTCGGTGATCAAGAGCGACCCATACATGAACGCGAGGAAAAAAAGCGACACCATCGCGACCTTGTGGCGCTTGAACTTGAGCCACATGATCCGCTTCTGCGAGGCGCGCCCCAGTTCCGCACCGGCCCCACTCGCCTCCGCTTGCGGCTCGAAAGGGAGGTCCGAGACATAGTGCTTGAGCGGCGCACCCGGCACCGGCAGGGGCTGGCTCATTTCCGCGACCCCCCGTCAAGCCGGATCCTTGGGTCTAGTATGCCAAGTGCAATGTCCGAAATCAGCACCCCGATCACCGTCAGGAACGCTAGGAACATCAGGAATGAACCGGCAAGATACATATCCTGCGCCTGGAGCGCCCGGATCAGCATCGGCCCCGTGGTCTCGAGCGACAGGACGATCGCGGTGATCTCGGCGCCCGAAATTATCGCCGGAAGCAGCGACCCGATATCGGCGATGAAGAAGTTCAGCGCCATCCTGAGCGGGTATTTCCAGACCACCCTGCGGGGCGACAGGCCCTTGGCCCGCGCGGTTACCACGTATTGCTTCCTGAGTTCGTCCAGAAGGTTCGCCCGCAGACGCCGGATCATCGCCGCGGTGCCGCCCGTCCCGATTATCACCACCGGAATCCACATGTGTTCGACGACCGACCAGAACTTCGGCCAGCTCATCGGCTCGCCCACGAACTCGGCGTCCATTAGGCTCCCGATCGAGGTCCCGAACCAGATATTGGCGAAATACATCATGATGATGGCCAGCATGAATTGCGGGATCGCGATCCCGAGAAGCCCCAGGAAGGTCAACCCGTAATCACCCCAGCTGTACTGATGCGTGGCGGAGTAAAGCCCTATGGGAAACGCCACGATCCAGGTGAAGATGATCGTGAAGAACGACACAATGATCGTCAGGTAGAGCCGGTCACCCACCACATCGTTCACCGGCATCCGGTAGTCGAACGAATAACCGAAATCGCCCTGCAACAAGCCCCAGGCCCAATGCAGATAGCGGATCGGAAGCGGGTTGTCGAAGCCGTAGCGCGCCTTCAACTCCTCGATTTCCTGAAGGTCCGCGCTTTCGCCTAGAACTCGCAGCTCCTGCACGTAGCTTTCAAAATAGTCGCCCGGCGGCAACTCGATGATCGCAAACACGAGCATCGAGATGAAGATCAGGGTCGGAACCATGATAAGGGTCCGCCGGATGACATAGCTAACCATTGGAGGTGTCTTCGCGGTCTAGCCAGAACTGGTCGGGGTTGTAGATGCCGAGGTTCGACGTCGGATGATATCCGAACAGGCCGCTTTCAGGGATGTTTCTGAGGTCAGCCGCGTGCAGGATTGGTTGAGGCGCCTGGTTCACCGTGCCGATCGAAAAGACTTGATCGGCATGGATCTGCAGCATCTCGGCCCAGATCGCCTCACGCTGATCCTTGCTTTCCGAAACCTTCCATGCGTTCATCAACTCGACCAGCCGCTGCACTTCGGGCAGCGTCGGCGCCTCTCCCTGCGCGCCACTGGAAAGGTAGTTCACCCCCCAGATCGGCCATTGCAGCTGATCGTCGGTCGTTGGGGCCAGTTCTCTCGGGGACATGTCTGCACTTGGCACGCCGTTGTCGAGACCAGCCCAGATCGACATCACGACCTCGCCCGCCAGAACCCGGCTGCGGAAGATATCCCGCTGCGAGGACCGGGTCCAAAGCTCGATCCCCACCCGCCGGAAGTGATCGCCCACGAGTTCGAGCGCATCAGTTTCGAGCGAGCTTTCGCCGGCGGTCTCGATCAGAATGCCGGCGACATTCCCGTCCGGCAACTTCCGCAAACCGTCCGCACCAGCCGCCGTAAACCCGGCTTCATCGAGAAGTCTGTTGGCCTGATCCGGGTCGTAGTCAACATAGGATCTTGCGTATTCCGGCTTGTAAAGCGGGCTTTCCGGCAAGACCGTGTTCGCGCTTTTCTGGCACAGTCCGAAGAACAGCGCCTGGTTCAGCTCGTCGCGGTCGATCGCAAGCGACAGGGCACGCCTGACCCGCACATCCTGGAACATCGTCCGCCAGACCGGATCGGCGCAAGTCATATTCGGATAGAGCGCCAGCCGCGACCCGGCGCTTTGCCGCCATAATGAGACCTTCACCGGATGCCGCTTCTCGGCCTCCTTCAGCACGGTATAATGCCCGAAGGTGATTGTCCGGTACTGTAGATCGGCGTCGCCCGCCGCCACCTTGGCCGGAATGACTTCGTAGGAGCTGACATTCAGAAGGTATCGGTCGACGTAAGGCAGTTGCTGCCCACGCTCGTCGACCCTGTGGAAATACGGGTTCCGCTCAAATACGTACTGCTGTGCAGGCGGCGCGGTGCGCGGCCGCCAGGGCTCAAGCGTCGGCAGATCGGGATTTTCCGGCCGGTTCTGTCGCGACATCTTGGTGTGGAGCGCCCTCCAGTGATCCACGCGCTGTTCCACGACATGGGCATCAAGTGTCGCCTGGTCCTGATATGCTTGATGGAATTGCTTCATATACGCCGCCGGCAACACGATCCGCGGCGGCACCGGGGCCGCAAGGCTCGGCAGGAATTCCGGGTTTGCCACCGTCCAGCTGTAGCGGATCGTCACCTCGTCGATCACCTCGACGGTCGGGATCTCCTCGTCCGGCTTCATCTCCAGCGGCACGCCCGGCAGCTCGCCATGCATCATCACGTCTTCAAACGAATAGCGCAGGTCTTCGGTGGTAAAGGGCGTGCCGTCCGACCAGCGGTGTCCTTCGCGCAGGACGAACGTAAAGATTCGACCTTCTTGAACGTCGAACTCCTGAAGGATGTCGGGTACGAAATTGAATTCGCGGTCATATCCCACAAGCCGAGAATAGCCTAAGATCGGCATCACGCGCACATCCTTCTGGCTCCCCACCAGCATGCGCACCTCGCCGCCATAGCGCCCCGGCACCCCGCCCAGCGCGGCGGTGTCGATCACCCGCGGCACCTTCGGCAGCCGCGCGCTCATCTCCGGCATGTCGCCCGCCATGATCGCGTCTGTTAGGAATGGCGGGCCGCTCAGCCCGAACGCCGGCGCCGCCCCAAAGGTCACTCCCGCCGACAAAAGCCCCAAAGTCTCGCGCCGCGTTAATCGTTTCATCCTGCCTTCGCCTCCAATTGATTGTCCGCCCTCATTCGTACCTGGTGACCTTCACCGATATCGATCAGCTGAAGCCGCTCGCCGGGCCGCTCGACGAAGGCATCGGGCCAAAGCTGGCTCGCCTCCGTCGCCGATGTCCCGGCCCGCGAGATATCCATCTTGTGATCGGGGTCGGGATGCGGCACCGCCGAAAGAAGCGCACGGGTATAGGGATGCGCGGGGTCTCGCAGAATCGCCTGGCTCGGCCCGATCTCGACAAGCCGGCCCTGCCACATCACCGCGATCCGGTCGGCCATGTAGTTGATCACCGCCAGATCGTGAGAGATGAACAGGTAGGACAGATCAAGCTCCCGCTGCAAGTCTTTGAGAAGGTTCAGAACCTGCGCCTGCACAGATACGTCGAGCGCCGAGCTCACTTCGTCGCAGACGATCAGTTCCGGCGCCAGCGTCAGCGCCCGCGCGATCCCGATCCGCTGTCGCTGACCGCCGGAAAAGCTGTGCGGATAGCGCGAGGCCGCGCTTTCCTCCAGCCCGATCGCCTTGAGAAGGGCCGAAACCGTCTCGCGCCGTTCCTCCGGTGTCCCGCGCTCGTGAATGTCCAGTGGCTCGTTTAGGATCGAGCCCACGGTCATCCTTGGCGAAAGCGACGATATCGGATCCTGAAAGATCATCTGCATCTGTGTCCGGAGCCCGTCCAGCGTCTCGCCACTGGCGCCCAGAACATCGATCGGCCCCGTCCCGTTGTCGAATGTGACCGATCCCGCGTCGGCCTCGACGGCGCGCAGGATCATCTTGCCGACCGTGGTCTTGCCCGACCCACTTTCACCCACCAGCCCCAGGCACTCGCCTGGATAGATCTCGAAACTTACGTCATCCACCGCGGGTGTCCCCGCATCCGCCTTCTTGAAGAACCACGACTGCGATTTCTGGGTGAAGGTCTTTGAAAGGTTCTTCACCGTCAGGATTGGCGTTTGCTGCTTCTCGCCGCCACGCATATGCGGTGGCGCCACGAGGTCGCGCAGCCGGTCGGCATTCTCCACCGGGATCTCCCGCAAGGGCTTCAGGCGCGTATCCCGCTCGGTGTCGAAGGTCGGGATCGCGCTCAGCAAGCCCTTCAGGTAGACATGTCCCGGGTTCCGGAAAATCGCCTCAACTGGCCCCGCCTCCATCACCCGGCCATTGTACATGACCACGACCTCGTCGGCGATCTCCGCCACCACCCCGAGGTCGTGGGTGATCAGCAGGATCGCCATCCCGAACTCTTCCTGCAACTCCTTTAGCAGAAGAAGAATCTGGGCCTGGATCGTAACGTCCAGCGCCGTGGTCGGCTCGTCGGCGATTAACAGCGCTGGATCACAGATCAGCGCCATCGCGATCATTGCCCGCTGACGCATCCCGCCCGAAAGCTCGAACGGGTACATGTCGAACACCCGCTCGGGGTCCTCGAACCCAACACGGCCCAGCATCTTCACACAGCGGGCGTGAATATCCGTCTTCGACATCGGCTTGTGGATCCGCAGTACTTCCGAGATCTGGTCGCCGATCGTGTGGAGCGGCGAGAACGAGGTCATCGGCTCCTGAAAGATCGTCCCGATCCGGTTGCCCCGGATCGCCCGAATTGCGCGCCCGTCATGGGGCAGCGACAACAAGTCCACGGGCGGTTCGCCATGGCCTTCGTCGAAAAGAATTTGGCCGGTGACTTTCGCACCGGTCGTCTGAAGCCCAAGAACCGTCTGGCTTGTCACGGTCTTGCCAGAGCCGGATTCTCCCACAAGTGCGGTCACTTTCCCAGGCAGCACACGCAGGCTTGCGCCGCAGACCGCCTCGAACTCACCCCTCAACAAGGGGAACGTCACCCTAAGGTCCTCGACCCTCAGAATGTCCCGCCCTTCCGTCGCGATCAGCGTTTTCATTCCGGTCATACGACCCATTCGCTCAGGGACATGCATGAGCGATTGACGCCATCTAGTGTTCGGCGATGATACAAGTTTACTTCCCCGGAGACCCCCATGACCGTTCCGCCTAGTCTACGGACAAAGTTGAATACGGCAAGCGTGCTGATCGCCGAAGGTAGACTTGAGGCCGCCGAAGATGCCTTGCGTGAGATCGCGCAGACGGACCCCGGCACCGCGCTCGGGCCTCTGACGGCGATGGGAATGCCCCGTCGGCTTCAGTCGGCATGGCTGAAACTCGCCAAGGCGCGCGGCGACGAAGATCGGAAATTCGCGCTTCAATATAGACTCATCCCACCCGAGGAACAGATTCTAAGTATCTTCACGGAAAACGCTTTTTCCAGATCTAAATACGTCGCGGCGCAGGATGCGCCGATTCCCCGGACGCTCCACCAGATCTGGGTCGGAGGCCCGCCCCCCGAAACCACCAAGGCCTGGGCGGCGGAGGCCGGCGCCTGGGGCTGGGATTATCGGTTGTGGGACGAGGCAGCGCTTGAGAGAATCGGCGTGACGGAAGACTCGGCATGGCGCCACATGCGGCACCGCGACGATTTGCCCGGTGCCGTTGATGTTGCACGCTACCATCTTCTTGCTCACTCGGGCGGCGTCTACCTCGATTGCGACTGGATGCCGGTGCCCGGCGCACCGCTCTCCGCGGCGCTCCCTGCCCGCGGCCTCTCTGCCATCGCCGAGGCGACACCCCGCCGCACCGGCACCGGCAGCCCGTTTCTCAACAACTCGGTGATCGCGACACCGCCAGACCACCCGGTCTTCCGCCAGCTGATCGCGCATCTGCCAGAGGTGATCCGCCGCCTCCCCAAGGGTCCCGCTTGGTGGGTCACGGGGCCGCTCGTCTTTACCCTTGCCGCCCGCATGGGACCCATGACGATCCTCGATGCGCGCCTCTCGTCCCCGCCCCTGACCGGTGATCGTTCGTCGGTCGACGCCGCCCTCCAGCGCCTCGCGGACGAAGGTTCACCGCCCGTCCTCGCCCCCTGGAAACCCTGGGGCTAAATCCCGCGCATCCGCACCCGATAGGCCGCGGTCTCCATAAGCCGCACCGACCCGCCCGGCTCCAGCGCATAGGCCGCGTCCTGCGGAGCGTCCTCTTCCAGCATCACCTCAAGCGGCATCTCGGCATGCAGCGCACGGAGGATCCGGCCCGCCAGCCCGTGCGAGATAAGCACATGCGCGCAATCAGCCCGCGCCGCGACATCCTGCAGCGCGGGATCGAGCCGCGCCACCATGTCATCCAGGCTCTCACCACCGGGTCCGTGGAAGATCCAGGTACGCCCCGGCCGACCGGCCCGCGCATCGGGCCATCGCGCCGCGATTTCCGCCCGCGTATGCCCGTCCCACGCCCCCATGCTCACCTCTCGGAAACGCGCATCCACCTCCAGCCCAACACAGGTCGGCAGCACGGATTGCGCGATTTCCGCGGTCTCCATCGCGCGGCCCTGCGGACTGACCACCAGCCGCACCGGCGCGTCACCCAGCACTTCGGCCAGCATCTCGCCCACGACCCGCGCATGCCCGCGGCCTGCCTCGGTCAGCCGGGAATCGGATCCCCCCTGGTACCGGCCCTCCGCGTTGAACACCGTCTCCCCGTGCCGCATCAGGAACAGGGGAGCCTTCGGATCACCCACCGCCAACCACCCTCCGGTACAGGAAATACCGATCCGGCGCGATCCCCTCGGGCACCGGCAGGGGCGCGAGCCGCGCATCCTTCAGCGGCAGGCCCGACACCGCGATCCCGCCTTCGGCCAGCACCCCCGCCATCAGCGGCGCCAGCCAGATCACCGTGGCCGCGTCGATCTCGTCATAGGCCGTCCCGATATCGGCATGCGCCAACGCCGCCGCGCCGCCAACAAACCCCTGCGCGGTTTCCGCGATCTCGCCCAGGACCAGGTCGCCCTCGTCCGGCACCGACGACTTGTGCGCCGCCAGTGCCCGGTCGAAAGCCACGATCCGCCGCCCTGGGAACAGCTCGCGCAAATGGCTGTAGGTCCGCCCGTTTCCAAGCCCGATCTCTAGGATCGCACCGGTCTCCGGCACCCCGAGGACGGCGGCCACGTGGTTGAGGATATCGCGCTGCGCCACAAGTCGGCGGATCACGCTGTCCAATCGGCTCATCTGCTGCTCCTTTCCGGTCCGGGGGCCTTGGAACCCGAATTCCGCGCCGACCGCAACCGCTCAGCCCCAGACCCACCGATCGAGGATCGCAGACAGCCGCTCCGCCGCCGCAGGCAGATCGTGCCGCGCCCTCACCCGCGTCCGTGCCCCTTCGGCCAGCTGCGATCGCAGCGTCGCGTCCTCGAAAAGCCGCCCCAGGACCTCCGCGAATTCCGTGCTATCATCGGCCAGAAGCCCGGTTTCGCCATCGGCCACCACCTCCGGCACCCCGGCGGTTCTCAGCGCCGCCACCGGCACCCCGGCGGCCGCGGCCTCGAGATAGGCGATCCCGAACGCCTCCCCGCATCCCGGCCAGGCAAACACTGACGTCCGCGACAGCATCTCGCACACCCCCGCCCGATCCAGTTGTCCGGTAAAGGAAGTGCCCGTAACCCCCTGAAACAATGCCTCTATCTCGCTCCGCGCCGGCCCGTCGCCAACGATCGTCAGCCGCAGGCCGCGGTCGCCCAGCGCCCGCATCGCGCCGGCCAAAACTGCAAAGCTCCGCGCCTTGTCACCCGCCCGCATCATCGCAACCGCCACCAAGTGTCCAGGCTCGGGCGCAGGCCGCACGTCCAGAAAGGCGCGCGCATCGATGAACGGCGCCAACCGCGCCACCCGTAAGTCTGGATCGATCTCGTGAAGGCCCTCCTCGTCCCGCGCCGTCAGCGCAACGTTCACCGCCGCCCCGCGCGCCGCATCAAGCGCCTGCGCCTGGAACTCCGCCCAAGCCCCGACCGAGCGCCGCGCCGATTGCGAGGCCTCGACCGTCACCCAGGGCACACCATGCGCCCGGCAAAGCGGCGGGCCAAGAAGGTCGGGCGACTTGTAGTAGGGGTGATAGGACAGCCACAGATCCGGCTTCCCCTCCCGCGCCCACGCGCGTTCGATCCGCGCCCGCTCGGCCCCCGCGGCGGCATGAAGGGCGGCATGGCGGCCGTGATCCTCGGAGTCCTTCAGATAAACCCTTAGATCCGACACAAGCGAAGCCGCGTATCCCGCCGCCTCGAGTGCGGCCATCAAAAGCCGCGCCATCTCGCGCTCTCCCGAAGGCGCAGGGTGGCTCGGAGGCTTCAGGGGCGCGTAAAACGCAACCCGCCGCCCCTTCACGCCCGCCCCTTGGGCGTCAGCACCATCCACTCGGTCATCACTTCGCGTCCCTCGCTGAAGGCCAGAAGGCGGTGATCGTCGTCGAACCCGTCAAGTTCGGTGAAGGCTCCAGGATCGACCGGTCCCGCCCGAACGATCGCCAAATCGAACCATGCCGCCGCCCGAGACCCAAGCGCCTCACGCCCTCCTTCGAAAAGGAAATCATGGAGTTCCACGATAATGCTCATGCCCGACAAGCGCTCAAGCACCGTTTCCGTCAATAGCGAAAACTCCGCCCCCTCGATGTCGCACAGAACCGTACCCCGCGCCCCCTCCGGCACGGCTGCAAGGAGCGCGGCCTCCGTCGCTTCCCCCTCGATCCTGACGCGCTCGCGCACACCGTTGATCTCTGCAGCGGCGGCAAGCGCCCGCCGGCCCTTCTCGGACATCTCGAAGCACAGCGCCCTGCCGAAGAACCCCGCCCGGAGCGCGCCCACGGCGAAATAGCCGTCCGCCGCACCCAGATCGATCAACAGACCGTCCTCCGACCGCCACGCCTCCAAAAGATCCACCACATGCTGCTCATAGGTTCCAAGGATCTTGCCCGACACGTCATGCCGCCCCCAGGACGTCGTCTCGGGTAGCACCATGCCCCTGAACGGCCCATGGGCCACGCGGCCCCCGTGCACATGGGTCAGATGCGCCGCAACCCGCGCCCGCGCCGACTCGATCCGCGTCTCGCTGTGGTGCGGCGTGACAAGCGCATGCAGGGCTCGCCCCGGCCGGCCCGACTTCAGCTTCCTGATCGCTTTCCTGATCCGCTTTCTCACGCACCGCCCCCTGTCCGCTCCCCTCGTCGCCGACCCGCGCTTTCAATGTCAAGTGGATCGCGACGCTGTTGCGGTGCCGCCCCCGTCATGCTCCAAAGGCCCGGCCGACTAGTAAAGGGGTGCCCCATGAGCCGATTGGATCTCTTCATCGACCGCATGGTCTCGCAGCGCGCCTGCCTGGATCACGCCGCTGGTCTGATCCGCGACATCCCCGGCCCGGTCTTCGAACTGGGCCTCGGCAACGGGCGCACCTATCACCACATGATCCAGATCTTGCCTGACCGGGAGATCTTCGTCTTCGAGCGCGCCGTCGCCTCGCATCCCGACAGCACGCCCCCGGAAGACCGCCTGGTCTTGGGCGATGTGCGTGAGACGCTCCCGGCGGCGCTCGGCCGCTTCGCTCCCGGCGCCTGCCTCATCCACGCCGACCTCGGCGGGCACAACCTCGATAAGAACGACGCCTTCGCCCGCATGATCTCGCCGCTGGTGGAACCTCTGCTGGCACCGGGCGGCGTCATCGTCTCAAGCGACCGGATGTACTTCGACGGGCTCACGGAACAAGCCCTGCCGCCGTCCGCGGTCCTGGGGCGCTGCTTCATCTACCGATAAACGCAGAGCACCTGTGAAACACTTGAAACCTCTTTTTGTGGTGTCATACGCATGTGCGATACATATCCACCTTAGATCGCGCTCATGCAAGCGATAGCCCAACGACCTGCTGCGGCGAAAAAACTGATCGTTAGTTAGATGCTAAGCTGGTTTTGCGAAACGCGCGGCGAACAATGGGCCTCCTGTCACCCTGTCGCCGCGACATCAAGAGATGCTTCGCGGACGACAGCGCGATGACAGTCTTTGGGATCTGGATTAAATTGCAGCATCACGCCTTCGCAAAGCACGAAAGATAACGTAAGGTTAAAGGGCCTGGGCCGGCACGCCGGGCAGCGACGTTGGCAAAAAAGGTCGCGTAGCCTAACGTGCCCTATGTCCGCCGATTGTATTGGTTAATCAGTTTACCAAAGTTCTCCAGAAGGCTTTTTGAGACGGACATCGACCCATCGAACGTTCCATTTTCCACTTCATATGGAAGTACTCCAAGACCGACCAGATCATCCTTCTGGCCGTCACCCTTTCGCTCTTTCCGCTTCAGTACCTGACGCTCGAACTCCCAAAACGGATCATCAACGACGCCATCGCAGGCGCCAACCAGGTCAGAGAATTCTTCGGATATCGGTTTGACGAGATAACGTTCCTCGCCGCGCTCTGCATCGTCTTTCTCCTGGCCGTAACGATCCTTGGCCTCCTCAAGATGCGCGTCAACACAATGAAGGGCGTGCTGGCCGAGCGTATGCTGCGCCGCTTCCGCTATCAGCTGATCACCCGCATCCTCCGGTTTCCGCAACCATACTTCGAGCGTGTGAGCCAGGGCGAGGTTGTGTCTATGGTCACTGCCGAAAGCGAGCCTTTGGGCGGCCTCATGGGCGACGCGATTAGCCAGCCGGTGCTGCAACTAGGCCAGATGCTGACGATCCTGACCTTTCTCTTTTTTCAAAGCTTCTGGTTCGGCCTCACGGCGATCGCGCTCATCCCTGTGCAGGCGATCATTATTCCGAGGCTACAGAAACAGATCAACCTGTTGAACAAGAAGCGGATTCAGGAGGTGCGCATCCTCGCCGCCCAGATCGGCGAGGGGGCCGCGGGGGCTTCGACCTTGCGCACCAACGGCGGCTGGCGCTTCCGCCAGGCCCTCTTTTCCCGCCAGCTGGGGCGGCTCTTCCTGATCCGGTTCGAGATCTACAAGAAGAAGTTTTTCATGAAGTTCTTGAACAACTTCATCACCCAGCTGACGCCGTTCTTCTACTACCTTGTCGGCGGTATCCTCGTACTTGGCGGTCAGGTCACGCTCGGGGCGCTGGTCGCCGCGCTCGCTGCCTACAAGGATCTCTCCGACCCGTGGAAAGAGCTGCTGACTTTCTACAACACCACCCAGGACATGTCGCTGCGCTGGAACGTAATCACCGAACGTTTCGCACCCCAGGGCATGCTGAACGAAAAGCTTCTGGAGGGCGAGCCGGAAGAAAATCCGCGGCTCCATGGCGACGTCACGCTGAACGACCTCACGATCCGCGACGGCGACGGCAACGTCATCCTCGACGGGGTAACCGCGCACATTCCAGGTCGCGGCATCACCGGCATCCAGGCGCCAAACGAAGAAGACCGCCGCGCCCTCGCCGGCGTTCTCACACGGGAAATCCTCCCCTCCAGCGGCGAGGTGACGATCTCCGGCCACAAGCTTTCCTCGCTGCACCAATCCATCATCGCGTCGCGCATCGGGCTGGCTAGTTCCAGACCTATCATGTTCCAGGGCACATTTGGCGACAACGTTATGATGCCAATGCTGACACGGCCCCATGGCGATACGCCGGATGACGCGTTCTACACGGAAACGCTCAAGTCTGGAAACAGCCCGGACCCGGCTGATGCCGTCTGGCTCGACCCTTCGGCTGCCGGGCTTCACACACCAGAGGAGCTTCGCGAATGGGGCCTCAAGCTCATCCGCGACATCGGTGCGGGCACGACCCTCTTCCGCCGCGTCATCGAGCAGAAATTCTCGGCCGCGGATCATCACGAACTGGCCGAGCGTCTCGTCTCCCTCCGCCCGAAGATCCGCGAGGCGATCGATAAGGTCGGCCTCGCGAAGCATGTCCATCGCTTCGACCCAGACCGCTACAACCCGGCTATGCCGGTGGCCGAGAATTTGCTTTTCTCCACGCCGACGCGTCCGATCAACCAGGAAATCATCGCGGAGCAGGAGACGTTCCTCTCCGCCCTTCGCGATCTGGGGATCGACAAGACCCTCATTGATCTCACCCGCGACGTGCTCGAGATGCTCCGCGGGATCTTCGGGCATGACGGTACCGACCACCCCCTGTTCCAGAAGCTCGGGTTGGAAACGAAAACCTACGAGGCCGCCCTCAAACTGATCGACAGGTACGGCGAAGACGCGACACAGACCCTTGCCGACGGTGAACTAGCCACGCTTCTGTCTGTCCCCTTCGCCACCTCCGCCGAACAGATCGGCCCGTCTTTCTCCGACGACCTCAAGGCCCGCATTCTGGATCTGCGCCGCACCCATTCCGGGCAGCTGCGCGAAACGATGGCGGATCTTTTCGCTCCTATCGATCCCGCGGCCTTCGCACCGGGGCTCAGCGTGCTCGAGAACGCTCTTTTCGGTAAGATTAGCGGAAATGCCGGCGCACGCGCCGACGAGATCAAGCGCCTGATCGCCGACATCCTCGTCGCGGAAGGTGCCGAACCCCTTGTGACCAATCTCGTCTACGACTTCCCCGTTACCCTAGGCGGCCAAAACCTTCCCGCAGCCTTTGTCGAACCACTCTCGCTGACCCGCGCCACTATCAAGAAACCCGACCTTCTGATCCTCGACCGCGCGCTCTCGAGCTATGACGATCGCACCCGCGCAAAGCTCTACTTAAGCCTCCGCAAGACGCTCACCGACACCACCGTCATCTACATCGACGAAAAGATCGAACAGCCCGATGCGTTCGACCACTTCATCGAGATCCGCGACGGTCGGTTGCTAACCCGCGACGCCCCGGAAGAAGTGAAAGAGGACCGCGCAGCATCCGCCGACATTGTCCGCAAGACCCGCGCGTTGCAGCAATCAATGCTATTCTCGGGCCTTTCCCAAAAGCAGCTCCGCCTACTGGCCTTCGGCTCAAAGTGGTATCACGCAGAGGCCGGCGACGTTGTATTCTACCAGGGTGACGACCCGACCGACGGCGCCTTCATGCTGACCGAGGGCGAGGCGGGGGTTTATTCGCGCACCAAGGAGGGGCAGGACGAACTCCTCGTTAAAGTCGGCCCTGGCACGCTCATCGGCGAGCTTGGCGTGATCCGCAACGTCCCTCGCACCAAGTCGCTCTTCGCCGAAACCGACATCACCTGTCTGCGGATCGGCAAGGAGGAACTTCTCGCGGTTATCGAGAACGACGCTGCCACGGCGTTCAAGCTTCTCCAGGTCGTCGCGGGCTACCTCCCCGACTGACGCGCGGACGAGCCCAAGACCGGGCGCGTTCTTCTAACGCGCGGTAGTCTCCTGTGCCGCCAGCAGGATCTCATGCTCCTCGCGAGTCTCCCGCACCAGCAATTCTGGCACCCCCAGAAACGCGATGCCATCCGCAATCCTGTCCCGGATCACGCCCGCATTTTCCCCAATCCCGCCACAGAAGACGACCGCGTCAAGCCCGCCCATCACACCGGCCAGCCGGCAGATCTCCTCTACGGCCCGCGCCACGAAATGCGCCACCGCATCCGCCGCCGCGGGCGCCTCCGAGGCCAGAAGATCGCGCATGTCGTTCGACAGCCCCGACAGGCCCAGAAGCCCGGATTTCCGGTACAGAAGGTCCTCCAGATCGGGCATCGCATAGCCCTCGCGCAAAAGGTGGATCAGCACGCCGGGGTCGATCCGCCCGGTGCGCGTCCCCATGGTCAGCCCGTCGAGCGTCGAAAACCCCATGCTGCTCGCAACCCCGACACCTCCGTGCATCGCCGTCACCGAGCATCCGTTGCCCAGATGCGCGATCACGACCCGGCGCGCCTCCACCGGATAGCCCTCGGCCAGAAGCGTCCGCCGGATCGACTGGCAGGACAGGCCGTGAAACCCGTACCGCCGGATGCCCGCATCATAGAAGGCACGCGGCAGGGCAAAGGCCGCCTGAACCCAGGGCTGATCGGCGTGAAACGCCGTGTCGAAACACCCGATCTGCACGGCCCTTGGAAACAGGGCCTGCGCCACCCGCACACCCTGAAGGCCCATGGGCTGGTGAAGGGGTGCCAGCGGTATCAGCGCCTCAAGTGCGCGGATTGCATCGGCATCCAGCCGGACAGGTTCGGTGAAGCCCACCCCGCCATGAACGATTCGGTGCCCCACCGCCACCACGCGTGCACCGCCCAGCGCGCCCTCCCCAGCCTCGGCGACGGCACGCACCGCGCGGGCATGGTCGGCTCCGGGCAGTTCGGTCTTCCGCGCTGCGCTTCCGGGCACGGCCACCTTCAGAAACGCTGCCCCGCTCCCGATCCGCTCCGCGTTTCCGGACAGAAGCAGGGTGTCAGGCGCGCCCTCCGCCGCGATGGCGAATTTTAGCGAAGAGCTGCCCACGTTCAGGGCAAGCAGAACCTCGCGGCCGGTCGCGCCCCTCACCGCCAACCGATCAGGCGTCGGTCATATCGGCCGCGTCGATCCCGGCGACCTTCACCGGCTTCTTCATCGCGTCGCGCCGGAACGGCTCACCCAGCTCCTGGTTGATCATCGCCTCGATAAGTGTGGTTTTGCCATGCTTCATCTGGTCGGTGATCGCTTGGTTCAAAGCGGTCGTCAGTTCGTCCATCGTACGCGCGACGACGCCTTGCAGGCCACAGGCCTTCGCGACCCCAGCGTAGGACACGCCTTCGTCAAGCTCTGTACCGACGAAGTTGTCATCGAACCAAAGGGTCGAGTTCCGCTTTTCAGCGCCCCACTGATAGTTACGGAAAACAATCTGCGTGATGGGGGGCCACTCACCGCGGCCAATCGCCGTAAGCTCGTTCACAGCGATACCGAATGCGCCATCGCCAGAGAAACCAACCACCGGCACGTCCGGGCAGCCGATCTTCGCACCCACGATCGCCGGAAGGCCATATCCACACGGTCCGAAAAGACCCGGGGCAAGATATTTTCGCCCCTCGTCGAAATCCGGATAGGCGTTGCCGATTGCGCAATTGTTGCCGATATCTGAAGAGATGATCGCCTCGCGCGGCAAGGCCGCCTGAATTGCGCGCCACGCCATTCGCGGGCTCATCCAATCGGGCTTGGCCGCTCGCGCGCGCTCGTTCCATGTCGTCCCCGGGTCGTCATCCTCATGATCCATAGAGGCCAGTTGCTGCGCCCAGCGAGACTTCGTTTCGGCAATCTTCGCTTTACGCGCCTCACGATTTGCATCGCCGGCATCGTCGCCAAGCTGTGCCAGAATACCTTTCGCCACCTTCGCGGCATCGCCCACGATTCCGACGGTGACCTTTTTCGTCAAACCGATCCGATCCGGGTTGATGTCGACCTGGATCACCTTAGCTCCGGCCGGCCAGTACTCCATGCCGTAGCCTGGTAGAGTGGAAAACGGGTTGAGGCGCGTGCCGAGTGCGAGAACGACGTCGGCCTCCTTGATCAACTCCATAGCGGCCTTTGAGCCGTTATAGCCCAGCGGGCCCACAAAAAGGGGATGGTTCCCAGGGAACGCGTCATTGTGCTGGTAGCCAACGCAGACCGGCGCACAGAGCCGCTCGGCCAGCGCCCTGGACGCCTCGATTCCTCCCTTCGACAACACAACACCGGCACCGTTCAATATTACCGGGTTCGTCGCCGCCGAGAGAAGATCCGCTGCCTCTGCGACGGAGTTCTCGCCGCCGGGTGAGGCTTCAAACTCGATCGGATCGGGGATCTCGATATCGACCACATGTGTCCACATATCCCTTGGCACGTTGATTTGCGCCGGCCCCGATAGTCGCTTCGCCTGGCTGATGACCCTTGTCAGAACCTCCGCCACACGCGTCGGATCCCGAAGTTCTTCCTGATAGGCAACCATGTCTTCGAAGAGCTTCATCTGCTCCACTTCCTGGAACCCGCCCTGCCCGATCGTCTTGTTCGCGGCCTGCGGCGTGACGAGGAGAAGCGGGGTATGGTTCCAATAGGCGGTTTTGACGGCGGTGACGAAATTGGTGATTCCCGGACCGTTCTGCGCAATCATCATCGACATCTTCCCGGTGGCGCGGGTGTAGCCGTCGGCCATCATCCCGGCGCTCCCTTCATGGGCACAATCCCAGAACGTTATCCCCGCCTGCGGGAACAGATCCGAAATTGGCATCATGGCGGAGCCGATGATCCCGAACGCATGACGGATGCCATGGCGCTGAAGGACTTTGACGAAGGCTTCCTCGGTGGTCATCTGCATCCGCTTTGCTCCTCTTGTCGACGAATAGACTTAGGCTTCGCACAATAGCGCAGCCATCCCCTCCAATTTTGTCATACTTGCGCATTATTGAGACTACAAGTATCGTTTTCGATCAATGAATGCTTCAGACACCTCTCATATCCCGACGACTTTGCGACTATTGCTGGTCATTGAGGAACTCGCGAAGGCTGGACGGCCCCTGACGCCCACAGAGGTGAATACCGAACTGAATTTGCCGAAACCCACGATCCACCGGCTGTTTGCCACACTCGAAGAGGAAGGTTTTCTTCAACGTGATTTGGGTGGGCGCACGTTTGCGCCAGCGACAAGGCTACGCCGCATCGCAGGAGGTATCCTGTCATCGGAGGACATGCGCCTCGCCCAACGCACAATCCTGTTGGGCCTCAGCCGTGAAATCGGTGAGACCTGCAACATCGCCGTGCCCGACGGCGATGCGATGCGGTATGTGGACCGGGTGGAAACAGAGTGGCCGCTTCGCATCCAACTTCCGGTCGGCACCCGCGTGCCGCTTTACGCAACCGCGAGCGGCAAGATGTATCTTTCGTCGATACGAAAGGCACAGGCTGAGCGCTTCTTCAATGCCGTCGCACTCGAAGCTCACACGCCGCGGACGGTCACCGACGCAAGCGAGCTGCTTGCCGAACTTAAGCTGATCCGGCGCCAGGGCTATGCGCTCGACACGGAAGAATTCATGGAGGACATGATCGCCCTCGCGGTTCCGGTCTTGGGCGCAGGAGAGCGGCTTCTTGCAACTCTCTCACTCCATGCTCCCAGTCAGCGCTTTGGAATTGACCAAGCTATTGGCGCATTGCCGCGTATCAAGAAGGCTGCAGCCGACCTCTCCGGTCTTATCAACGGTTGACCGCCTAAGAGTCCACGGTCGGTTTACTTTCCGGAACTCACCTGTTGATCTGCCGCCATCAGCGCATCTCCCGAAGGCTTCCCATCCCATGTCGACCCCCGCCAAGACCGTTACCGCAGGCTCCGTCACTTTCGCCAACAACCGCCCCTTCGCGCTCCTCGCGGGCCCCTGCCAGATAGAAACGCTGGATCACGCACGAATGATGGCTGAAGGCATCGCGCGAGCAGCGGAGGCCGCGGGCGTGCCCTGGGTCTATAAATCCTCCTATGATAAGGCGAACCGCTCGTCCCACAGAACCGAACGTGGACTAGGGATGGAAGCGGGGCTCGAAGTGCTTTCACGGATCAAAGAGGAGTTCTCGGTCCCTGTCCTGACCGACGTGCATCTTCCGGATCACTGCGCCCCGGTCGCGGATGTATGTGATATTCTTCAGATCCCGGCATTCCTCTCCAGACAAACCGACCTCCTTCTTGCTGCCGGCGAAACCGGTGCGACGATCAACGTTAAGAAAGGGCAATTCCTCGCACCTTGGGACATGGCGAATGTCGCGGCCAAGATTGCATCGACGGGAAACGAGCAAATCCTCCTCTGCGAGCGAGGTACTTCTTTTGGCTACAACACACTCGTCTCCGATTTCCGCGCCCTCCCGCAGATGGCCGAAACCGGATACCCTGTCGTCTTCGACGCCACCCATTCGGTGCAGCAGCCTGGCGGACACGGTACGTCTTCCGGAGGAGACCGTCGTTTCGTGCCACCACTCGCACGCGCAGCCGTTGCGGTGGGTTGCGCCGCTCTCTTCATTGAAACACATCAAGATCCCGACAATGCACCGTCGGATGGGCCTAACATGGTTCCACTGCCCGAACTCGGCCCGCTTCTGACACGCCTCCGTGCAATCGAAGCTGCCGCGCACCCCTGATGTTCAGCCTACCCGAACTCGAGGCGGCCGCGGCTCTAGTCCATCGTCACATGACGCCCACTGCGCAACTTAATTGGCCGACACTTTCGGCCAGGTCCGGCGCGACCATCTGGGTCAAACACGAAAACCACGCCCCCACCGGTGCCTTCAAGGTGCGGGGCGGGATTACCTTCATCGACTGGCTTCAACGAAAGCATCCCGACGCTCGCGGTATCATCACCGCGACCCGCGGCAATCACGGCCAGTCCCAGGCCCGAGCGGCACGCGCCGCGGGACTGAGGGCAATGATCTACGTGCCCCAAGGCAATGCCATCGAGAAAAACGCGGCGATGCGCGCGTTCGGTGCAGAGCTTGTGGAGTTCGGCAACGATTACGACGCCGCGCGGGAAGAGGCCCTGCGCATGGCCGAGCACGAGGGGCTCTTCTTCGTGCCACCCTACCACACTGAACTCGTGCGCGGTGTCGCCACCTATGCGCTGGAGTTCTTGAAAGCCTGCCCTGATCTGCAGACGATCTACGTTCCGATAGGCTGCGGCTCGGGTATCGCTGGTGTCATTTCCGCCCGAGATGCGCTTGGCCATCCGGCAGAGGTCGTGGGGGTTGTCAGCGAGAACGCGCAGACGGCGAAACTCTCTGCCGAAGCGGGCCTGCCGATTGCCACCGAGACTGCCCATACATTTGCCGATGGAATCGCGGTACGCGTTCCGGTTCCCGAGGCACTTGCGGTCTATGGTCCGGGCGCTGCGCGGATCATAAGCGTGTCCGACGACGAAGTGGCCGAAGCGATCCGGATCTATGTGAAGGACACCCACAACCTTGCCGAGGGTGCAGGAGCCGCGCCGCTTGCCGCACTCATGTCGGAACGGGAGCGGATGGCGGGCAAGACGATCGGCCTGATCCTCTGTGGTGGCAATCTAGACAGCGACTGGCTGATCGAGGTCTTGCGGGGAAGAACGCCCACGTCTCTCTGAGAAGGCGGCAGGCGCTCTTCCTAAGTGCTTTTTCAGCCAAGGAACGTCAGTGCCATTCAGAACGAAGCGGGTAGCGTTCCAAAACCTCGTAACGCGCGCCGCCGGGGCCGAGATGTGACGCGAAAAGCGTTATCCCATCGACAGGGATGGGCCCCAGCGAGAACGCCCCGTGCGCCGCGAGCACCGGCAATGCCGCCCCGCCCTCTCCTTCGCGGAAACGCGCCAGAGTCACATGAGGCACAAAGCGCCGCCGCTCAAGCCGGATCCCCGCGCGCCGTGCGAGTGAGACTACCTTCTTTTGAAGCGCTCCAAGACGGGCTTCAGCCAGAACGCCGACCCACAACGTCCTTGGCCCGGGCCCGAATGTGCCGAGCCCTGCCAGCGTCAGCTCGAAGGCGGGGAGTGATAACAACGAGAGCCCGTCGTGCAGATCCTCGAGCCGGTCGAGTGGCGCATCACCAAGAAAAGCGAGCGTCAGATGCATGTATTCTGGCGGGATCGATCGCCCTGCCTGAAGCTTCCGCGTCAGACCCGCAAGCCGGGCTTTGACGTCCTCAGGCAACTCGATAGCAACGAAGCTCCGCATCAGACCCAGACCGCTGCTCGCGCCGTGAGCGCGCGAAGCCGTGACCTGACATCATCTTGAAGAGGCCCTGCCCTTTGTTCGTCGCGAAGTGTCGTGTACCAATGCGATGGCGGTTGCCTCCCCCGCACCGAACCCCGCCATTCGAGCGCACGGAGGACCGCCTCGCCTTCTGGCGGCAATCTCTCCGGAATCTCGTGGCCGGCAAGAGTGGCCCACACGCCCGTCCAGAGCCGTCCCACCGACCATGGATTGTACCCTCCGCCTCCGGTGACAAGAAACCGATCGGTCATTGCGGACAGTGCCGACACCACCGCCCAGTGCGCCCGGTTCGAGCAGGCCATCCGAGACAGAGGGTCCTCTTCCACCGCGTCGGCACCACACTGCAGCACGACAGCCACAGGCCGGAACGCCTGCACTCGGGGCAGGATCAACTCCTCAAGCGCCGCCGCCATACCGGAATCATCGAAGCCGCGTTGAACTGGCAAGTTCCAGACTTCGCCGCCTCCTCGGTCCTCAAGCAAGCCGGTGAAGGGCCAGCGCCGTTCCTCGTGGATCGATATCATAAGGACATCGTTGTCGAAGGCGAAGGCATGTTCGACACCGTCGGGGTGGTGGGCGTCGATATCGATATAGGCGATCCGCCTCAGCCCACGCGCTCTGAGGCTCAGAATTGCCAAGACCGGGTCGTTCAGATAGCAGAAACCGTTCGCCCGGTCCGGCATCCCGTGATGTGTGCCGCTTGCAGGGCTGTAGACGATGCCTGGCCCAGCCAGCATCTCACCTGCGAGGATCGATGCGCCTGCCGCTGTGGCAGGCCTGCGGAACATCTCGGCAAAGACCGGATTAGAGAAGGTGCCAAGCCCGTGGCGCATTCGCACCTCTTCTGAAACCGCCCCCTCGCGCTCAGCTGTCTTCAAAGCCGCTATGTACTCTGGAGTATGCCAGGCCGTGAGCGCCTTGGCTCGGGCCCGCGGGCTGGCTACGTACTGTTCGGGCGGCAGCCAGCCAAGCGCCCGGCTCAGATCGATAACCGTCGACACCCGCGGAATACGCAAAGGATGAAACTCGCCATAGGTTGAATTGCGATAGATTTCCGCAGCGATCATCCTTCGCTTGGGGGTACTATCGGGCCGCGCACGAGTCAGTCGGGTCTGCGAGTGTGGCATCGGCTCGACCTATGCCGATCGGCAAAACCGATCAAGCGGACGATATCTTTCCCTGGCTCCATCTTCACGCCATAATACCTTGAGAAAAGGAACGAGTTTGGTCAGAACCGCGAGCAGCAGGATGAACGTCTCCCGCGTCCGGCAGACGCCGATCCGCCTCGGAGCGGAGGCGAAGAGGGGCGTCAGAACACAATTCGGCGCGCTTTGCTGGCGCGTGCGGAACGACCGTCTGCAAATTGGGCTGGTAACCAGCAGGCGAACAAAGCGCTGGATCATTCCCAAGGGCTGGCCGAGCGATGGAACGACGCCCGCAGAGGCCGCCGCGGCCGAAGCTTGGGAAGAGGCCGGATTCGAAGGCCGCGTGGGCGAGGTATGTCTTGGAATCTATTCCTACACAAAGGCGCTCGATGATGAGACATTGCTGCCATGCGTGGTTGCGGTGTTTCCGTTGAAGGTGAAAGAGCAGCGCCGGAAGTGGCCAGAAAAGCAGGAACGGCGGCGCAAGTGGTTCTCGCAAAAAAAGGCCGCTGCGCTGGTCGAAAGTGCGGAGTTACGGCGGATTATCATCAACTTTGATCCCCGCGTCCTGCCGCGGTGACAAAATCGGCGAACAACGCCAGCAATTGATTTTTCGTCAGAGTTTCTTACCTCGTCTGAGAGTAAGTTCGAGCTTGCCATGATTCGATACACGCTCAGATGCGCCAACGATCACCGTTTCGACAGCTGGTTTCAGTCTGCCGAAGGTTACGACGCCCTTAAAGCAGCGGGGCATGTGATGTGCCCCGCGTGTGGGACAGGCGACGTGGACAAGGCACTGATGGCACCGCGCGTTCGCCCTGCCAGAAAGTCGGCGGAATCCGCTGGATCCGCCGAAATCTCCAGCGATGGGAAAAAGCCCGATCTGCGCACACCGGAAGATGACCGTGCACGGGCTCTTGCCGAACTCCGCAATCAGATAGAACAGAATTCGGATTATGTTGGCCTCAACTTCACCAAGGAAGCCCGCGCAATGCATTCCGGGGAAAAACCCCTTCGGGCGATCTATGGAGAGGCGAAGACCGAGGATGCCAAAAAGCTGATAGAGGACGGGGTGCCCGTCGCACCCCTGCCCTTCACACCCAAGGCACGAACGAACTAGAAGTCGCTGTGCCTCAGTGCACGTTCACTGCGGCAAGATCATGCTCGCGGGCCAGAAGGAATGCCATGCGCCGGTCCCGGACCAGCGCAAGGCGCTGACCATCGGCATTGTGAACGGCGTAAATCTCGTCGACACCCATCGCCTGCTCGCGGACCTCGCTCGGAAGGTCAGCAACCTTCACGGGACGCACATAAACGATCTTGCTCTCGGCATTCGCGTCGAAATCAAATGGTGTATTCATAACGCTGCCTCTCACTCTTTCCTGATATTGATCGTCTGCACGACGCGATCCGGTTCAGCCTTGTTCAGATCGACATGTAACAAACCGTTTTTCGTCGCCGCACCGGTTACCTCAACGCCATCTGCCAGAACAAAGCTCCGCTGGAATTGCCGCGCCGCGATCCCGCGATGGAGGAATATGCGCTCGCCATCCTCCTCGGCCTGACGGCCTCGGATAACAAGCTGTCGGTCCTCGATCGTGATTGAAAGATCGTCATCGGAAAATCCGGCCACGGCAAGCGTGATGCGATATCCTGTCGGACCGGTCTGTTCGATGTTATAGGGGGGATACCCGTTGCCTTCTGTCTTCGCGGTACGTTCGACCAGCCTTTCAAGCTGTTCAAAACCCAGAAGAAACGGGTGCGAGCCCAGGGCAAGTTTCGTCATCTACACGTCCTATCTTCAAGCGACTGTGCTGTGGCGCCCCCGATTCCGGCGAACGCACCTCTGAAATATGGGGCGGCGTCGCGGCCTCTGCAAGGTTTGCGCAACTCTGCTTTGGCATTACTCTCCCACAACCAATCGCGAATCACGGCAGCCATGAACACGACGGAAAAAATGCCACGCGAAGAGGTTCTCCGGATCAAGCTTGAAGCGCTCCGTGCAGAACACCGCGATCTTGACGAGGCCATCATGGCGCTCGAGGCCAAAGGGACTGCCGACCAGCTAACGCTGCGCCGGCTTAAGAAACAGAAGCTTGGCCTGAAAGACAGGATTGCCCTGCTGGAAGACCAATTGACGCCAGATATCATTGCCTAGGGACCCTATCCGCTTATAGTGCGCGGTTCATTTTGAACGGTGCGGGGGGCAAATGGGCGCGGATGTCGGCATCATCATGGGAAGCCAGTCAGACTGGCCGACGCTGAAACTAGCGGCAGAAATCCTTACTGAGCTGGAGATTTCTTTCGAATCCCGGATTGTTTCGGCCCATCGTACTCCGGACAGGCTCTACGCCTATGGGCAGGAGGCCAAGGGCCGCGGCCTCAAGGTGATCATTGCAGGCGCAGGTGGCGCTGCGCATCTTCCGGGAATGATGGCATCCAAGACCCTTGTCCCGGTAATCGGTGTACCCGTCGAAACACGCGCACTGGGCGGGCTCGATAGCCTCTATTCCATTGTCCAGATGCCCCGGGGTTATCCTGTGGCGACCATGGCCATCGGCGGGGCGGCGAATGCGGGTCTCATGGCCGCGCAAATCCTTGCAGTGTCCGACCCGATGCTGGCGGAACGTCTGGCCAAATGGCGCATTGACCTGACCAACTCGATTCCGGAGGCTCCGCAAGATGACTGATGCGCTCCCGACAGGCGCCACGATTGGCATTCTCGGCGGCGGCCAGCTGGGCCGCATGCTCTCTCTTTCGGCTGCACGGCTCGGGCTCAAATGCCACATCTTCGAACCAGCTGCGAATTGCCCGGCAAGCCAGGTTTCGGCCGTCGTAACAACTGCCTCTTACGATGATCATCAGGCTCTGATCGCGTTCGCCGATGCGGTAGATGTCGTCACTTACGAGTTTGAGAATGTGCCTGCCGAAGCCCTGGACGTCATCGAGGCTCGTGTCCCGATCCGGCCCGGCCGGAATGCACTGGCAATCTCACAAGACAGACTGACCGAAAAAGACTTTCTTAGCGACGTTGGCCTATTCACAGCGCCCTACGCCGTAGCAGACACGATGGGGGATCTAGCTGCAGCGCTCGCCATCACCGGGACGCCGGCAATCCTAAAGACTCGCCGTTTCGGATATGACGGCAAGGGGCAGACGCTAATCGATGATCCGGCAAAGGCGGAAGAAGCTCACCGAGCCTTGAATGGCGCGCCCGCAATCCTAGAGGGTGTCGTTTCCTTTGAGCGCGAAATCTCCGTGATTGCCGCGCGCAGCCTCGACGGCACGGTTGTCGCCTTCGACCCGGGCGAAAACGTGCATAGAGACGGCATTCTCCGCACAACCGTTGTGCCTGGCGAGATTACTGCGCCAGCGGCCTTCGAAGCGGTCTCAATGACCACCCGCCTGCTTGAAGCACTCGACTATGTGGGTGTGATCGGAGTTGAACTATTTCAACATTCAGACGGACTAATCGTTAACGAATTCGCCCCCCGCGTTCACAATTCCGGCCATTGGACACAGAATGGTTGCTTGATCGACCAGTTCGAACAGCACATACGTGCCGTGGCGGGCTGGCCCCTCGGTGACGGCAAGCGCCACTCTGACATTGAGATGGAAAACCTCATTGGTCACGATATGGACAAGGTCGCGGAGCTTGCAGGTACCGGCGCTGCACTCCACCTTTATGGCAAGGCAGAAACGCGCGAAGGACGTAAGATGGGCCACGTCAACCGCATTACCGGGCCCGCTGTATGACGGGGAAATACCCTCGCCTAGCGGTACGCGGGCTCCTTCTTCACCAAGACAAACTCCTCCTCGTAAATGCCTGGCCTGGAAAGAAAAGCGATCTCTGGTGCGCTCCGGGAGGCGGGGTCGATCCGGGCAAGAGCCTGCCAGACAACCTGATTCGCGAATTCTACGAGGAAACCGGGCTTGATATCACGGTCGGTGCGCCCGCGCTCGTCAACGAATTCCACGACCCAGGATCTGACTTCCATCAGGTCGATATCTACTTCCACTGCGACACGGAAATGCCTGAAATCGCAGAGGATTGGGTGGATCCCGAAGGCGTCGTACATAGCCGCCGCTTTGTCTCGCGCACCGAACTCGCCGGCCTGCGTGTGAAGCCGGACAGTCTCGCCGAAGTCGCCTGGGGAACGGGTGGCATCGCCTACGATCCGCTAGAACCGATCGTTCGATAAACCCTTTGTTTACCGCCTCGACGCCAGCGTCCCAAGCGCGACGCCCGCCAGCACGAGCGTTCCCGCCAGCACGGCCCGAAGCGTGACATCCTCGCCCAGAATAAGCGCTCCACCGATCACCGCGATGACTGGAACGGAGAGCTGCGCAAGCCCCGCCACGCTTCGGTCAAGCTTAGGCAACACGCTATACCAAAGCGCGTAGCCAAGGCCCGAGGTCACGACCCCCGATACCACGGCGAGCGCCCAGCCCAATTGAGTCACGCCTGTCGCTTCTCCCGAAAGCATCCACACGAGCACCGTCACGGGCGCGGCCACGAGAAAACTGCCCGCCGTTTCCCCAAGCGGCTCGGAAACCCCGCTGCCCAGAAGCGAATAGATCCCCCACCCCAGCGCCGCAAAAGACATGAGCACAGCCCCTCCCAGCGGCACCGTCGCTGCACCTGCCGGCCAGCAAAGCCAACAGAGCCCCGTCAGGCCAAGCCCCATCCCTGCCCAGCGCAAAATGGGTGGACGATCGCCCAAGATAAGTGCTCCGGCAAACATGGTTACCTGTACACCACCGAAGAGGATCAGCGCACCTACACCCGCGTCCAGCGTAAGATAGGCAAAAGAAAATCCCAGAACATAAAGCAAAAGCGCGGCCGCAGCGGCGGGTCGCCGCCCTGTCCGCAGGTTGAGGGACTGTCTCGAAAGCGCGGCGAATAGCAGAAGCGCCAAAGCGCCGCTCACCACCCGGATCGTGGCAAAGGCGGCGGGGCCGGCCTCGCCGCCCGCCATCGCCGTTCGATTGAGGATCGAATTGGCCGCAAAGGCGACCAGGACCACAAGGGTAAGGGCGGCAACTCGCATCTGCCGCCCGCCCGGATCAGTTCAGATAGGGCATCGGATCGACGCTCTCGAACCCGTCGCGCACTTCAAAATGTAGAAATGGGCTTGCTGTTTCACGCACCTGCCCGATCACCTGCCCGCGGCTCACCTTATCGCCCTTCTCGACGGTTAGGCTGTCAACGCCCGCATAGACTGTCAGAAGGTTGTCTTCGTGACGAAGCACAAGTATCGGCACCTGCTCGGTATCCCGCGTGATTGCGGCAACAGTGCCAACATCAGCGGCGACAACAGGCGATCCGGCACCGGCCGAGATCCCGATGCCCTCGCTCTTACCCTTCTCGTAGTCGCGAATGATCTGGCCACTCACCGGCATCATGAGCCGCGCAGTATCCGTCCGCTCTTCCGCCATGGCGGGGGAAGCAGGTGCAGGCTTCGGCTCGGGCTCGACATCCACGGTTGGCAGCGGAGCAGCCGCCGACGGCGGCTCCGGCGTAACGCTCCCCTCTCCAGGTGCGGCCGTATCTGCGATAGGCGCAAGCGAAGCGGTCTCGACCGCGACGGGGATCAATAGGATCTCACCGGGGCGCACCGCGAATTCCGGGCCAAGCCCGTTCCAATCGGCAAGGGCCTGTGGCGTCACGCTGTATATCCGCGCAATTGAGAAGGCCGTTTCTCCAGGCTGCACACGATGCCTTACAGGCTCGACCCCGCTTGCCACCACCGGACCAGCGGAACCATCGGCTCGTTCGATCGCCCCGGTCGCCACGCTTGCCACATCGATCGTTCCGCCCGCCGTGCTTGCCGCGGTCGGCAGCACCAGCGTCTCACCACTCCGCAGCGGCACACCGTCCCGGATCCCGTTAAATGCCGCAAGCTCCGTTGCAGATACGCCCACGCGCTGGGCAACATCGCTTACGGTGTCGCCACGCCGCGCTATCGCCACCTGATAGTTGGGGAAGCTGATCAGCCCCCTTGCATCGGGCTGCGGCCGGGGAGCTGTCGCGAGACGGGCCGCCTCCGACGTATCCGGGCCGTCACCGATGCTCCGAAAATCGAGATCGAAGCCGTCGCCGCAGCCCGCCGCCATCAAAAGCGCACAGACTGCCGCTGTCGTCTTTGTGAAATGTACCATCGCTCTCACCTCATCGCCGCCTGTCTGACGCAGGCGTGCCGCCTATGACCGTTCGTCCTGCCCCAGTCCCTCTACCAAAGGGACAAACCGCACAGAACGCAGTTCCTCATACTCGTATCCCGTCTCGGTCCGCCGCACCTTTATCAGATGCTGCACCGCGTCCGACTGCCCGACGGGCAATACCATGATACCCCCGACCTTCATCTGAGCCAATAGCGGACCTGGGGGATCTTCCGCAGCCGCTGTAACTAGGATGCGTTCGAACGGCGCCTGTTCGGGGTAACCCCGGCTGCCATCGGCAGTTATCGCCGTAATGTTGCTGAGCCCAAGCTCGCGAAAGACGGTTTCGGCCGCTTGCGTAAGTCGGCGGTGCCGTTCCACGGTATAAACCCGCCGCGCAAGCTGGCTCAGGATAGCTGCCTGGTAGCCAGAGCCGGTACCGATCTCCAGCACCTTGTCTCGTGGCGTCACTTCCAATGCCTGCGTCATCAACCCGACGACCGATGGCTGGCTGATCGTCTGGCCGCAGGGGATTGGCAGCGGCATATCCTCATAGGCCCGTTCAGCGAAGACACCGGTCATGAAGATGCCCCGGTCGATCTTTTCCATTGCCTCCAGAACGCGCGTGTCCCTCACGCCCCTGGAACGAAGCGCAAACAGAAACTGCATCTTCCGTTCCGCATCGGCCTCGGTCATTCAAGCCTGTCCTTGAGCTCCGTCAAGACGTCGTGGGCCGTCAGGTCGGCGCGAAGCGGCGTGACCGAAACGAAGCCGTCAAGGTTCACCGCAACATCCGTCCCGGGTGCCGTGGGCAAATGCTGCGGTCCTCCGGTAACCCACATGAAACGCCGACCGGTCGGCGAAAGATGCGGCTCGACGGCGAAGCTCGTCTCCTCGCGCCAACCCATAGCTGCCACACGCAGCCCCTTTACGTCCAAGGCGGGAACGGGAGGGAAATTCACGTTGTAAAACAGGCGGTACCCACCCTCGTCCCAGATTGCGTTATCCAGAAGCCTACGCACAAGATCCGCACCTGTGCGCGCCGCTGCCTCGAACGGATCCTCGAGGCTGACATTCTTTGGACCGTAGAACTGGCTCAGCGCGATCGCGCGCACACCCTGAAGCGCGGCTTCCATCGCACCACCCACTGTTCCGGAGTAAAGCACGTTCTCGGCCGCGTTGTTTCCGCGGTTCACACCCGAAAGGACCAGATCGGGTTTGCGATCCTTTAGCACCTCGTGGATCCCCGCGAGGATGCAATCGGCCGGGCTACCCTCGGCGGCGAACCTCCGTGGCGCGATCTCAGCAAGAAGCGTGGGGTGAGAATAGCTGATACAATGACCGACACCCGATTGCTCGAAAGCCGGCGCCACTGTCCAGACCTCGCCCCCTTCGCCCGCGATCTCCGCGGCGATAGCCTCGGCAACAATCAGGCCAGGGGCGTTGATGCCGTCGTCATTGGTCACGAGAATGCGCATGGAACACCCGGGGTCGGTCGCGGATACCTACCCTTCCTATGCGAGCGTCCCGACGCCTTCAAGAAGCCGCGACGCGCAGTTCAGTGGGGTCGCTTCGCAACGTATCCCATGCTGGTGCGCGAGGGTGGCCCGGAAACAAAGGGCACTGTCCGGATTTCAACAAACTCAGCTGCCTCGAGAAGTGCGCTGACTTCGGCAGAGCTGTAGGCGCGATGCCCCCATTTCCAGCGCAGAAGGGCCGTGCACCAATGCGGGCGGCTGACGGCGAGAAAAAGCTGCCCACCAGGGCACATCCGGCTCCATATCCAGCGTAATCCCTGCGAAGGGTTGTCCAGGTGCTCCAGAACATGAGCACAGAGAAGAACAGTAGCACTGCACTCCTCCAAAGCGTTGCTGCCGATCGCCCCCTCCACGACATCCGCTTCAATGCCTCGTGCTGCAAACCGCATTGATGCACGACGCAGCATCTCTTGCGACCGGTCAACCAGCAATAGCCGCTGCGGAGGCCCGGAAACATCCACCCAGGTTTCCGCCAGCAGCCCCGATCCCGTTCCTATATCAACGACAAGCGCATCACTTGCGGGGGGCGCAGCGGAAACGAGCCGCCGATAGGCGGCGGGATATCCAAGCCGGACCAGCCCCTTATGCCAGCCACCTGCTGCCTGATCGTAGCGTCGTTTCAGACGGATTTCAGAGCGAACAGAGTGCGTCACTTCAGGGAGAAGAAAACCAAATATCGACAATCTAATTGACGATATGTCTCACGCTAATATTCGTCAATATACTTGACGATCTATTCGATCACTGCCTTGAGGCCCGCTTTAAGTGCTGCGAACTGCCCGGCCCCTAACCGCCGCTTCAGACGGCCTTCGACCCGCCGCTTGGCAAGGTCGATATCGGAAAGCGCCGCTTCGCCCTTCTTGGTCCAGACAACGCGCCGCTTTCGGCTGTCACTTGGATCCTGCACGCGGCGCAATAAACCTTCGGCCTCAAGCTGATCGAGATGTTGCGCGACAGCCTGCTTCGTCAGGTCTGCCCGCTTGGCGAGCTCTCCCTGCCCTATCCCGTCCCTGCCGATATGCTCAAGAAGGCGGCCGCGGGCCTCGGCGAACCAGGGGTGCCCTGCGCCCGCCACTTCACAGATAAACTCGGCTTCCCAAACCCTCGCAGCGCGAACAAGATCCCACCCAATATGATCAGGAGGTTTCGATCTGGGGCGGCTCAAAGGCTGCCACGCAACCGTTCAGCCACGTCCCGCGGATGAACAAGCCGCGTGCGATCCTCACCAGGAAAAAACCGGGCTCGCGTGCCTGTTGGCATTTCCGGGGGCGTCTCGATCAAAATGCGCGGTCCGGTCTTCACCGTCTCTGCCTGCCAGCTTCGCGCCAGCGCAAGCTGCGCCGCTTTTGTCGCGCCGTAGGCTCCGAAGAACTTCTCGCCGCCCCGCGGATCGTCGAAGAACAACGCCGCGCCGTCGGGCGCTGCGAGAAGCAGGGGCTCTACCATCCCAATCAGCGTACCGGTCGCGGTGATGTTAATGGCGATACTCTTTTCCCAATCCTTCCGCTGGATATGGCCTGCTGGCGCGAGAGGTGCGGCATGGATCGCCGCGTGAACCCAAAGGTCTGCATGACCCCAACGATCATGGATTCCCCGGCACATATGGGCCATTGCATCAGCATTGGTGATGTCCATCGGGGCAAGCGTCGCACTCCCGCCCCGCGCCTTGATCCGGTCGTCAAGCTCTTCCAGTGCACCCGTTGTCCGCGCCACGGCAACGATGTGATATTCTGGCGCCAACCGCTCTGCCAGCGCCGCGCCAAGGCCGCGCGAAGCGCCCGTGATCAATGCAATCTTGGTCATGACGCAACGATGTGCGGCCTGAACCGCCAGTCGTCAAGTCAATGCAACGACTTGCCCCTGCTGGTCTGCTCAGGCAACCATCCATTCATCGCCGTCGTGATTGTGGTCAGCACCGCAGTCAACGCAGCCGCATCCCTCATCGTGATGATGCTCGAATATGAAGCTGTCGGTCGTTAGATCAAAACCGTCGGGGAAGTAATACAGGTTCGAAACATGGCTCTCGACTTCCGCGCCCCATAGGAGCCGCATTTCCCAGAAGCTGCCGGCCTCGTGCAGTGCACCAAGATCAAAGGCGTTTGACAATGCCTCCTCCTGGGCCGCTGTCTGGTTTCCAAGTCTATCGCGAAAACGATCCCAAAGGCTCGACCCACCTGAATCGGGTTCAGGATCATCCGCAACGACTTCAGGCTCCGGCTCCGGCGTCGGGCTTCGAAACCGGCTCCAAAGCCCCGAAGACGGGCTCGTGGGCTCGTCCGACGGCTCTGTTGTCGGTGCCGGTTCAGGATCTGGCTCGTCGCTCCGGGATCGTAAACGGTCCCAGATACCAGAGCCACTTGGTTCCGGCTCTGGCTCCGGTGCAGGCTCTTCGACCACAGGGTCTTCCGCCGGCGGGGGAGGAGGATCCTCGACCACCGGCTCTGGCGCATTTACCGCAGCACCGTAAATCAACTGCGCGCCCGCGATATCGCCATCACCGAGGGTGCTGGCCGCGACGTAGGGGTTCATGATCTCGGTAATATCGTCGACATGCTCAAGGCCAATCGCATGTCCGATCTCGTGCAGTGCGACTGCATAGAAATCCAGCCCGCCACTTTCGCCGTAGGGCGACCAGATCTCCTGCGTGTCAAAGCGGATGTCAGCCGCAATCATCTCATCGGTGCCGGGAAACACGTAGTAGGAATAATAGGCTTGGCCGACCGTTGAGCCGGCAAGATACGCCTGTTCGACATCAATGTCGGATTGCGACGCAAAGGCAACCTGCTCGAAATCGATGTTGGCCACTGCTTCCCAGGCGTCAAAAGCGGCATCCATCGCCGCTTCGAAGTCAGCGAGCGAATAAAGAGAGGAGTCGTATCTGAAACCGGATCCCAGATCGAATGACCAGGTAACGAGACCGCCGCTTGATCCAAGCTGACCGCCGCCCCATTTCACGTCACTCACAAGATAAGTCATACCGCCGTCCCGATACTTGCGATTCGTCCCTGCCCGCGCGAACCAAAGTCAGCACGGAACTCTGGAACGCCACCACAGCAAAACGGCGAAACTATGGTTAAACGCTGGCAAACAGCCTGCTTTGCGCGGGGTTTCGCCGACGATTCCAGTAGCGATAGGCCGATCTACGACTATTCCGCAGCTTTCAGCGCGAAACCCTTCTCGATCATATCCGACGGCGCGACCGGGTACTCGCCAGAGAAACAAGCATCGCAATACTGCGGCGCCTGGGGATCACGACCCTTTGACTCGCCAACCGCTCTGTAGAGCCCGTTGAGCGAAATGAATCGCAGTGAATCAACGCCAAGATGCTCCCGCATCTCGTCCTCGCTCATCGTCGCAGCGAGAAGCTTCTCTCGGTTCGGCGTGTCGACACCATAGAAACAAGGCCATGCCGTAGGCGGGCTTGCGATCCGGAAATGCACCTCCGACGCTCCGGCATCGAGCAGCATCTCGCGGATTTTCACCGACGTCGTACCACGCACGACACTGTCATCGACGAGGACAATCCGTTTCCCTTTCACCAGCGCCCGATTGATATTGAGCTTAAGGCGAACGCCCATGTTCCGAATCTGCTCGGTCGGCTCGATAAAGGTGCGACCCATGTACTGGTTGCGGATGATTCCCATCGCATAGGGTATGCCCGCCTCTTGGCTGAAGCCGATCGCCGCCGGAGTCCCGCTGTCAGGCACGGGACAAACCAGATCTGCATCCGCCGGCGCCTCCCGCGCAAGTTCCACACCGATCTGCCGGCGAGTCTCGTAGACAGATCGGCCGCCCAGAATCGAATCCGGGCGCGAGAAATAGACGTGCTCGAAGATGCAGAAACGCGGGCGCGACTGCTCAAACGGGCGGTGCGACTTCACGCCTTGCTCGGCGGTAATCACCACCATCTCCCCAGGCTCGATTTCGCGAACAAAATCCGCGCCGATGATATCAAGGGCGCAGGTCTCGGACGACAAAACCCAACCATCCCCAAGCTGACCCAGAACGAGCGGGCGGACACCCAGAGGATCGCGCACACCTATTAGCTTTGTGCGCGTCATTGCGACGACGCTGAACGCGCCTTCCACCCGGCGCAATGCGTCCTTCATCCGCTCCGGGATATCGCGCTGCAACGATCGTGCCATCAGGTGAATGATGCACTCGCTGTCCGACGACGATTGGAAAATTGACCCCCGGTCGATCAGTTCGCGCCGGAGCGCATCGGCATTCGTGATGTTCCCATTATGCGCAATCGCGGCGCCACCCATGGAGAACTCGCCGAAAAAGGGCTGAACGTCGCGGATCTGAGTGTTCCCCTTCGATCCCGCAGTCGAATAGCGAACGTGGCCGATGCCTATGGGGCCAGGCAACGTATCCATCACCTGCTGGTTCGTGAAGTTGTCGCGAACGTAGCCAAAGCGCCTCGCTGAGTTGAACCCTTGATCCGGATCGTGGGTAACGATCCCGCCCGCTTCCTGGCCCCGGTGCTGAAGTGCATGCAGGCCGAGCGCAACAAAGTTCGCAGCATCGGCCACGCCGACGACACCAAACACCCCGCACTCCTCGCGAAGTTTATCGTCATCAAACGGGTGAGAAGGCGGCAGGTCGCGCAAAGGGTCGAATCCGTTGCTTGGCAGCTATCACTTACATAGTGCGGGATTGCGGGAGTGTCACGAAACTATCGGGCATGTCCGACCGAAACGCTAACCCGAAAACCGAGGTGGCAGTCATCGAAGCCGGCAACCAGTTCACGTGCCGTCTCGCGCGCGACGGGAAAGGGGCCAATCTTGTCCTCCGCCGGAGGCCCGTCCTGTGACAGCCCGAATGGTGCAATCACCAACCTTCGAACGAGTGGCAGCCACCGCGCCGAGCGCGGAAAGTCCGTGATCACGCCCGCCGCCTCGCGCGGACTCATCCGGGCGGCAACGGTGAAGCAGTCGATAAAATTGCCCGCCCTGATCCGATAAAGAAGGGTGCGTTCACTATTGAGTTCTGATCGGGTGACCCGCACCATCATGCGCCCTTTATGGCTGACTTCGCCGATCTGCTGCGCCGCCCCGCATCCCTACACAAGGGATGCTTCCCTCTTGTCGCAGGTTCACCGCGCGCGCTAGTCAGACCCGGTGACATCCAACGTGACATATGCCGCGCTGACGGAGGCCACAACGCCCGCTCTTGCAACGTAGGACGTTCTCGACGGCCCCTGCGATGAAACATGGCTTACGGCCTTCCTCGCCGATCCTCAGCATCTCATGGAACTCGCCCTTAACGAGGGCGAGGTGATTGGATTCGCCTCTGGGACGATCCTACTCCACCCCGACAAAGCACCGACGTTCTTTATCAACGAGGTGGGCGTCGTCGGCGGCTATCGCCGCTGCGGCATCGCCACCCGGCTGACGGAAAGGCTGATTTCCCGTTCACGGGACGCTGGGTGCGCATCGGCCTGGCTCGCCACGGAAGAGCAAAACTCTGCCGCCCGCGCTCTGTATCAACGGCTTGGCGCCCGTGAGACCGGGGGGATCATTGTCTACGATTGGGACGCAGATCTATGAACCGCGTTTATGCGGCACTATGCCTGTCATCGGATGCAACATCGAAGGCGCGGGGGAATTTCCCCACGCCTTCAGCATTGCCCTATTCTCGGTTCATCCGGTTATCGATCAGATCATCCACGACCTGCGGTTCGGCGAGTGTCGACGTATCACCCAGTGCACCGTAGTCGTTCTCCGCGATCTTCCTCAGGATCCGCCGCATGATCTTGCCTGAGCGTGTTTTCGGCAGGCCGGGCGCCCACTGAATCAAGTCGGGCTTCGCGATCGGCCCGATTTCTGTCCTCACCCAGTTTGACAACTCGGTCCGAAGCTCATCCGTCGGCTCGATCCCGTTCATCAGCGTAACATAGCAGTAAATTCCCTGGCCTTTCACCGGATGCGGGTAGCCCACGACTGCGGCCTCGGCCACCTTTTCATGAGCGACAAGCGCACTTTCCACTTCGGCGGTCCCCATCCGATGACCCGATACGTTGATGACGTCGTCGACCCGCCCGGTGATCCAGTAGTAGCCGTCCTCATCCCTCCGGCAGCCGTCGCCTGAAAAGTAATAACCCTTGTACTGCTGAAAATATGTTGCCTCGAAGCGGTCGTGATCACCGTAGACAGTACGCATCTGTCCCGGCCAACTGCTCTTTATGCAAAGCACGCCCTCCGCGGCGGTCTCCTCAATCTCTTTTCCGCTCTCGGTCTCTAGAATAACTGGCTCGACCCCAAAGAAGGGCAGCGTGGCGGAGCCCGGCTTCGTCGCTGTGGCACCTGGAAGCGGCGTCAGAAGATGCCCGCCAGTCTCGGTCTGCCACCACGTATCGACGATCGGCGCTTTCCCCTTGCCCACAACAGTATTGTACCAGTTCCAGGCTTCGGGGTTGATCGGTTCCCCAACCGTGCCGAGCACCTTGATGTCCGAAAGATCGTATTTCTCGACCCATTCGTTGCCTTGCCCCATGAGCGCACGAATTGCCGTCGGCGCGGTGTAGAACTGGTTCACCTTGTGCTTTTCGCAAACAGCCCAGAAGCGCCCGGCATCCGGATAGGTCGGCACGCCTTCGAACATGAGAGTCGTCGCGCCATTCGCCAACGGACCGTAAACGATGTAGCTGTGTCCGGTAACCCAGCCCACATCCGCCGTGCACCAGAAGATATCGCCGTCGTGATAGTCGAAGGTATACTGGTGAGTTATCGAAGCATAAACGATGTAGCCCCCACTTGTATGAACGACCCCCTTGGGTTTCCCGGTGGAGCCCGAGGTGTAGAGGATGAAAAGCGGATCCTCCGCCCCCATCTCCTCCGCCGGGCAATCGTCGCTTACGCCTTCCTCTAGCTCGTGCAGCCAGAAGTCACGATCCTGCACCCACGCCACCTGCTGCCCGGTCCGCCGGACGACGAGCACCTTGGGATCGGTATTCGAGTTCACCAGCGCCTTGTTCACATTGTCCTTGAGGTTCGTAACCCTGCCGCCGCGCGGCGCACCGTCAGACGTGATCACCACCTTCGCGGTGCTGTCGTCGATCCGGTTCGATAGCGCATCGGGAGAAAACCCAGCGAAGACGATAGAGTGAACAGCCCCGATCCGGGCGCAGGCCAGCATCGCATAAGCGGCTTCGGGGATCATCGGCAGGTAAAGGACGACGCGGTCGCCCTTCTCCACTCCCATCCCCTTCAGCACATTGGCGAAGCGACAGACATTGCTGTGCAGTTCCCTGTAACTGATGTGCGCCGCCGCTTCGTTTGGGTCGTCGGGTTCCCATATGATCGCCGTCTGGTCGCCACGTTCCGCGAGATGCCGGTCGATGCAATTCGCCGCCACATTCAAGGTGCCGTCCTCGAACCACTTGATCGAGACGCTGCCAAAATCGAAATTCACATCCTTCACCTTCGTGAAGGGTTTGATCCAATCGATACGCTTGCCATGCTCAGCCCAGAAGGCCTCCGGATCGGCGATCGAGGCAGCGTACATCCTTTCATATCCCGCCTTGTCGATATGCGCCCCAGCAGCAAACTCGTCGGATGGCGGATAAATGGATGCCTCGGTCATGGGTCCTTGCTCCCTGAAAATCTCCCTTTCGTGAGGTCTGGCAACAGCGTCCACGCTACCTGCCCCACGCTCCGAGGCCGTCTTACACCTAAAGAAAAACCGCGTCTATACTTCTGAAAACAAAGCGTTTTTCCGAAAACGGATTTTGCTCCCCCAAGCACGGTCCGCAAAAAGCTTTCCTCTCCGGGAATCCCCGCAGCATTCCAAGGGCTTATTCCCTATTCCTATGCCCGGACGGCCCGGTGCTATGACAATGACTTGGCTCTGCGTCACTTCGTCCGGAAGTGCTTCACGCCCGCAACGCTGCCCCGCGGATTGCCTCTCCCGTCATCGGTAACCGCCGCAGCCTAAGCCCCGTCGCATCACAGATCGCATTCGCAATTGCGGCGACAACCGGCCCCGAGGCCGCTTCGCCTGCACCCAGCGCAGGGCTCTCCGGCCGATCGATGATGGTGATATCGAACTCCGGCACGTTTTCGAACCGCAACACCGGATAGCTTTCCCAATCCCGAGACGTCACACCGTCGCGGTCCCACGTCACCGCCTCCTCCAGGGCCCAGCTGGCCCCCTGAAGGGCGCCCCCCTCAAGCTGTGCCTCAAGCCCGTCCAGGTCGGCCACCCGCCCAGCATCAGCGACCAAGACGATCCGGTGGAGCCGCACATCGGCCTCGTCCGTCACATCGAGATCCACCGCCACACCGACTCGTGCCATCGAGTTCTTGTACTGCGCATAGGCGATTCCCCGTCCTTCACGACAGGGCCCGGCAGCCTCTTCAAGCACGTCCAGCACTTCGATCGCCCGTTCGTCCAAAATCTGCGCCTTGCGGAAAGCGAAGGGATCCTGCCCTGACGATCGACACCGCTCGTCGATAAAACTCTCGATCGCAAATACATTAGCTGCCGCACCGAGGCAGCGCAGGGCAGATGTCCTAAGCGGCAAGTCACTTACGAGGTTCTTCACAAGTCTCCGGTCGCCGATTGCATAGATCGGGTCGATATTGCGGTGAAGGCCGCCCTGCTCGTTCATGTTGGGTTTGGGCGGCTGTGGCGCCGTGCCCCCCTCCCGCATCCAGTTCGCGATCAGCTTGGCGGGCCCCGCCCTGTCAGGCCCGGGCCGTGGCCGCCCCCGGAACGTACCGCCAATCGAATTCACGGAAATTGCAGATATCCGTTCTCCGGCCCCGAGTGTCGCCGCGATCTCGACAGCCTGAGGCGGGCCGTAGGGTTCCCACCCGTGCTCGTCCTCGCGCGTCCATTTCAAAAGGATCGGGCGTCCGGGCAGATGACGGGCAATCAACGCCGCCTCCATCGCCGCATCGTCCGCCCCATTGTGGCCATAGCAGCCCGACCCGGGCACATGGGTCAGTGACACGTGAACGGGCTCGAGCCCGAAACTCTCCGCAATCGCATTTCTCAGCGGAAAGATGCCTTGGCTGTGCGTCAGGATGCGCAGCTTCGTCCCATCCCACTCCGCCAGCGCCGCTGAAGGTGCGAGCGCCCCGTGCATGGTAAAGGGGCGCTCATAGCGTGCTTCCGCGTGAATAACATCAAGCGGCGCGGGAATCTCGGCCTCGGGCATCGGTCTGCCATCTACGATCTTTAGCCTATGCGCATTTCCGGTCGTCAACAGGGCGAAGATATCGCCGTCATCGATCCCGTCGCCTGTCCCCCACTCCGCTGCCCGGCCCAGTTTCTCGGCGGCCCTTATGACCGGCCACTCCCCTGGCCCTGCTACCGCGACAAAGCGGCCGTCTTCGATAACCCGGAAACCCTGTGCCTGGAGATCACGAACCACATCGTCGTCCAGGCAAACAAGTTTCGCCACGAGATGAGGCGGCCGGACAACCCGTGCGTGCCACATGCGCGGTTCCTCGATATCGTGCAGAAAGACGAAGCTGCCGTCGACCAACGCCTCGATGCCGCGCATTCTGCCCCTGGGCGGTGCGCCGTCCCGCGCGATCGGGGTGACATCCCGCTCAACCGGAACGTCCAGATCAAGCGTTGCCGCAATCTTGGTTAGCGGCACGGGATCATTCTGCCCCGGCCCTCGCAATCCGTCCTGCTCGAGCCGCCAATCCGACGGATCCCCACCCTCGCGCGACGCCGCAGCGGTAATTGCTAATCTCCGTAAGGTTGCCGCCGCCGCTCGAATGGCACGGCCCGATTGCTCGACCGAATTACTGCCCGAGGTGATGCCCTCGTCGGGGCTGTCGTCCGTCGACACCGGCGCTATGGCGATGCCAGAGGGGTCAAGGCACAACTCCTCCGCCGCAATGAGTGCAAGCGCCGTCGAAATACGTTGGCCGATGTCGACTTTGCCGGAGCGAAGGACGATCCTGCCGTCCTCGACAGTGACCCAATCGGATATGAGAGGATAGTCATCGAGGTTCATCAGCGCCTCGCCGCCATCTCCACGGCCTTTAACACACGAGGATGCGCCCCGCAGCGACAGAGATGCGGGTTCAACGCCGCCTTTGCCGCCTCCCGGTCAGGATGTGGCATCTCGGTGAGAAGCGCCGTCGCCCCGATCACCAGCCCCGCAGTGCAATATCCGCATTGCGCCGCGCCCGCCTTCACGAAAGCCTCCTGCACCCGGCGCCCGATCTCGTTCTCGGACAGTCCCTCAACCGTCACGATCTTCTTGCCTTCGAAACTTCCCGCGGGCGCCACGCAACTCGGCACCGAAACTCCGTCGGCCAGGACATGGCACGCCCCGCACTGCTCCAGCCCGCACCCAAGCTTTGCGCCCTTGAGCTTCAGTTCCTCCCGCAAAACAAACAAAAGAGGCGTATCGGGATCGGCGCGCACCTCTCTCTCCGCTCCGTTGATATTCAGCTTCAGGCCCACGCCGCGACCCGTTCCCAGCGCACGTCGAGCGCTACATCAGCTGAACGGAAAAGATTCATCACCGGACAGCGATATTCCACGTTCTTTGCCAGTCGTTGAAACCGTTCCTCGCTTTCCTCGGTGTGCACCCGGATCCGAAGCCTTACCCAGTTGAAGTATGGCCTGACACCCTGCACCCCGCGCGACCCGCGCTGGTCGACTTCGCCCTCGCCCTCGATATCGACAGCGGAATATTCGAACTTCATCGCTTCGGCACAGCGGTTGATGATCACCCCCTCGCAACCGAGAAGCGACGAGAGGCACATTTCGAGGGGCGTGGGGCCCGAGTTTGTACCCTTCTCATCCGATATCAGGACATGGTCCCTCACCATCATCACCGTCCTGGTCGAGGCCTCGTTTCGGGCCGTGACCTTGCGGATACCAATGGCCTTCTTGTCGGGATCCACGGACGGCGGCAAAAGTTCCGGATCGCTCATCCAGTCATCTCCAGAATATCGAGGCCACGCACTCGGTCGAGCACATAGATCAGGCCCTGTTCGTCGACATCAACGTCGTTCGACTGCGGAATGCGCCCATCATCAGGCATCCAATGCGCGACCTCGACCGGCAGATGCGGATCAGCAAGATCAAGAACGCGAAGCCCGCCCGCAAACCACGTTGCGTATACAAGCGTACTGTCGAGTTTTTCGCGAAACTGATGCGCCCCGAACCGTGCTCCGGGCTCACCAACCCAGGGGCAGGCCCGCTCACTCAGATCCCAAGCCGCGATCGGCTCCATACTCCCAAGATCGGTCACGTCGATCACCCAGAGGAAGCCGTGCAGGCGCCCAGGCTTGTGATCGTGTTCTTCGTCGATCGCCACTGCGTAACGACGCCCAGCGATCTCCCGCTCAAGCGGCATGACCGTATGGGTCGGTTCCGGGATTGCAGTCGGGAATTCATAGCTGCCAGCAACCTTCAGCTTCGTGATATCGGATGCATCAAGCACCCGATATCCCGCATGCCAGACGGCGGCCCAAAGCTCATCCCCGACTCGCATTGCATGATGCAGCCGGTTGCCGTAGCCCGTCCAGGTCGGCGTCTCTCCGCCCGCAATATGCTGCCCCGGCATATGCCAGCGTGTTACCTCGCGCGGGGCTGTGGGATCGGCAAGGTCGTAGATCACGAGAATGTTGCCCACGTAGCCCTCCATCTCCGTCGAGATGTAGGCGTAGTTTTCGTCCATATCGAACCGATGCACGCCGAAGCCATGTGTCTTGACGTAAGAGAGTGGCTTGGGCGCGCTTTTGTCCGAAATGTCCCAAACCCGGAAACCGCCGCCGTCATAGCCGCGCTCGAGAAACGCCTCGAGATCCGGGATATCGGTAAGCTTCACGCCGAGCGCCTTGGCGACCCCCGCATCATCGAGACCCTCTGCGCGCAGACCCGCGATCTTCTCTGCCTTCCTGAGGAAATGCCGCCGGTCCTGCTCGACATTCGTAATCATGAGATCGCCTGCGACCCGCACCTTGTGAGTATGCGACCATTCATCAGGCGGCGCGATCTCCGCCACGATCCTCGGCGCTGCGGGGTCGGAGATGTCGATGATCGAGGTGCCATCAGGCGGCTTCATGTGCCCGACATAGGCAAAGCCGTCCTGCACCACCACTTGCCCGCCACCGGGGATGTCTAGATGCCCCAAACGTCGGATGTTTCGCGACAAGACGTATTCGATCTCTTTCTTCATTCTGCCGGCGCCTCCCGCATCTTACGCCGTCGGTCGAGCCAGAGCGGCACTACGATCGACAAAACCAGCCCAACCCACAGGACATTGCCTAGGTTCGACGAGAAAAGAACGGTGATATCTCCGCCTGATTTCTTCAGAGAGCGGAGAAAATAGGTTTCGAGTAGCGGCCCGAGGATCACGCCGATAAGGATCGCCGCCACGTGATAGCCGGTCTTCCGCGCAACATATCCGATCACACCAAAAACAAGGGCCAGGTACATGTCGAACATGTACTCCCGCGGTACGAAAGCCCCGACCAGCGTGAACGAAATGATCATTGGCGCAAGGTAGATTGTGGGCACCGTCGTTACATGGCTCATGTAGCGCGAGAGCGGCAGAATCGTGAAGATCATCAGGACATATGAAACGGCCATCGCCATGAACATCCCGTAACCCACTTTGGGATTGGTCTCGAATAGCGACGGGCCGAAACCCACCCCGTGGAATTGCATCACAACAAGCATGATCGCCGCCGTGGCCCCGCCGGGAATGCCCAGCACCAGAAGCGGCACAAGCGTTCCCGACGTCACCCCGTTGTTGGCACTCTCAGGCGCGATCAGGCCTTCCGGGTGCCCCGTTCCGTACTTCTCGGGTGTTTTCGAGTAGGAGCGTGACTGCTGATAGGCCACAAAGCTTGCAATCGACGCTCCCGCCCCCGGGATCACGCCGATTACAAGACCAATGATCGAAGTCCAGACAATATGCCACCAGCGCGAAATGGCGATCTTCACGCCTTCGATCGTATCGTGCCAGTTTGGATCCTTGGGCTCGGCATCCTCGCTCACGATCACCTTCTTTTCGATGATCATGAAAGCCTCGGACACCGCGAAAAGCCCGACAAGCGCAGGGATAAGCGGCACCCCGTCGTAAAGTTCGAGAAACCCCATGGTCCCCCGTGGTGTCGCATAGACGACATCCGTTCCGATCGCCCCGATCATCAGCCCGAAGAAACCGGCAATAAGGCCCTTCAGCAGATCCTGCGCTGCGATAGAAGCGATAAGCGAGATGCCGAACAGCATCACCACGATCATCTCGACCGAATGCATATAGAAACCGACCCGGGCGAGGATCGGCATCGTCGCAAGCGCGATAATGGTCGTCAGAAGTCCGCCGAGGCAGGACGCGACGAAGGAGATCGACAGCGCCTGCTGCCCCTTCCCGGCTTTCGCCATCGGGTAGCCGTCAAGCGGCGTCGCCGCTGCTCCCGCAGTCCCGGGAATGTTGACGAGTATTGCCGGAATCCCTGCTCCCATCCGGGCCGCACAATAGAGCGAGACCATGAAGACAATTCCGGTCTGCACATCCATCGCTAGCGTAAGCGGCATCAGAATGATGATCGTGTTCGCCGCGCTGAACCCGGGGATTCCCCCCACGATCAGCCCCAGAATGATCGTGGGAATGATCACCCACCAGTAGGTGACGGTCTCGAAGAAGACCTCCGCAAGAAGTGCCGCCGTCTCACCCATTGCCAATCACCGCACGCATCGTGTTCTCAAACCATCCGCGTGGAAACCGCGTGTCGAAGGCCAGGATGAACACGGCCCAACCAACCAGCGCAATCGACGCCGACAGGAAGGCGATAAAGAACGGGCGTCGGCCTTTCGCCAAGACCAGCATCGATGCGAAAAGGAACAGGAAGGTCGCCAGTGTGAACCCTAGAGGCTCGATCAGAAAGCAAAAGCCGATGGTCGCGGCAAGAAGCCCGATCCGCCCTGACCGGATGTCCTCGTAAGAAAAGATGTTCGCAAACCCGAACACGCCCTCCCCGCGCGCCATCCAGAGAACAGAGCGAAGGATGAAAAGCCCACAGACAAGAAGCAGGACACCGCCCACGAAGAATGCGCTCACCTGCGCCGTCCAGGGCGAGTTCCAGATCGTCGAGAAGTAGTAGAGAGTGAAGATCACCGCCGCGACGGGGATGATCAGTTCACCGCCAAGCTGGCGGCGTTTTTTGGGCTGCGGATCCATGGGGCCTCGTTATCGTCGGTGCGGCGGAAGCGGCGCTGCGGGCCCGCTTCCGCCTTACGCATTCGCTTTACGCGCCGGTCAGAAGCGGCTTGTAGCGCGCGCCTAGCTCCAGCATCGCCTGCATAAACGCTGCACATTCCTCGACGCCACCATAGCTGAGATATTCCGGCGTCCCGCCGGTCGCCACGTAAGCTTCCAGAAGGGCCGGGTCGTCGAAGGTCTCGCGGAAGGTACGTGCAAGCACCTCAAACCGATCGGGATGATCATCCGCCGCTTTCTTATGGATCGCGAAGGCCCGGCTCGATAGCATCTCCGGCAGGTTGGTGCCGTAGGCGTCGTTCATAGAGGGCGCGTTGTCGAGCGCCTCGCCCACGCGGTTCTCACCGAATACGAGCAGCGTCTTCACCGCATCGCCCGCCGCGATCACCGAGCCGGAAGTGAGAACCGAGAAGTCCACCTCACCCGTGACGGCGCCGGCCACAGTGTTCTTGCCACCCGAAAGCGGGATCAGGTTGAACTGGGCACCGGTCTCGTCGCCAAGCGCCAGTAGCCCGATCGAGGCAGGATGCGCCATCCGGCTCGTTCCGACGTTCAGAACGCGCTTTTTGCCTTCTGCGATGATATCGTCCATCGTCTGAAGCGGGCTTTCCGCGCCGACGAAAAGGCAACCCGGGTCAACGTCAACCCGACCGAAATAGAAGTAGTCCTCGACGCTGAAGCTCTCCGGTGCCTGCATCGCCCAGTTCAGAACTTCAGGCCCCATATTCCCGAAGATCAGGCTGTAAGCATCGGGCTCCTCCTTGCCCATGTACACTTCGTAGCCCACGCGGCCCGAGGCGCCCGGAAAAAAACCCGGCTCGAATTCGGTGCCGAGTTTCTGGCTCCACACGCTCGAAAAAGCGCGGAAGTTCCGATCCGCACCGCCGCCCTCGCGGGTTGGGATGATCACCTTGATATTGCGTTCGGGATAGCCCGCCGCCCGCGCGATACCGGGGGCTGCAAGCGCCATGGCAGAGGCCGCGGCCCCGGTCTTCAGAAACCCACGTCTGTTCAGTCGGGTCATCTTTTCCTCCATCTTTGGTGCGCTGTCTTTGTCTTGCTCCACGGCCTTCGCGCTCAGACCGTTGGTTCGTTTTTGATCTCCACATCAGGCGAAGTTCTGCGGTGGCTCCTCTTCTCAGGTCGTCAGCAAGTCCTTGGGAAACAACGCCTCTGGTGCAACCCGCTGCCCAGCAAGGTGCTGCTCCACCGAATACCGGCAAATCGCGTCAAGCTCGGCACGGTTCGCCGTGAACCCATAGGGCCACCAGTCAGGCCCGAAGGCATCCATCGTCCTCTCCACTCCAGCCCCGAACCACGGCAAGGACACCCGGTTCGCATTCGAAAGCCAAAGTGCCTTCAAGCGATCGAGGGCCACCTTCTTTCCTGCGACAAGCGCATCGTAAAGCTTCCGCGCGAGCCAGGGATATGCCTCCAAAAGCGTCCGCCGCACCCCGATCACATGCATAATAGGGAAGAACCCAGTTTTCGCATGGTAAGCCCGTTCTGCCGCCTCGTAGTCGGGGAAGAGCCGGATAAAACGTCTGTCGCCGTCAAGAAATGCCTGGGGTGGTTTCGGTGCCAGCAGCCCATCGATTTCACCCGCAATCAGAAGATCCTGAAGTGTCTCGCCTTCGGCGATTGGGGCAACCTCCATTCCATCCGGCAGATCGAGTTCCAGCCGTTCCCGTCGCACCCCGGCATCCAGCGCGCCCGTCCGCCACCGGACATCCTCGGCGTTCACTGCGTACTCATCGCGAAGAATGCCTCGCATCCAAAGGGCGGCGGTCATTTGATACTCCGGCACCCCGATCCTCCGGCCCTTGAAATCCGCCGGGCTTTCGATCCCTGATCCTGCTCGCGCAAAGAAACCCTGGTGCCGGAAGCTTCGCGCAACGAAGGCGGGCAGAGCGATGTACGCTCCTTCCCCACGCGCAACTTGCAGCACATAAGAAGAAATCGACATCTCCGTGATGTCGTACGGTGCGTCGGCCACCGCGGCTGGGAAAAGCTCGCTCGTCGGCGCGATCACACTCCTGAGGCGCACCCCTTCGATCTCAACCGACCCTTCGTGAAGCGCCATGACGCGATCATGATCCCAGGTCGCAAAGCTCAGCTTCAGCACATCACCTTGCACTGTCCCGGCCTCGCTTATGTCGCTCCGGCCCGGCACCGTTCTCAGACCACCGTCACCTTGAGCTCTCCAAGCCCCTCTGCGCTCAGAACCATTTCGTCGCCCTTTTCGACCGGGCCAACCCCAGATGGCGTGCCGGACAGGATTACATCGCCCGGCGCCAGTTCGAAATACTCCGAAAGGTAGGCGATCATCTCCGGCACCTTCCATATCATCTGGTTCAGATCGCCCTCCTGCCGCAATTCGCCATTGACGGCCAGCGCGATGCGCCCCTCGCTTGGATGCCCCACCTCTGCGACCGGGTGAATGGGGCCCACCGGGGCGGACCGCTCGAACGCTTTTCCAATCTCCCATGGGCGACCCATCTTCTTCGCCACCCCCTGCAAATCCCGACGGGTCATATCAAGCGCAAGCGCGTAACCAAAAACGTGATCAAGCGCATTCTCGACTGCGATGTTCGTGCCACCTGTCTTCAGCATGACAGCGATCTCCGCCTCGTGATGCACATCGCTGGTCTGTGGAGGATAGGGAAACTCGCCTGAAGGATCGAGGTTGTCGGGGTTCTTTTGGAAGAAGAACGGCGGCTCACGATCCGGGTCGTGCCCCATCTCGATAGCATGGGCAGCATAGTTTCGGCCAATGCAATAGACCCGTCGCACCGGAAATGTAGCATCCGACCCCGCTATGGGCAAAGCGACGACAGGCGGTGTTTCGATCGCGTAGGTCACGTGGTGATACCTCCCGTTTAACCACAAACAATGTGCGACCAATTTATCCGATCAATCGCAACCAATGTGGAGCGGCGCGTGGATTTCGACTCGAAAACCCTTGCAAACCCCCCTGTTTGATCCAATCCTATGCCGACATGAATCAATTGGTCAACCAATATGGCGGCCGGCCTCCCTCGACCATCGAGGCTTCCGCAACTCTGGACGCGCTCCGCGGCATGCTGGCGGGCCAGGCATATCGCCCCGGAGACCGCCTCCCGCCCGAGCGTGAGCTGAAAGATAGGCTCGGCGTGACGCGCACGGCGCTTCGCAAAGCGCTTGATGCACTTGAACGCGAGGGTCTGATTTGGCGCCATGTCGGCAAGGGCACATTCGTTTCCGGCCCCATCACTGGTTCGCAACTCAATAGCCTGAGCGATCTCAGCCGAACCGTGAGCCCGCTGCACATGATGCGCACCCGCCTCGCGCTGGAACCGGCGATTGCCCGGGAAGCTGCAATCAATGCGTCACCGGCCGGACTTGCTTCCATCGAGTCGTCACGCGACGCTGCACGCGCGGCGCAAAGCTGGGACGACTACGAAGCCAATGACGACATATTCCATCGCGCCATAGCCGAGGCTACGGGCAATACGCTCCTGTTGGCGCTCTTTGATCAACTGAACCAAGTGCGCCGAGCTGTCGCCTGGGACACTGTCGTGCGAAGCTCCGACTGCCCCGCGCCCGATCACACCAGTTTTGCCGAACACGACGCAATCACGGCCGCAATCGCGGCACGGAATGCAACGGCTGCTCACACGGCAATGAGCGCACATCTGGGGTCTGTTTCGGCGCGCCTCTTCGGGGACGGCTGAAACTCACGAGCCGGCTATGGCATGGCGCTCCCAAAGCGCATCGAGAACCTCAACCGCTCTCTCAAGATCCGGCGCAACTCCGTCGGGCGAAAGATGAGACACCGATTCCGCCGCCTCCTCCACCAGACTCCCACTTATGAGGATCGACGCATCCGGCCGGTGAATACGCAACGCCAGAACAAGCCTGGCGAGGGAAACAAGCGAGTGCATGCCTCCGGCGGACACTCCGATGATGATATGAGACGAGGCGCCCGCAGCTTCCAGTAGCTCGTCGTGAGACCGACCTATCAGAAGTTCGATCTCCCAGCCCCGTCGCCGGAATACATCCGCGGCCATTCGCACGCCCAGCGTATGTTGCTCGCCTGGTACGGACATGAAAAGCGCCGAGCGCCCTGTCTTGCGGGCTCGCGTCGCCGGTTCGCTGTCCAAGACACGCAGGATGCCATAGATCCGCGCAGTTCCCAGCGTAACATCCATGAAGCTGATATGATCTTCGTTCCACCAGTCTCCGAGGCGTCGGGCCGCTGCCGCCAGATAGTCCAGCATCACGTCCTCAACGGAAATGCCGGACGAACGAAGATCTTCAATAAATACCTGCCCGGCCTGCTGATTTCCATCGATCAGCGCAAAAGCAAGGCGATCGATATCCTCGGGCAACGGGCCCAGGCCGACATCGCTCCGCCCATACCCGGCCCGTTGAACCACCCGATTGATAACTTCCCGCGCCAGTGCCTCCACCGCCTCAGGCGAGAGGCCTGCTTTCAACGCCCGAAGCCGTGCCGCCGTTTCCTCGGCGAGCGCAGGATCAAGCTTCCCTCCGGTTCCCTCTGGCAATGCCATCCGCTTCCCTTCTGGATCAAATATCCGGGTGCGTGGTCGCGATTTTTTCAACTCTTTAAGGATTAGCTCACTACCGGCGCAATTCAAGGGAAGAGCCATCATTGGTGGCGCTTTCGCAGGCTCGGATGCTATCTGAGACGCGGAGGCCGGTCTGGATCGGTGCCCGGGCCAGTTGGCGAAACGGCTTCGGCCCTAGCAGGAATGTCAAACCGCAGGGCATGGCGCGCGAAAACGGGAAGAAGCGGGTCCTGCGCGCCGAGAAACGCGACGTCGAGCGCTCCAGCTTCGACGCCCGAGAAGACCAATGCCTCGCCAACGGCCGCTGCAAGCGCCCGTTCCGCCCCATCCGCCACATCTGCAAAAGCAAGCAGGTGCGCCGACCGCCCATCCGCATAGCCTACCCCGGCGAGATAGGCCGCCGATGTCAGCCCCGCCGCCGCAGGCAGCTTCGCGTCCAGTGCGGCGACAACCGCCTCAGGAACCGCTCCGGGCGGTGCAACTTCGACCGGCCTTGCCTCCATCTCAGCCGGCGCATGGCTAAGCGCATCCGCAAGCCAATCCACGCCGGCAGCGTCAAGCAGAAAAGCCGAAGAAGCAACCCCCAGATTTACACCCAGCCCAAGCCCCTGCCCCGCCAGAAGCCCGAGAAGCCGACGGCCCGAAAGCTCCGCATATGCCGCTTCCCCCGCAAAGGCCGCAAGCCGCGCCTCGGTGTCGAAGGCAAGGACAACCTCACCGTCTTCAAGCGGCACCACCCGTGGCGAGATCACCTCGCCTTTTGGCGTGGCCTCAAGCAAAAGCACCAGTTCCGTCTCAACCAGCCGATCGTAATAACGCAACCGCAAGGTCTCATCTTCCGGCGCGGCCTCCATCGCCGCATGCGCTGCATCAAGCCGTGTCATGCCAGCACCTCGTTCACCCGCGCCCGAAGCACCGGGATCACCTCTGCATCGAACCAGGGGTTTCTTTTCAGCCAGCCGGTATTTCGCCAGGAGGGATGCGGCAAGACGAAGATACGGGGCGCATGGTCGCGCCAGCGCATGACAGTCGCAGTCACGCCGCCGCGCGACGCGCGAACGCCCAAATGCCAGCGATGTGCATAACCGCCGACGAGAATGGTTAACGGAATGTCCCCCAACGACTCCATTACCGTTTCGTGCCATGTCTCGGCACAGATCTTCGGTGGCGGAAGGTCTGACCCCTTTGCATCGTAGCCGGGAAAGCAAAACGCCATGGGAAGAACCGCGATCTGGTCACGGTCGTAGAACACATCCTCACCAATCCCCATCCAGTCGCGCAACCTATCACCGGATGGATCGGAAAACGGTCTTCCCGCGGCATGGACGCGCGCGCCGGGGGCCTGGCCGGCCACGAGGATGGGTGCCCCGGGGCGGAACCACACCACAGGGCGCGGCACGTGCCCCGTCGCAGTAGCCGCGAAGCGATCAGCACAGAGCCTGCAGGCCCGGATATCCTCGATCAGTGCCATTTGCCTCGCAGACGTAGCCAGCTCAACCGAAATGCGCAAACCACCGAAACCGCTGAACACGCAGAATTCACCTCCGGCATATTTCTATATTGCTAAATTTCTAGAATCATGAAAATGATTGGCGCCATGAGTGCACTTACCCCTCTCCTCCCCGCCGCCGTAACGGAACTTGCGTCGACTTTCGCTGCCCTCGGGTCGGAACAACGGCTCACCGTGCTCCGCGCCCTTGTGCGCGCTGGTCCTGGCGGGCTTAGCATCGGCGAATTGGGCGCACGCACGGGGGTCACGGGTTCCACTCTCACCCATCACATGAAGATTCTCGCAGCCGCCGGTCTCGTAACCCAGTCGAAACAGGGGCGCACCATCATCTGTGTGGGCGCGGATTACGATCGGGTGAAGTATCTCTCGGATTTCCTCCTGTCCGAGTGCTGCGCGGACAGCACCGGCGACGGGACGCACGAGCATGGCTGATCTCTCCACCCCGCGCAGCATGCCTTCGCTTTGGAACCGGATAGACAGGATCTGGCTTCTCGTTGCCGCAGTCCCTGTGGTCATCGCCCTCATCGATCCAACCGCCGCTTGGCCAATCGCATCAGGTGCGATCGGGGCGCTCGTACATACGGCACCCTTCATCCTCTTTGCCGTTGCGGCGATCGGCTATCTCAAGGCAACCGGAGCAGAAAGCCTCCTTGCCCGTGCGTTCCAGGGCCGCGAAGCGCGCATGGTAGTCCTCGCCGCCTTGGCGGGAGGCCTCTCGCCCTTTTGTTCGTGCGAAGTCATTCCCTTCATCGCCGCGCTGCTCGCCGCCGGCACGCCACTTTCCGCGGTGATGGCCTTTTGGCTCTCTTCTCCTCTCATGGATCCGGCGATGTTCGCGATTACGGCCGGCGGGATCGGCACGGGATTCGCGATAGGCAAGACGATTGCAGCGGTTGCACTCGGCCTTTTCGGAGGCTTCGCGGTCATGGCAATGAAGGCGAACCCGGTGTTCGCGGATCCCCTGCGGCCCGTCGAGAACAGGGGGTGCGGCTGCGGGCCCTCGCCCTTCAAAGGCGCCCCGGTCTGGCGCTTCTGGAATGATCCGGCCCGCCGCGCGACCTTCTTCGAAGCTGCGCGTTCGAACCTGATCTTCCTCGGAAAGTGGCTGGCGCTCGCCTATCTTCTCGAAGGGCTGATGATCCGCTACATCCCCGCCGACCTGATTGGCGGGATCCTCGGCGGCAGCGGGCCTGGCCCGGTGATCCTTGCCGGCCTCGTCGGCGCGCCCGCCTATCTTAATGGCTACGCCGCGGTGCCGCTTGTCGCGGGCCTGATGGAACAGGGGATGTCGCCCGGGGCGGCCATGGCTTTCGTACTGGCGGGCGGCGTCAGCTGCATCCCGGCCGCAGTCGCTGTCTGGGCGCTGGTCAAGCCCCGCGTCTTCGCGGCCTATCTTGGGCTGGCCCTGACCGGCGCAATCGTTGCCGGGCTGCTCTGGAATGCTCTCAACTTCTAGTCTCTGATACCTTGCCCCGGGCCAGTGCGTGCCGGGCAACACACTGCGTGCCTGAACCGATGGCCGCTGGATTAGCCTGCGGTTACTGTCCTCGTTTCAACGCTCTGCCGGGGAAAACCACCTTACGCGCGTAGCAAGACTGTGGTTTAAAACGTGGACAGCCGTCGTCTGAGAGGGCGCATAAACGGAAGTTCAACAGGGACAGATAATGAGCCAGAACGGCCATCTCCTATTCATAATCGCCATGCTGCCCTTTCTCGGCGCGCTCCTCCCCGGTGTAATGATCCGTGCGGGACGCACCGTATGCGCCTGGTTCACGGCGGTGCCGACGGCCCTTGCACTGATCATGCTTCTCATCCTCGCGCCCGCGGTTCTGCGTGGCGAGGTTATCCAGGCGGAGATCGACTGGCTGCCTCACCTCGGCCTCTCGGCATCATTCTTTCTCGACGGCCTCGGCCTTCTCTTCGCAGGAATGATTCTTGGGGTCGGGCTTCTCATCACGCTCTATGCGCGGTTCTATCTCTCCGGCGACGACCCTATGGGGCAGTTCTACACGTACCTGCTGCTGTTCCAGGGCGCCATGCTCGGAATCGTTGTCTCGGACAATATCCTGCTTCTCTTGATTTTCTGGGAACTGACGTCGCTCTCGTCTTTCCTTCTCATCGGCTACTGGAAACACCTGCCGGAAGGCCGGCAGGGCGCCAGAATGGCTCTCGCGGTGACAGGCTCGGGCGGGCTCGCGATGATCGGCGGCATGCTGATCCTCGGCAATATCGTGGGCAGCTACAACCTGACCGATATCTTGCAGGCGGGCGATCAGATCCGGGCGTCCGAGTGGTATATGCCCGCCCTTATTCTGATCCTTCTGGGCGCGTTTACGAAATCCGCCCAGTTCCCCTTCCACTTCTGGCTTCCCCACGCCATGGCTGCGCCCACACCGGTATCGGCCTACCTGCACTCGGCCACGATGGTGAAAGCTGGCGTGTTCCTCATGGCGCGTACGTGGCCTGCGCTCTCGGGTACGGACGCATGGTTCTACATCGTCGCCACGACGGGACTTGTCACCATGGTCCTCGGCGCACTGATCGCGCTCTTCAAGGACGATCTGAAAGCGCTGCTTGCCTTTTCGACCGTAAGCCACCTTGGCCTTCTGACGATGCTTCTCGGCTTCGGCACCGAAGCTGCTGCCGTTGCAGCGGTGTTCCACATCATCAACCACCTGACCTTCAAGGCCGCGCTCTTCATGACGGCGGGGATCGTCGATCACGAAACCCACACCCGGGACATTAAGCGTCTTGGTGGTCTGCGCCATCTCATGCCGATCACCTTCCTGATCGGCACCGTGGCCGCGCTGTCGATGGCGGGTATTCCGCTATTTAACGGCTTCCTGTCAAAGGAAATGATGCTCGAAGAGGCCTCGCACACCGATTGGTTGGGAAGTCACTATGCGGTCCCGGTGCTCGCCACGATCGGTGCACTCCTGTCGGTCGCCTACTCCTTCCGCTTCGTCGCACATGTCTTCCTCGGCCCGAAGCGCGAAGACTACCCGCATAAGCCACATGATCCGCCGTTTGGCATGTGGGCAGCGCCAGCGCTTCTGACCATCCTGGTTCTGGTGATCGGCATCGCCCCGTTTCTGGCAGAAGGTATCGTAACCGCAGCGGCCAATGCCGTGACCGGGGCCGACCTTCATCCGCACCTCAAGATCTGGCACGGCGTGACCCCGGCACTTTGGATGTCAGTGATCGCCGTCCTCGGCGGAGCGGCCCTGCTGACCGCCCACGCACCGCTCGACCGGGCCTGGCTGACCGCGCCGCGCCCGGAGGCCAAGGCAATCTTTGACGCGATCGTCAGCTGGGCGGCATCTGCCGCACGTCGGATCACGGAGGTCACGCACAATGGTGCGATCAGCCGCTACCTCGCGATCTTCACGGTGACGTCCGTCTTTCTTGGCTGGGTCGCCTATTCCGGCAGCGGGCTGCCGGCGCCAACGCGGGAGTTGCTCCCCATTCCTCCGGTGATCGCGGTGGGCTGGGTGATGCTGATCGTTGCGACGATTTCCGTAACCGTGATGCACCACCACCGTTTCAGGGCCTTGGTCCTGGTGGGCATCATCGGCCTCGTGATCTCCACAGGCTTCGTCTACCTCTCGGCCCCGGACCTTGCGCTAACGCAGATCTCGGTCGAAACCGTGACGATCATGCTCCTGCTTCTTGCGCTGCACTTCATGCCACAGATGACGCCGAAGGAAAGCTCGATGACCCGCAAGGGACGTGACGGGCTCATCGCCCTCGCGGCAGGCGGTGGCGTGGGCGCACTCGCCTACGCCTTCCTTATGAGAGATATCGAGACGATTTCGGGATACCATCTTGCCAACAGCTATGAAGGCGGCGGCGGCACCAATGTCGTCAACGTCATCTTGGTGGATTTCAGAGGCTACGATACCTACGGCGAAATCATAGTCCTCGGCATTGCAGGCCTCGTGATCTACGCCCTCATGCATGCACTCCTCGATGGGCCGGCGGCGCGACGCCTCAAGAACCTCGATTATTCCTACGACCGCTCTCGCGATCGTCACCCGCTCATGATGGTGGTCGTGACGCGTGTCCTCATGCCGATTGCCGTGATCGTCGGCATCTACATCTTCCTGCGCGGCCACAATCAGCCAGGCGGCGGGTTTGTCGCCGGCCTCGTGATCGCCATCGCCCTCCTGATGCAGTACATGGCTTCTGGCTTCGCCTGGACGCAGGAGCGCAAGAAGATCGAGTATCACACGATGATCGGCCTCGGCGTGGTCATCGCGGGCCTAACCGGAGCCGGAGCATGGCTCGCCGGGCGCCCGTTTCTCACCAGTTCCTACACCTATGTCCATCTGCCTCCGATTGAGGAGTTTGAACTGGCAACGGCGATGCTGTTCGATCTTGGCGTCTTCCTGACCGTCCTTGGTGCAGTCATGCTGATGCTCTACAGCCTGTCACGGATTGCACGCTTCGCGGGCGAGACGGTGAATGTCGGGCCGATGGACTACGACCCCGGCGAACGGGCCGGCGACGGGCCGGAGGATCGCTGATATGGAACTCGTTGTTGCTACCACCGTCGGAACGCTGACAGCTGGCGGAGTGTACCTGCTCCTCAGGCTCAGGACGTTCCCGGTGATCCTCGGCCTTGCATTCCTGTCCTACGCGGTGAACGTGTTCCTCTTCGCAAGCGGACGGCTCGCCATCGACATGTCTCCGATCCTCTCGAAGTACGGAGAGGCAAGTTACACCGATCCCCTGCCCCAGGCGCTGGTACTGACAGCTATCGTCATATCCTTCGGGATGACGGCGGTGCTCGTAATGATCGCGCTTGGCGCGTATCTCGAGGCCAACAGCGACCGGATCGACATCGACGGCGAAGACGACACGACCGAGGAAGACGCCCGAGCATGATGCACTGGATAATTCTCCCCGTCGTTCTGCCTGCACTTCTGGCCCCGCTGATCGGCTTCGTCATGCGTCATGACATAACGCTTGCGCGCACCGCATCGGTCGCGGGAACGGTGGTCTTGCTGGCCGTGACACTGGGCCTTGCGATGACGGCTGCCGACGGCCAGACGCTCGGCTACCGTCTTGGAAACTGGCCAGCCCCATTCGGAATCATATTGGTGCTAGATCGCCTGTCGGCGCTGATGCTGGTCCTCACCGCGACCCTCGCCATCATAGTGCTGATCCACGCCATCGCGACGGGCTGGGACGCCCGTGGCCGGCATTTTCACGCCTTGTTCCAGTTCCAGCTCATGGGGATCTGCGGTGCCTTCCTGACTGGCGACGTCTTCAACCTCTTCGTGTTCTTCGAGGTTCTTCTGATTGCATCCTACGGGCTCATGATCCACTCGGGCGGGCGTGACCGGATGCGTGCGGGTCTGCAATACGTTGTGATGAACCTCGCAGGGTCAACTCTGTTTCTCTTTGCTCTCGGCACGCTGTACGCCTCGACCGGCACGCTCAACATCGCGGATCTCGCGGCGCGCGTGGCCGAGATGCCGCCCGAGAACACGGCCCTCGTCAGGGTCGCCGCGATCCTTCTGATGATCGTCTTCGCGCTGAAGGCCGCGCTCTTCCCGCTTCAGTTCTGGCTGCCGGGGACCTATGCCAATGCTCCCGCACCGGTCGCAGCACTGTTCGCGATCATGACGAAGGTGGGCGCTTATGCCATCCTGCGTGTGCACACCACATCCTTCGGGCCCGGCATCCCCGGCACCGACGGGCTCATCGGCACATGGCTCTTTCCGGCGGCGATCGTCACGATCGCGGTCGGCGCCTTCGGCGTGCTGGGTGCCCGCCGCCTGTTGCCCCTCATATCCTTTTCGGTCGCCGGCTCAATGGGCACCCTCCTGGTGGCGGTTTCGGCCTTTTCGCCTGCGGCCACTTCAGCGGCGCTCTACTACATGGTGCATTCCACCTTCGCCGCGGCCTGTCTCTTTCTGATCGCCGATCTCGTGGTGACACGGCGGGCCACAGACACGCTCAACACCACACCCGCAACGCTGCAGAACGGTCTTTTCGCAGCGCTCTTTTTCGCAGCCGCGATCGCCATGGCGGGCATGCCTCCGCTCAGTGGCTTTCTTGGCAAACTCCTCGTACTCGATGCGATGCGCGAGCCTGGGCAGATCGGCTGGGTCTGGACGGCCATTCTCGCCGGTTCGCTTCTTACCATCGTGGGTTTCGCCCGGGCGGGTAGCACGCTGTTCTGGAAATCCACGTCGATCCCGATGCCCGCGACCGATGACACCGCTCCCGTGGCAGTGGCAGCGGCAGGCCCATTCCAGATCGCGCCCACCATTCTGGCTTTTGCCGCACTCGCGGCGCTCGCGATCTTCGCAGGCCCTGTCTTTGGATATTTCGAAGACACCTCCACGCAACTCTTTGACCGCGCCGGCTACATTGCGGCGGTTCTCGGAACGGATGGAGGGAACTGAGCAATGCTGGCGAGACTGATACCGCATCCGCTCCTGAGCCTGACCCTCACCGTCGTGTGGCTCGGGCTCGTCAACAAGTTTACGCTCGGCAACTTGATCCTCGGGGCCGTCTTCGGTTTAGCCGTTCCGATGCTGACAGCGGCCTACTGGCCCAATCGCCCCCGGATCAGCCGCCCATTCAAGATCGCCGAATACTTGCTGATCGTCATCTGGGATATCATCGTGGCCAATGTGCAAGTCGCGATGATCATCCTGTTCCGGCGTGACAGCAACATCCGATCCCACTGGATCCCGGTCCCCCTTGAACTGACCTCGGCAGAGGCCATTACGGTCCTGGCAGGCACGATTACGATGACGCCCGGTACGGTTTCAGCCATGCTTTCGGCCGATGGCAGCGCGATCCTGGTGCACTGCCTGCACACCGACGACCCAGACCAGGTAAGAGACGACATCAAATCCCGCTATGAACGACGACTGAAGGAGATCTTCCGTTGATCGAATACGCACTCATGTTCGCCGCCGGCTGCTACGGGGTCGCCCTTCTGCTTGATCTTTGGCGGATCGCTGTTGGGCCCGACGCAAGCGACCGGATCCTCGCGCTCGACACAATGGTCATCAACTTCATAGCGTTATTGGTGCTCTATGGCGTCTGGCGTGGCACAGCGATCTATTTCGAAGCCGCCATGCTGATCGCAATGGTCGGCTTCGTATCGACCGTCGCCTATTGCCGCTACATCCTGCGCGGCGACATCATCGAGTGAGGTAACCCAATGACGGCCTTCACGGAAATCCTGATCACGGCCATGCTCGTCATCAGTGGCCTCTTTGGCCTCGTTGGCTCATACGGGCTCATTAAGCTGAAGAATACAGTGCAGCGCCTTCATGCCCCAACCAAGGCCACGACCTTGGGAATTGGCGGTGTACTGATAGCGTCGATGATCTTTTTCTACGCAAAGACCGGCCACATCTCGCTGCATGAGTTGCTAATCACGCTCTTTCTATTCCTGACTGCTCCAATCACCGCAAACTTCATTGCGAAGGCCTACCTCGCACGAAATGTGAGTTCAGCCGAATTGCCCGACCGCCCGAGTGAATACGGCTGGTCGGTCTACGACGATCCGCCGGAGAACCGACCAAGCACGCAATGAGGCTCCGACGCCGAGAACACACAACGCGCGGTCGGCCATGATCGGCTGATATCTGGCAACAGTTCGCTCAGACTCGGAAGGAGGGATATTTCCTCCGCCCAATTCTTGCCTTACGGTGCAGTTAACCAAGGCTCGAAAAGAGCCAACGAGGCCCCGGGCAGGTCAACGCAATATGATCGAGTTTCGCAATGTGTCGAAGTCCTTCTGGACCGGCAAGCAGCGCAAGGTGATCCTTGATCGTGCCAGCTTTCGTGTGACCCCCGGAAATTCACTCGGCATCCTCGCCCGGAACGGCACGGGCAAATCCACCGTGATCAACATGATGGCGGGGCTTGAAAAACCAGACGAAGGCGAGGTCTACCGCTCCTCCCGCGTCTCTTTTCCGCTCGGTTTCATGGGCGGCGTCGTGAACCGCCTCACCGGTAAGGAAAACGCACGGTTCATCGCCGAACTCTATGGGATCGATCCAGATTACGTCGAAGCCTACGCACGCTGGATCTGCAGCCTCGACGAATACTTCGACATGCCTGTCGGCACCTATTCCACGGGCATGCGTGCGCGCCTATCCTTCGCGCTACTTCTGGCGCTGGATTTCGATTTCTACCTGATCGACGAGGGCATGCCCGCCTCCACGGACGTGGAATTCAACCGCAAGGCCGGCGCGATCCTGCGCGAACGGCTCGACCGTGCAACGATCGTGATCGTTTCTCACCAACCCGAAACTCTCGAGAAGTTCTGCCGCTCAGCTGCGGTTTTGCAGAACGGGCGTCTTATCATGTTCGACAGCCTCGAGGACGCGAAAGAGCTATATGACTACGAAACCCAAAGCTAAGCGCTTTCGAATCCGTCGCGGCGGTGCCGGTGCGGCTCAGGCCGCCACAAACGCCGTTGCCGAAACGTCGATAGACGTCGCAGCGGGATCATCCCCGGCAATTCCTGATCCCGAGGCGACCAAGGCAGCTGAAATCGATGCGATCCGCAAGGAGGGCCTGACAGGCCGTCAACTTCGGATGGCCCGCCGCCTGGCCCACAAGCACGGTCTCGCCCCGGTATCGGAATTCGACGCCGTGCGCCTTCTGCGCAAGAAGGGGATCGATCCCTTCCAGCGCGCCAACATGCTCGAACTCGTCGTCGCCGACACCACGCCACCGAAGGAAGAGGCGCCGACGCCGAAGATAATCCGCCCTGAAATGAAGCGCTCCACGGCGCTTTCGACGGATGTGGCCGATCCTCTTGCGCGCGGTATGCAGGAAGTCGCGGAAATCCAGCGCGACATCGTCCGTCGGCGCCGGCGGAGCCTGGCTCTTCTCGCCGCCCGGCTTGGTGCCTTCGTCGCCCTGCCGACACTGTTCGTCGGGATCTACTTCTTCGCAGTAGCGACGCCCATGTACGCGACCAAGTCGGAATTCGTGATCCAGCAGGCCGACAGCGCCGCGGGTGCGGGTATGGGTGGTCTCCTATCCGGCACCGGCCTTGGCACCAGCCAGGATTCCATCACCGTTCAGGGTTATCTGAACTCTCGCGAGGCAATGCTGCGGCTCGATGCAGACAAGGGCTTCAAAGCCCATTTCAGCGATCCATCGGTAGACTTCATTCAGCGCTTGGACCCGGACGCCTCGAACGAAGACGCCTACAAGATCTTCCGCCGCAACGTTAAGATTGGCTACGATCCGACCGAGGGCCTCGTCCGGATGGAGGTGATCGCCGCCTCGCCAGAAGTCAGCGCCGACTTCTCGCGAGCATTGATTGGCTATGCGGAAGAACAGGTCGACCACCTGACCCAGCGGCTCCGGGCCGACCAGATGAAGGGCGCCAACAGCGTTTTCGAAGAGGCTGAGGCGAAGATGGTCGCGGCTCAGGAACGCGTATTGGCACTTCAGGAACAGCTCGGCGTCTTCGATCCGGTTTCGGAAAACTCCGCCCTTATGAGCCAGATCACGAATTTCGAGGTTCAACTCGCTGAAAAGCGCCTGTCTTTGCAGCAATTGCTCGACAACGCACAACCGAACCAGGCCCGTGTTGCGGGCACCGAGGGCGATATCGCGCGCCTCGAAACGATGATCGCCGATCTCAGAAGCCAGCTCACCCAGGGCCGCGGTGCCGAAGGCTCTCTTGCCTCGGTCTCGGGCCAGCTCAGGATGGCCGAGGTCGATCTCGAAACCCGGACCCTGATGATGCAGGAAGCTTTGCAACAGCTGGAAAGCGCACGGGTCGAAGCCAACCGGCAAGTCCGGTACCTGTCCCTCGGCGTGAACCCGGTGCCCCCCGACGAACCAACCTACCCACGCGCCTTCGAAAACACGATCCTCGCGCTTTTGATCTTCTCGGGCATTTATCTTCTCATCTCGCTCACGGCCTCGATCCTGAGAGAACAGGTTTCGAATTGAGGGATTTCGCTGAAACCATGGTGCAACAGGAAGGCTAGTCCCTCCCCGTCTCCGTCACGATATGAAGCGCTCCGCCACGCCCGCGGAAATAGGCTTTGCATTGACTGACGAACTGCTGAACAAGTCGGCGCGGCCTCGTCCGGTCGTAACCGATTGAAAGCGTCAGCGGCGGCAGCGGATCGGCAATCGGTCGGGCAACAAGACGCTGGCCTGCATAGCTCAAGTCGGTTGCGGGAAGCATGTTCAGAACGGCGCTACCATAACCGGCCCCAACCATGCCGCGTACCATCTCTGTCGAATTCGCATAGACCAATCTCATCGGGCTCTGCCCGGCTTCATCGAACAACCGCCGATAGTAATCGGAAGCAATCGGGCGGTTCAACACAACGATCGGCTCGCAGGCAAGATCCGCCAGCCGCACGACATCGGATCTGGCAAGAGGATTGCCCGCAGAAAGAAGACAATATGCCGGCGCATCGATCAGCACGTCGAATTCAACCTGCGGTCGCATCACGTTGGACACGAAGAGGATGACGTCGAACCCTCCCGAGAGAAGCCCCTCTTGCGCGCGGTCGTTGTCGCATTCCTCCATATGGAGTGTAACGGCACCATCCCGCCCCGCGAGCCCCTCGAGGATCCGCGGCAGGAAAGCCGGCGCAACTGGCGCATAATAGCCGATCCTCAGATCACCAGTCAGCGAGTGCTTCAGGTCGGAACCTTCGAGCATCACTGTGTCATATTCCTCGAGGAGGCGAAGGAATTTCTGTTCCAGAACCCGGCCATTCGCCGTCGCCACGATACCCTTTGACCGGAAGCGGTTCACAAGCGTGATCTCGAATTGCGCTTCGATCTGGTCGATCGCGGCCGAAACAGCAGAAGCCGCAACGTTCAACTCGTTCGCGGCACGCGCGATACTCCCCAACGCCACGGCCCGCGTGAAATAGCGCATGGATCTGAGCGAGACTGTCAATGATACCTCGGAATTTCAGATGATGCGCCTCGTTTAATCCTGTTTTTCACACGATATAACTCATGTCAAAATCCTGCAGCCGCGCGAGCCAGGAGGGCGACATGTCGGAAGCAGAGCTTGAGGGCTGGAACCACCTGCCCGAGGTGCCGATCAGGGTATCACCTTTCTTCACTTGGCCGCTCAATCCCGTCGAAATGACTCGCTGGGTCTGGAACTCATGGTTCCTGATCTCCGAAAAGCTGATCATCGTCGGGATCGCCTTCGCAAGCTACACGTGGTTCCAGCCCCCGTTGGAGGAAACAACCACCTTCGCACCCGGCTGGATCGCCGAGATGTACGCACGAAACCTAATCCTCGCGCTCGGCGTGGGCGGGGCCTTGCATCTCTGGTTCTACACCTTCTCGGTGCAGGGCAAGAAGCTGAAGTACGATCCTCGCCCACTAATGGTGAAGGGCAGGCAATTCACGCTCGGCGGCCAGATCCGCGACAACATGTTCTGGACGTTGGGAACGGGGGTCCTGATCTGGACGGGCTACGAAGTAATCCTGTTTTGGGCGCTCGCAAGCGGCCACATGCCGATGATCACATGGGCGGCGAACCCGGTCTGGTTCGTGGCGATGTTTCTCCTCGTACCTGTCTGGGAGAGCTTCTACTTTTACGTAATCCACAGGTTGATCCACGTGCCCTTTCTCTATCGGCACGTCCACTATCTTCATCATCGCAACATCAATGTCGGGCCCTGGTCTGGAATGTCACAGCACCCGATAGAACAGATGATCTTCCTCGGATCGGTCTTCGTGCACGTGATTGTAGGGGCGCACCCGGTACATATCCTGTTTCACCTGCAGTATTTCTTTCTCACCGCGATGACCACGCATACCGGGTATCAGGGGTTGCTCATCCGCGACAAGAACCGGCTGAACCTCGGCACCTTCCACCATCAGATGCACCACCGGTATTTCGAGTGCAATTACGGAAGCCTCGAGATCCCTTGGGACAAGTGGATGGGCACATTCCACGACGGCACACCGGAAGCGAATGTCCGAATGCAAAAGCGCCGTAAAAGGATCATGGGGCAGTAAGACGCCAGGGTGCGGAGCGGCTCACCCTGGCTGCAGCATCCGGCCAAGGGGCCGCCCACCCAGGATGTGCATGTGAAAATGCGGCACTTCCTGGACGCCGTCCTGACCGGCATTCGCAATCGAGCGGAAGCCGCCGCCGCCGTCCCCTGGGCTTACCCCAAGAAGGTCGCAGACACGCCCATAGGTTCGCGTGAAATCCACGATCTCCGCATCGGAAGCCTCGTTGGCAAAATGATCGTGCGTTACGTAGGGCCCCTTGGGGATGACGAGCACATGTTCCGGTGCTTGCGGATGGATGTCCCGGAAGGCCAGCGTATGCTCGCTTTCCAGCACCGTGTCATTCGGGATTTCCCCCCGAAGGATCTTCGCAAAGATATTCTCGCTGTCATAGGCATAGGCCATGGCGCACCCCTTCAATCGGCAAAGATGATGTCATTTTCTGCAATCGCCCGGGCGCGATCCCTTGGCAAGCCGAAGAACTGCATAAGGGGATCTGTGTTGTCTTCCGGCGAGGCACGCTCGCGCATGTGGAAATGACAGGGAAACTCTTCGTCCTTCAGACGATCACTCTCGAAAAGTACATCGTTCCGGATCGTGGGCAACAACTCCTCGAGCGCCACCTCAGACGTTTCGGGGCCGGCTAGCCCGACTCTCCGCGCATGCCCCTTCAGGTAGGCGTCAGAGAATTGGCACTCGACCTCGAGAAGCCGCGTCTGGCTTCGGTCAGAGTAGAAATCCCGCACCAGATCGACGTTTCCAGGGTCCATACAGATCACCAGCTGGTCGCTTTCAAAATACTCGAAAAGCATGCGCATAAGCGCCCGGCGGTGTCGTGTTCGCTTCTCCAACGTTGCCTGAATCCCGCCGAGATCCGGAAGCGGAGTAGCCTCTTCGTCAAACAGATATTCGACGGTCGGCACGTTCGAATGATGGCTCAGTTCGCTCAGAAGCCGCTTTGCCACATGCCATTTCTTGCAAGCAACTATCATCAGCTCGCGCTCTCGCCCGATTGTCGCCTCACGCTCCCAGAACCGTGGGGCAAAGCGCTGACCAACGCGCCCCTTCTCCGTCAGGAACTTGTAAAGTCGCTTGCCCTCGTCGGATGTCCGGATCGTCTGGTCGGTTGAGATGTAGAGCCGCCCAAGCCGCTCCTTCAGATCCTTGGCCTCAGGAGAGATTTTCCGCGCGAACAGCGCATCCTGCGCCACGAGAAGGTCGTAGTGATCGTTATAGAAGGTAACTGGCAAGCCGTAGTCCGAGAACATCAGAAACGTCAGCGTGCGCGATGTAATCTCCTCTGCCGGCACCAGATGGGGCACGAGCGTCTGAAAGACAGTCTCGTCGGGGATCCAGGTGGTTCGGAAGAACCGAAGCACATCGGGCCGCGCCCTCAGAAACGCCAGAACGTTTTCGATGGTCCGCCGCCTCAGGCACCACCACTGGCTCCCGATCATCATCCTGAGGTCGGCAGGAACTTCACGCCGGATCCCAAGCTTCTTCTGAAGCTCCATTGCTCCATAAAACAGCCGCTTATGTTTCCGTTCGTTGAACAGATGCCGATAGACAAGCCGCTCTTCCTTAAGCCCGGTCTTGATCCAGTCGGATGCAAAAAAGTCCTCGTGCTCGATGAAATCCTTGTCCATCCCATCAAGATAGTCGTGCACGTAGGCAGCGGGCTTGATTGCCATGCAGTCGCCCGACAGCATGTAGAAATGCGTGGCCGCCGGAAAGGTTTCAAGCGCCGCCTCTACGGCCGACAGCGTCGCCTCCACAAGGCTCCACTCTCCCCAACCGCAGCGCACCCGTCTTTTCGCCAATGTAACGTTCGGCAGTTTCTCTACCGCTGACCGGATTTTGTCGAACTCCGCCTTCGGCGAGCGCGCGTCGAAGTGAATCGACATCTTGTCACCTGCCCTCGTCAGACGGCGTGCCTGCTGGATCACAGCCGCAGGGTCTTTGTGGCACAGCAGAATGAATGCGATTTCCGCCATTTGGAATTTTCTGCTCGATCGTGTAATCCGGTCTCAGTAGACATTGTTATTGTGTGGGGCCATTGAATAAACCCCCAAATATTGTTTTTTTTCGCACGGAAGTACCGGGTCCGTCATTTCAAAGAACCCCGGGTTCGAGGCAGACGAGGGTAAAATGGGCTTTCCCGGCACCTGGATGACCGAGAGCGAAAGCATGGTCTATCGCGTTGTTCCCAAATGCGCCTGTTCGACGATCGGCCAGATCATGTTCTATTCCGATCACGGCCATTTCTTCGACGGCGACATTCACGACGCGCGCGAGGGCATGCACAAGTGGGCCAGCGAGGACAGCCAGTCCGTGATCGCCGGCAACGTGGCAGAGCACCGTTCCTTCGCTTTCAGCTGCGTACGCAATCCCTACACACGAATTCTGTCGTCGTTTTTCGATAAGATCTGCGGCATCCAACGCAACGGCCAGCGTTACCGAGGCAACCTCGTGCCAATGCTGATCCAGAAATACGGCATCGAGGTCGAGGGAGAGTTCGATCAGATCGCCAGCTTCCGCCGTTTCCTCCTATTCGCCCGCGACACGATCCGCTTCAAGAAACCGATGGATCCCGACATTCACTGGTCAGCCATGTCCGGGCACCTGTCGACCTTCATCGTGAATGGCGGCACCTATGACCGCATCTTCCACACCGAACGGTTCAACGAGGGCATGGCCGATGTCCTCTCTGCCATCGACACACCCGTAAGGGTCGACCTCGCCGAAGTTCCCCGCTTTAACGAAAGCGAAGGTCACGGGCCGAAACGCGCCCACCCTGTAGAGGATTTCTTCGACGACCTCTCAATGCACCTCGTCTACGAGATCTACAAACGCGACTTCGAGCTCTTCCGCTACGATTTCGCCAATCCTGCCAATAAGATGCCGACAGGTGAGATCGACCTCGACGAGGTGCACGCCAAGCTCGGCGAATGAATTGGGGGCGGCACCCCGCCCCCAACCGCGATGACAATCATATTTTCAGCACCGCAGATCGCGATAACTGGGCGGCTCATAGGGCGCCTCCAGCCCCACATCCCGGCGCAAGTACTCCGGTAAGGGCCCGGATGCCCCGGGCGGCGGCCGCCGTCTCCTTCCGTTCAACAGCGCGATGAGTGCGGCGGTCAGCACCCTCCAGGCACCGTATTGTGCGATAACGGCGTGAATCTGCGGGCTCGGCGCGGCCTGCGCCACGCGGGGTCGTACAAGCTGGGTCATGGGCATTCCGGGCAAGTTGCCGCCCGGCTCCTTAAATATAAGACTGTGATCTGGAACTGCCGGGCCGGCTCAGGAACGGCCCAAACGGTGAGAATGCGCCTTGGCGCACCGGGGCGGGCATCTGGTCAGGTCTGGCGAAATGCCTGTCCGGTGCGGTCCATGGAGGACGGCGCGGGACGGGGCCTTACCCGATGCGCGTTACCCGAAGCGGGCAGCCAAAGGGATGTCGGACCGACCAAGTGCGAAGGTTGGTCATCGTCATGCCTGTCATGAAGCGCCCTCCTTCTCTCTGATCGTGGCTCCTGGGGCGCGAATACACGATTCCCCGAAAGCGCCAAAGAGATTTCTCACCACCGGCTATTCCGGGTCCGGCCTGTGGCAAAGGGGCGGCTCAGCGCGCCTGCGCGTGCTCGAAGCGAATCTTCGCGACCGCCTCGTGCCTGTCGGCCTGCCGCTGTCCCTCAAGCGCTTCAACGACAAAGTCGAGATGCGCGTCAATCGCCGCCCGCCCGGCGGCCCCGTCGCGGGCCTGAAGCGCCTCGTGGATAGCCCGATGCTGCTCCAGGATCATGTCCCGCGTCATACGCTGGCGGAACATTACCTGCCGATTGAAGAACACGCCCTCCTGCAACAGCCCGAACAACGACCGCATGACGTGCAGAAGCACGATATTGTGGCTCGCCTCCACGATCGACATGTGAAACTCGGCATCAAGCTGCGCCTCTTCTGCGGGGTTGCGCTTCTTATGCGCCTCCTCCATCCGCTCGAAGATCGTCGCGGACACCTTCAGATCGGTGTCCGACCCGTAGAGACAGGCCCGCTCGATGGCGAGCCCCTCCATATCCCTGCGAAACGCGATGTAGTCGTTCACAGCCTCATCATGGGTTGCAAACAGGCGCGTAAGTGCTGGCGAGAACTGTGATTCAAGCTCCCCCGACACATAGATGCCCGATCCGGCCCGGGTTTCCAGCAGCCCCGAGGCCTGAAGCTCCGCCACCGCCTCCCGCAAAGATGGGCGAGACACACCCATCCTCTCGCTCAGTTCCCGCTCCGACGGCAGGCGTTCGCCCGGTCTCAGTACGCCTTGCAGGATCAGCCTTTCGATCTGGCGAACAACAGCCTGCGACAGCTTTTCTGACTGAACTTTGGAAAAGGGCATAAAACCTCGCGCGATTGGTCAATTAATATGACCGCATTGCGCGCTCCGGCAAGCCCTTTCGAGCGGGCTGGTTTCATCTCGAAGAAATACGCGCGCCAGAGGCGCGACGCTCAAGCGCCGCGCCTCCCCATCGTTCAAGGATCAGTTCGGGCGGATCGTGATATCCACACGCCGGTTCAGCGCCCGGCCCTCCGCCGTCTGGTTCGTGGCGATGGGCTGTGCCTCGCCGGCACCCAGCGCCCGGATCCGTGCCGGTGCCACGCCGGCATTGATCAGAACGGCACGCACCGCGTTCGCCCGGCGTTCGCTCAGGTCCTGATTGTAGGCCGCGCTGCCGGTATTGTCGGTATGACCGACAATGGTCACCGTCGTATCAGGATATCGATTCAGGCTGTCAGCCAACGTAAACAGATCGGCGCGCAGATCAGGCCGCACCTGAGCACTGTCAACTGCGAAGAGAATATCTTGGGGCATCCGCACGATCAGCGAGTCGCCCGTATTGATCACACCTACATCGCTCGACAGCGACTGGTTCAGTTCCTGCGCCTGCTTGTCGAGCGAATTGCCGATCGCGCCGCCTACAAGACCGCCGATCGCTGCGCCGATGATCGCATTCTCAACACGGTCGTCGCCGCTCTTGATCGTGCCGCCCAGCGCCGCACCGATCCCGGCTCCGATCGCGGCCCCTTGCGCGGTGCGCTGCCGTTCACCGCCCGGGCCGTACGCCGGATCGGTGCAAGCGCCAAGTGCGAAAAGCGCGGCAACGGCCACGCCAGTGAATTTCACGTTTAGGGTCATTCTCTTGCTCAGTCCTCTGTCATGCCGGTCGTGAAACCAACGTTGATCGACACATGGGGTTCCAACCCCATGATAGGCAATAGCAAGCTGATGCAAACTGATGTCACGGCGGTTTCACGCCGTCTCCGCAGCCTCCCAGGCCAGCATCGCGCGTTTGACGGGCAGACCCCAGTGGTATCCGCCAAGGCCTCCTGATTTCCGGAGGGCCCGGTGGCATGGAATAAGCCAGCTTATCGGGTTTCGTCCCACTGCGGTGCCGACGGCACGCACGGCAAGGGGGTTCCCGATGGCTGCGGCGATGTCGGAGTAGGTTGTGACATGACCGGTCGGGATCCGTAACAACGCCTCCCATACCTTGATCTGGAACGGCGCACCAATGAGGTAAAGAGGCACCTCACCCGTCTCCCCGGCCTTCGGGAAGGCCCTTGCGACCATGGGCTCAAGCTGCATCGGATCTTCGGTGAAGACCGCCCCAGGCCAGCGCGACTTTAGGTCGGCCATCGCGGGCTCCGGGCCTGTCTCTGCCGAAAACGCGATTCCGCAGATACCCTTCCCCGTCCCCATGACAAGCGCAGGGCCGAACGGGCTTTCGAACCACCCCCAGAAGATCTCCAGGCCCTGCGCCCCTTGCGCGTATTCGCCGGGGCTCATCGCTTCCCACCTCAGGAACAGGTCATGCAGCCGCCCCGACCCCGACAGCCCGACTGCGTCCGCAGTTTCCAGGGTCGTATGGCGCTCCTTAAGAAGCGCCTTTGCGTGATCGAGCGTCAGCCACTGCTGAAACCGCTTCGGACTCACTCCGGCCCAGCGGCTGAACACCCGCTGGAAATGGGCGGGGCTGAGGTTCATCTCTTCGGCGATCTCCTCGAGGCTCAGGCTCCGCCCATCCTCGGCATCGATCCGGTCGATCGCCCGCCGCATCAGGCGGTAGTAATAGCTGTCTTCCAGATCGCGTGGATGCTCGGTCATCGGCCTGTCCTCCAGTTGCCCCGAAAGTAGTCCCCCGGACGACTGCACGCGACCCGTTTCCTGCGGGTTGTACAGCCTCGCGCACCCCGCCATAACCAAGGCGATGACTGCGACCCTGCCTTACGCCACGATCCGCGAGATCTTCAGCCGTTTCCGCGAGGCCGAACCCGAGCCGGAGGGGGAGCTCGAACATGTAAACGCCTTCACGCTCGTCGTCGCCGTTGCGCTTTCGGCGCAGGCCACCGATGCCGGCGTGAACAAGGCGACGCGCGAGTTGTTCAAGATCGCCGACACCCCCGAAAAGATGCTGGCACTGGGGGAAGAGGGTCTGATCGAACACATCAAGACGATCGGCCTCTACCGAAACAAAGCCAAGAACGTGATGAAGCTCTGCCGCATCCTGATCGATGAGTATGGCGGCGAAGTGCCCAGCTCACGCGCAGCGCTGCAAAGCCTGCCGGGCGTGGGCCGCAAGACGGCAAATGTCGTTTTGAACATGTGGTTCCGCCACCCGGCCCAGGCGGTCGACACCCACATCTTCCGCGTCGGCAACCGCACCGGCATCGCGCCAGGCAAGGATGTCGCGGCGGTCGAACGCGCCATCGAAGACAACGTGCCCGCGGAATTTCAACAGCACGCCCATCACTGGCTGATCCTTCACGGCCGCTACCACTGCAAGGCGCGCAAGCCCCAGTGTCCCACCTGCCTGATCCGCGATCTCTGCGCTTACGAGGAGAAGACTGAATGAAAGAGTTCCACGTCGTCGGCATCGGCAATGCGATGGTCGACATCCTCGCTCATGCTCCCGAAGAGTTCCTCGAACAGAACGGCGTCGAAAAGGGCATCATGCAGCTTATCGACATGGACCGTGCGGTCGAACTCTATTCGTCCATCGGGCCTGCGAGAGAGATCTCGGGGGGATCGGCCGCGAACACCATCGCGGGTATCGCGCATCTCGGCGGTCGTACGGCCTATGTCGGCAAGGTGAAGGACGATCAGCTGGGCGAAATCTTCGCCCACGATCTTCGTGCCCAGGGGGCAACTTACGAAACCCGCATGGCGCCTAAGTCAGAAGTTGCCGAAACGGGCCGCTGCATCGTTCTCGTCACACCCGATGGCGAACGATCGATGAACACCTATCTCGGGGTGACCGAGCACTTGTCCCCGACCGATATCGATACGGATCAGATCGCCCGCTCGGAGTGGATCTACCTAGAGGGCTATCGCTTCGACGGGCCGGAAAGCCACGAGGCGTTCGCGGTGGCGATCGAAGCGGCGAAATCCGGTGGCGCGCGTGTCGCGCTGACGCTCTCCGATCCATTCTGCGTCGAGCGCCACCGCGACGCCTTTCGCGCGATGATTTCCGATCACGTCGACCTGCTCTTCGCCAACAGGGCAGAGATCATGTCGATGTATCTGACCGACGATTTTGAAGAGGCGCTTTCCCGCGGCGCCGCGGATGTCGACGTGCTCGCCTGCACTGAAAGCGAAAAAGGCGCGCACATCCTTTCCGATGACGACCGTTGGCACGCCCCTGCGATCCCGACTGACATCAAGGACGCCACGGGCGCCGGCGATCTATTCGCAGGCGCATTTCTTTGGGGTGTCACACATGGTCATGGGCTCGAGACCGCAGGACGCATGGGTTGCGTTGCGGCCTCCGAGGTCATCAGCCACATCGGTGCGCGGCCCGAAGCGGATCTTCGCGCACTTTTCCAGAAACACGGGTTGATCTGACCGGGCCGCAGCCCGGCCGTCATCCTCAACCAGCGGTGGTGTCGACCACCTTGGCATCCGGCGCATTCTTGGCGACCGAAGCGATCCCGTTGTCGCGCGCCTTCACGCTTTCATAGGTCTCGCTCGTCCCAATCACCTGGCCGTTCGAGGCTTTCAGGTTGAACCGCGCCTTGCCGTTCTTCGTTTCGGTCCGCTCGAACCGCTTGTCTTCCTGCGAGTTCTTCCGAACACTCTCAATGCCGTTCATCGCGCTGGCTTTCTTCTTGTAGCCTTCGCTGGCGAGGATGATCTGGCCATTGCCGGCCTTCAGCCGAAACCGGAATTCACCCGCCTTGTCGGTAAACACTTCGAACTTGCCTGCCATCGGACGCAAAACCTCCCTGGTTGTGTGGGCGTCGCCTTTGTTTATTCATGACGCCACCCCATTCCGCCAAGCGACTTTTGATCTCGGGCGAGGCTCCGGGAGCGATCCGGCGCCAGACTGTGGCACGAACACCATCCCGCACATCCAATTCACGCAACCCGCCGCGCTCCACGACTTGCAGCGCGGCGCGTTTCATGTCGCTCTCATCAGAGCCAATCACACGCAATCAGGCCCTGAACATGACCGTTCTCCTGCTTTACGCCTCTGTCGAGGGACACACTGCGAAGATCGCGCATTTCGTGGAACAGGCGGTGTGCGATGCGGGGCATGGGGTTCGCCCGGTCGATATCGGCGAAAAGAAACCGGAGGTGGACTTTGAAGGCATCGACAGGATCATCGTCGCCGGCTCGGTTCACCGCAAACGTCACCCCGCCGCGTTTGAAAAAAACCTTACCGACTTTCGCGAGCCCCTCGCCGCGCACCCCACCCTATTTCTCTCGGTAAGCCTCTGCGCCGGTTTTCCCGAAGGCCGCGACGAAGCGCAAAGCTATGTTGATGACCTTTGCGCGCGCACCGGGTTCCAACCGGACGCCACCCTCCTCGTCGGCGGCGCGCTTCAGTTCGACAAGTATCAGGATTACGAGGCCTGGGTCGTACGCTTCATCGCTGTGGGTATGAAGCGGCACGAGGAACTGGAAGAGGACCGCGAGCTGACCGACTGGACCGAAATCGAGACTGCGGTCGAGGCGTTTCTTCAAACCTGATCTCCGGCCATCAGGCCGAAGTCCAAACGCAAAAGGCGCGCCGTCGGGCGCGCCTTTCTCAATTCGTCAAAATACCACGATCAGTGCAGCTTCGCATCCACCGTGCCGATGGCTTCATCAACCATCCGTGCGCGCTCTGCATCCGACATCTGGCTCTGGATCACTTCGGCCGCAGCGGCCACGGCGATTTCCGCCGCCCGGTCCTTCACCTCGCGCAGCGCCGCAGCCTCGGCAGAAGCTATCCGGTCCTCGGCGCCCTGAAGGCGCCGCGCCACCTGTGCCTCGATCTCGGCCTTGGCCTGCTCGGCCGCCGCGCGCGCCTCTTCCTTGGCGTGGTTCACGATCTCTGCCGCCTGCCCCTCGACCTCGCGCGCCTTCCGCTCATAGGACGCCAGAACGGTCTGCGCATCCTCGCGAAGCTTGCGCGCCTCATCGAGTTCGGCCTGGATATCGGCCGCCCGCTTGTCGAGCATACCGCCGATCATCCCCGGGACGCCGAAATAGAACAGCACCCCGATGAAGACAATAAAGGCGAGCGTTACGATGAAATCGGTATTCGCCAGCGAGAAGAACGGCTTGTCACCGGCGGCCAGAGCGGGCCCAGCGGCGAGAGTCAGAACGGTTGCAAGTCTCAGCATCACGTCACCCCTTCAGCCGGCTCTGGATCGCAGCTTCGATCGCGGCCTGATCGGCGCTGGCGCCGAGCGCCCGCACGATCTCCCCCGCGGTCTCGCGGCTCACGTCGCGCACGGCGTCAAGCGCGCCTTCGCGCACCTCCGCAATGCGCGCCTCGCTTGCTTCGGTCTGCTCCGCGATCTGCTCATCCGCCTTGGCGGTGGCCGCATCAAGCTCGGCCTGCATTTCGGCTTTCGCTTCTGCGATGATCTTCTGCGCCTCGGCACGAGCATCCGCCAGCGCCTTGTCATAGGCCGCCTCGGCTTCCTCGGCTTTCAGCTTCAGCTCTTCCGCCGTCGCGATGTCATTCGTGATCGTCCCCTGCCGGTCCGACAGAACGCCCGCAATCCGCGGCAGCGCCACTTTCGTCAGGATCAGGTAGATCGCGACGAGGGTGAGGACCAACCAGAAGATCTGGTTGGGAAAGGTCGAGAAGTCGAGCTGCGGAAGACCCGTCGCTGCCTCTTCGGCCCCATGTGTTTCGGTCGCCATGTCTCGGCCCTCTTAATCCCGGTGGACACCGGGGGCAGCACGCCCCCGGCCTCGAAGGAGATTGAGGATCAGACCGCGAACATCAGCAGAAGTGCCACGAGGAACGCGAAGATCCCGAGCGCTTCCGCAAACGCGATGCCGATGAAGAGGGTCGCCGTCTGGCCGCCAGCGGCCGACGGGTTGCGAAGGGCACCGGCGAGGAAGTTGCCGGCGACGTGGCCCACACCGATGGCGGCCGCGCCCGAACCGATGGCGGCCAGGCCGGCACCGATGAATTGACCCATTGCTGCGATATCGCCTTCCATGTCCGTTTCTCCTTGAGCTGGAATTGGCTGAATTTGCGTAAGATCTGACCTAGTGATGCGGATGCAGAGCGTCTTTGAGATAGACGCAGGTCAGGATCGTGAAGACATAGGCCTGAATGGCCGAAACGAGCACCTCGAGCCCGTAGATCGCGGTCACCGCAAGGACCGAGATCGGCGAGATCGCCGCGACGGCGGCGAAGCCCGCGAAAACCTTGATCACCGCATGGCCGGCCATCATGTTGCCGGCAAGACGGATCGAGTGGCTGACGGGGCGCACGAAGTAGGAAATCACCTCGATCACCGCGAGAATGGGCCGAAGCGGCAAGGGCGCCGCAGACACCCAGAAAAGGCTCAGGAACCCCGCGCCATTTTTAACGAAGCCCACAATCGTGACAGTCAGGAAAACTGCGATCGCCAAAACCGCTGTAACGGCAATATGCGACGTCGTCGTGAACGACATCGGAATTAGCCCGAGGAAGTTCGAGAAGAAGATGAAGAGGAACAGCGTCATGATGTAGGGGAAGAACTTCGCCCCTTCCTTGCCCGCAACGTCCTCGACCATTTTGTAGACGAAGCCGTAGAAAAGTTCGGCCACCGACTGCGACCGCCCCGGAACGATTGCGCGCCCGCGCGTGCCGAGAACCATCAATGCCGCAATCGCCAGAACTGCGATGCCCATCCAGAGCGTCACGTTCGTCGGCGTATACCAATGCACCGTGTCACCGATCAGCGGCTCGACGATGAACTGATCCATCGGGTGAAATTCCAGACCGCCGCCCTTAGCCTCTTCCGCCACGCGTCTCGTTCCTCTTGTTCGCGGCCTCGTAAGCCGCCTGCTTGTCCTGGATCTCCTTCGCGGTCCGGACCATGGTCTTCACGCCCGCGATGAACCCCAGCAATGTGAACAGGACCAGGAAGATCGGAAGCGTGCCCAAAAGCACGTCCAGCCCGTACCCGATCCCAAAACCGATCAGCAATCCCGCGACCAGCTCGGTAACCATTCGCCAGCCCTGCTGGGCCTGGCTGTAGTGTTCTTCCATCTGCGGCTCGGGCTCCTGCCGCGCCTTCGCGGCCTCGATCCGATCCTCCAGCGTCTTCAGCGCGACATCCCGATCTCCGGTCATTGGCGCGGCAAACCCCCTGGTCGAACGGGCGCGAAGCTAGGCAGGGGGGCGCACAGAGTCAAGGCGCAGCAGAGGCGCCGAGGTGGGAGGTCAACCAATTGTTTTAGATATATTTTTTCACCGTGATGAAGAAGTCGTCCTGCGGCAAAAGCGCCAGCGCAGCCAGGACCCAAATTCAACCGATTGGTTGACCATTCCGCCACCGCCTGCCAAAGCGCCCCCATGGCGCACACGCTCGATACCGTCTTCCAGGCCCTCGCCGACCCCACGAGACGGCGCATCCTGACGCTCCTTCTGGAAGACGACATGGCAGTGACCGATGTCGCCGAACCGTTCGAGATGTCGCTTGCCGCGATCTCGAAGCACTTGGGCGTTCTGACCCGCGCAGGCCTGATCCAGCAGGAACGCCACGGCCGCGTCGTCTGGTGCAAGCTTGATCCCGACGCGCTTCGCGAGGCCTCGGTGTGGATGCAGGGCTTCGGCCAGTTCGAACCAGTCAACCTAGAAGCCTTCGAGTTGTTTCTCGAACGCGAACTTTCCGGCAACACTTCCACGGAAGACGCGAAAAACACCTGATTTATTAACTTCGCTTTGCTATTCTGCGCCTCGGGGGAACTAGGAGTGTTGCCATGCGATTTGTCGTCGCCTGCCTCAGCTTGGGGTTTTTCAGCTTCCTGAGTTTCGGCGTGCATACGGAATCGATCCACCTGATCGAGTCGACCGATCCCAACGTGAAGAAGCTCGGAATGGCGCTTGCGAACGCTGTCGAGAAATACGGCCAGAATGAAATGGCCCTCGGGTTCCTCGGCGCCGGGATCGCGCTTTCCTTCATCGTGATCGCCTTCGGCCCGCGTGAAGACGAGGCGTAAAGCCCGTCAAAGCCCGATCTGCCAGCCCTTCGCCTCTTCCTTGAGAAATTTCAGGAAGGTCTGCACCTTCGTCGTCCGGTGCAGGTCCACATGGGTCACCAGCCAGAACGACGCCGACCACTCGTCGCGCGGCGGGCAGATCTCCACAATGTCGGGGCACCGATCCGCATCCCATTTCGACATGAAGCCGATCCCCGCCCCTGCACGGATCGCATCGCGGAAGGCGAGATTGTCGAAGCAACGGAAGGTGATCTGCTCAGGCGCCACCGCAGCCCTGAGCCAGCGGTTGAACGGCGCGCGGCTGTTCTCATTGTCGCCGCCAACGAAGCGATGGCCCGCAAACTCGCTCTCATCTGCGGGTTGCCCGTGGGCCGCAACGTATTCTTCGCTGGCATAAAGCCCGATCCCAAGCTTTCCAAAGGGTTGCACGACGTTATCGGGCTGATCGGGCGCGGCACCGGCCCGGATCGCCACATGCGCTTCGCCATATTCGAGGCGAAACACCCGGTCGCCCGTCAGATAGCGCACGATCAAACCCGGGTGCTGTTCCTGGAATCTCACGAGCGTGGGCGAAACAAGCGGCGAAATCGAGGACAGCGAGGTCACCACAAGCTCGCCCGACACGTCGTCTCCCCGTCCCTTGATGCGTCCCACAAGTTGGGTGATCTGGTCATCGGTCGCCTGCGCCACAATCATCAGGTCTTCGCCGGCTTCGGTCGGCGTGTATCCCCTCGCGTGTCGTTGAAAGAGCTTCACCCCCAGCCGTCCTTCAAGCGCATCCACGTGCCGGATCACCGTCGCATGGTGCACCCCCAGCGCTTCCGCCGCACCGCTCACCGTCCCGGCGCGCGCCACGTGATAGGCCGTCCGGATCTCATCCCAGTTTTCCATGCGCGCCCTGTGCAGTTTTGAACATGTTATGTGAATTCTGCGGGATTGCGTTCAGAAAAGCAAGGGTCAATTCTCCTTCACCAGACATCATTTCGCCAAAGGAACCATCCGCATGTCCCGCACCCTCCTCCGCATCGACGCCTCCGCCCGAAGCGACGGCTCCGTATCCCGCGATCTCGCGACCAAGATTGTCGACCGCCTGCGGCCCGCTACCGTGATCCACCGGGATCTCGCCGCAGGCCTGCCATTCATCGATGATGCTTGGATTACCGCGAACTTCACGCCCGCGGCCCAGCGCACGACCGAACAGGCAGAACAATTGGCATTGTCCGACACCCTCGTGTCCGAACTTCAGGCCGCAGACACCATCGTTATCGGCGTACCGGTCTACAACTTCTCCATCCCCGCCACGCTCAAGGCCTGGATCGATCAGATCGCCCGCGCGGGCCTTACCTTCCGTTACACCGCCGACGGCCCCCAGGGCCTTCTAAAGGGCAAGCGCGCGATCATCGCGTTTGCCTCCGGTGGGACAGTGGCAGGGTCCGATATCGACTTCGCCACTGGATATCTCCGCCACGTCCTCGGCTTCATTGGCATCACCGATGTCAGCGTCGTCGCCGCAGACCGGCTGGCACTCGATCCTGAAGCCACGATGGCAAATGCCGACGCCCAGCTCGAGGCACTGGCTGCCTGACCCGGGCATTCATCGGGCTGGAAAACCCTGGGGGCGGCGCTCGAAACGAGTCGGCTCCACTCTTCATCAGGTCACAACCTCGTGGGGCCGCTCCCCCAAATCCCTGTTCGCGGTTAGGATGCCGCCATGGCAAAAATTGTCCACGACAAGCCAGACGGCATCCTGATCGAAGACCGGCCAGTGGTCTTCACGCTGATTGTCGGCGCCGCGACGCTCTACAGCGTCTTTCTTTTGTTCCGCGCGGTGCAGGACAGTGATCTTCTCCTCGGCCTGGCGGCGCTCTTTCTCGGCGGCGCCAGCTACGCCGCGTTCCACCAGCTTCTCCGTCACTCCCGCCTGACGCTCCACCCCGACGGACGCGCAGAACTCTGGTGGCGCGACCTCAAGGGCCCCCATAGCCGAAGCTTCTCCCCCGGCACGCTCCGCGCCGGTCTCGAAAGCAACCGGTATGACGGCAGCGTGACGACCCGTGCCGTGCTGCTGATCGACGGGGGGCCCAAGGTCGAACGCCTGCCCCTGTCAAAAAGCTTCTCCGGCTCGGCTCGCGCCAAGAAGGTGGTGGAACGGATCATGGATTGGCGCGAGGCCTCTGGCGGGACGAGTTGAGCGATCTCCTCCCTATCACCCATCAAACCGAGGCCGCGACAATCGCCGGTCGATCTGGTGGCTCGCGCTCCGCATGACCGATGGCACCGTCCACGCGCTCACACCTGTCCACCCATCGGGCTCGGGAACGGCGCAGATGGTCGCGTGTGATCAATGCCTGGCCCGGGGTGACCAAGGATTGACAGCGGCCCGTCGCCTCCCTATTCAGGCGGTCGCTTCCGGACAGGCTCGGCCCGTCCGGTCCCGCGCGCATTGCCGGGATCGCCCCCCACCAGCGAGTTTCGCCCGTGGGGGCGCTTGGCGTTACCCGCGTCCGACCCCATGTCGGACATGTTCGAAACCGGCTGAGAGGAGCCCGAGGCATGTTTGAAAATCTTTCCGAACGTCTCTCCGGCGTCTTCGACCGGCTGACGAAACAGGGTGCGCTCTCCGAAGACGACGTGAAGACGGCGCTGCGCGAGGTGCGCGTGGCCCTTCTCGAGGCCGATGTCTCGCTTTCCGTCGCGCGCGATTTCGTCAGCGCTGTGCAGGAAAAGGCCACCGGCCAGGCCGTCACCAAATCCGTCACCCCCGGCCAGCAGGTCGTCAAGATCGTCCATGACGAACTCGTCCATGTTCTTGCAGGTGACGATGATGAGCCCGGCGAACTCAAGATCGACAATCCTCCCGCCCCAATCCTGATGGTGGGCCTTCAGGGCGGCGGCAAGACGACGACCACGGCGAAACTCGCCAAGCGCCTGAGCGAGAAGAACGGCAAGCGCGTTCTGATGGCATCGCTGGATACCAACCGCCCCGCGGCGATGGAACAGCTCGCCATCCTCGGGCAGCAGATCGGCGTCGACACGCTTCCCATCGTCCCGGGTCAAACCCCTGTCGACATCGCCCGCCGCGCCAAGCAGCAGGCCACGCTCGGCGGCTACGACGTCTACATGCTCGACACCGCGGGCCGGCTCTCGATCGACGAAGAACTCATGCGCCAGGTCGAGGATGTCCGCGACATCGCCAACCCGCGCGAAACCCTTCTCGTGGTCGATGGCCTCACCGGTCAGGACGCGGTGAACACGGCCGAGAATTTCGACGACCGGATCGGCATCACCGGCGTCGTCCTCACCCGGATGGATGGCGACGGGCGCGGCGGCGCGGCCCTGTCGATGCGCGCGGTCACCGGCAAGCCGATCAAGTTCGTAGGCCTCGGCGAAAAGATGGACGCGCTCGAAACGTTCGAACCGTCCCGCATCGCCGGTCGCATCCTCGGCATGGGCGACATCGTTGCCCTCGTCGAGAAGGCGCAGGAAACGATCGAGGCCGAACAGGCCGAGCGCATGATGCGCCGCTTCCAGAAGGGTCAGTTCAACATGAACGACCTGAAAAGCCAGCTCGAACAGATGATGAAGATGGGCGGCATGGAAGGCATCATGGGGATGATGCCCGGCATGGGAAAGATGAAGTCGCAGATGGCCGAAGCGGGCTTTGACGACAAGATCATCCGCCGCCAGATCGCCCTCATCCAGTCGATGACGAAGAAGGAGCGCGCGAACCCCGGCCTCCTCCAGGCCTCGCGCAAGAAACGCATCGCGGCAGGCGCCGGCATGGAGGTGGCGGAGCTGAACCGACTCCTCAAGATGCACCGCCAGATGTCTGATATGATGAAGAAACTCGGAAAGGGCGGAAAGAAGGGCATGATGCGCCAGATGGCCGGGCTCTTCGGCGGCAAGGGCGGCATGCCCGCCATGCCGGGCGGCGCAGGCGGCATGCCCTCCGAGGCTGAAATCGAGGCCGCCAAGAAGCAGCTCGGCAACCTCCCGGGCGGCCTTCCGGGCCTCGGCGGCGGCGCGGCGCTGCCCCCGGGGCTCGCCGGCTTTGGGAAGAAGAAATGACCGTCAGCTTCCACATCCCGCCCATACGCACCGCACGCCTGATCCTCCGGAACTTCCGGCCAGAGGATTATCCGCGCTACCTGGCCTACTACACCTCCGACCGTACCGCCGGCGTCGGCGGGCCTCTCTCCGAAGACAAGGTGTTCGAACGTTTCGCCTCGATGATCGGCCATTGGTCGCTCCGGGGTTTCGGCCGTTACGCCATCGCTCATCGCGAGGCGCCGAGCGATCCGGCCTTCGGACATGTCGGCCCGATGAAGCTCGCCGAAGCCGAAGAGACCGAAATGACCTGGACAATCTGGGACGCCCAGCACACCGGCAAGGGCTACGCCACGGAAGCGGCCCGCGCCGTCCTGAGCCACCTCTTCGATCAGGGATGGTCGCACATCGCCGTCCATATCGATCGCTCGAACACCGCGTCGATCCGCGTCGCGGAACGTCTGGGTGGCGAACTCGATACCGAAACACCGCCGCCCGCCTGGAACGAAAACGCGCTCCGCTATGTGATCCGGCCGCAAGACACGCAATGACCCCGCACTTCGCCGATACCCCGGTCCTCAGGACCGAGCGTCTGACGCTCCGCGCGCCGAAGCTGGCCGACTACCCGGTCTTCGAGGCGTTCTACATGTCGGATCGCGCACGCTTCATCGGCGGACCTGGTACGAAAGGCACGGCGTGGCGCGGTTTTGCCCACGCCGCCGGCATGTGGGCGCTAAAGGGCTGCGGCTGTTTCGTCTTCACGCTCAGGGACGACGACACCGCGCTTGGCATGGCCGGCCCCTGGATGCCAGAGGACTGGCCCGAAAACGAAATCGGCTACACCGTCTGGAACCCCGACGCGGAAGGCAGGGGCTATGCCTTCGAAGCCGCGCGGGCCGGCCGCGACTACACCTACGACGTCCTCGGCTGGACCGGCGCGGTCAGCTATATCGACGACGGCAACGACCGCTCCATCGCGCTCGCCGAACGCCTCGGCGCCTGGCGGGATGATGCCGCACCGAAGCCGGACAAGGACGACCCTCCCGTCCTCGTCTACCGCCACCCCGCGCCGGAGGATCGCCCATGACCCTCCCGCATGAACGCCCCGCAACTGGTCCGGCTGCGGCCTTCGCCGCACATCTCTCTTCGGAGCTTCCCAAGATCGAGACGGAACGCCTTCGCCTTCGCGCGCCACGGATTGAGGATTTCGAGGTCTATGCCGAAATCGCGACCGGCCCAGAGGGTCGCTTCCTGATCGACGCGCCGACGCGCGAGAACGCGTGGTACGACTTCACCCAGATGACGGCGACGTGGCTTCTTCGGGGCCACGGTCTCTGGTCTGTCGAAAAACGCGAGGATGGGGCGCTCGTGGGTTTCGTCCTTCTGGGCTTCGAGCCGGGCGATCACGAACCGGAATTGGGCTATATGTTTCGCGACGCCGCCACCGGCCACGGCTATGCCACCGAGGCCGCCCGTGCCGCCCGGGCCCACGCCTTCGACGTCCTCGCGCTCCCGACGCTGGTCAGTACCATCGACCATGACAACGTCGCGTCGCACCGCCTGGCGGAACGCCTTGGCGCGACCCGCGATGCGGCGGCTGAGGCCGCGCACAGGAACGAGATCCGCGTCTACCGCTACAGTGCTTCAGAGGCGCGCCTATGATCGCCGCCCCCACACTGACGACGCCGCGCCTGACGCTCCGCCCGCATATCGCTGAGGATTTCGACGCTTATGCAGCGCTCATGATGTCCGATCGCGCGGTCCACATGGACGGGCCCTACGATCTCTTTGGCGCATGGCGCAACTTCGCCTCGGACGTGGCGCAATGGGGGCTCTATGGCTCGGGCGCACTTGCCGTGGTGAACTCCGAGACCGGCGATGTCGTGGGACAGGTCGGACTGAACCGCATCCCACCCTATCCCGAGGCTGAACTGGGCTGGCAGCTTTATGAAGGCTACGAGGGCAAGGGTTATATGACTGAGGCGGCCCAGGCCTTCCGCGACTGGTGCTACGAGACGCAGGGCCTGCCTTCGCTCGTCAGCTACATCGACCCTGCGAACACGCGCTCTATCGCACTGGCTGAACGGCTCGGCGCATGGCGCGACGAAGGTGCCGCGATCCCAGAAAGCGACGATCTCGATTTCTGCCACGTCTACCGTCACCCGATGCCGGAGGTGCGCCAATGATCCGTTCGCCCGGTTCACGTAATCTTAACCAAGGGCCCGAAATGCGCTTGGACCGTACGCTGGGGGCGCAAAACTACCCCTCTCCCTGTGCACAGGTTGTGTACCGGGAGTGTACGCCGTGTGACTCTCCCCGAGGATCCCAAAATGACTGATTCGATCGCACGTGCCGCGGCGCTCCTGAAGGATCATCGCGCCTCCATCGACCGGCTCGACGCAATCCTCGTCTACACCCTGGGCGAGCGGTTTCGCCACACCCAGGCCGTCGGAAAACTAAAGGCGGAACACGATCTTCCCCCGTCCGATCCCACCCGCGAAGCGGCCCAGATCGCACGGCTCGAAGCTTTGGCGAAAGAGGCCGATCTCGACCCTGAATTCGCCAAGAAATTTCTGAAGTTCATCATTCAGGAAGTCATACAACACCATGAAAAACATGCAGAAAACCTAGGAGACTGAATCCATGTCCATGAAAATTCGCCTCGCGCGCGGCGGCTCGAAAAAGCGCCCCTTCTATTCGATCGTCGCCGCCGACTCGCGGATGCCCCGCGACGGCCGCTTCATCGAAAAGCTCGGCACCTACAACCCGCTCCTCCCGAAGGATTCGGAAGAGCGCGTCAAGATGAACATGGAACGCGTCGAATACTGGCTCGGCAAAGGCGCCCAGCCCACCGACCGGATCGCGCGCATGCTCGAAGCCGCCGGCACGCTTGAAAAGAAAGAGCGCAACAACCCGCAAAAAGCGGAACCCGGAAAGAAAGCCCAGGAACGCGCCGACGAGAAAGCCGCCAAGGCCGCTGCTGCCGCCGAAGCCGAAGCTGCGCCTGAGCCGGAAGCCGATGAGGCCCCCGCGGAAGAAGCACCCGCAGAGGACGCCTCTTCTGAAGAAGAGAAGGCCGAATAACCTCTGCCTTACCTCAGAAAATCTTGCCGTTCCTCAATTCTCTCGGCCTTGGCCTGCTCAGGCGCCCGGTGACGCTTCTGCTTTGCGGCGTCGCCTTCTGGGCAGGAACCGAGATTCAGCACGCGGCCCTCAAGGCACGCTGTCTGGATGCGGGCGGCACAGTCGATACACGAGGCGTCTGCCGGGGGTTGCCATGAGTGAAATGGTTTGTGTCGGCGCTATTGCTGGCGCCTATGGCGTCAGAGGCGAGGTACGCCTGAAGAGCTTTTGCGCGGAACCCCAGGATATCGCATCCTACGGGCCTCTCTCGACCGAGGACGGCGCACGAAACTTCGACGTGACACTCGGCGGCGCGGTCAAGAACGGCTTCGCCGCCCGCCTCTCCGGCATCACGACGAAGGAACAGGCCGACGCCCTGCGCGGCACCCGTCTCTTCGTCCACCGCGATCGCCTGCCGGAAGCGGACGAAGACGAGTACTATCACGCCGACCTGATCGGGCTGCCTGTCTTCGACACCGGCGGCACCGAGATCGGCCGCGTGAAAGCGGTGTTGAACCACGGCGCCGGTGATCTCCTCGAACTCCAGGGGCCGGGCATCAAGGGCACCGCCCTACTCCCCTTCACCCGCGCCGCCGTCCCCACCGTCGACATCGCCGGCCAGCGCATCGTCGCCGATCCGCCGGAGGGGCTGTTCTAAACAGTCAGTCCGCCGCCCGCCCCTGCAACATCCGCCAGTGAAGCGCGACTGACGGCAGGAAGAGCACCAGAACGCCCACCCGCAGCATCGCCAGATACAGAAACGGTACCCAAAGGATCGAGATGATCAGCCCGACGCCCCCCGCCGTCCGGTAGACCAGCCCATCCGGAAGCACAGTCTGCAGAAAAAGATGGAACAGCCTGCCGCCATCCAGCGGCATCATCGGCGCCAGGTTCATCACCGCGAGAAACAGGTTCATATAGGCGAAGGCTTCAACGATCGCGCGCATGTCGCCCGCCGGCACCATCGGCGTCAGCACCCCGGCCACCGCCCAGAGCGCGAGGTTCACCAAGGGACCCATCAGCAGGATGAACACCTCCTCGTCCCGCGAGGCGGGGGCCGCGTGAAGACAATAACATGGGGACCCTGCCGTTCGTTCAGCGATCACGATCGCGAACGTCTCAGACCATTATGACCATTCTGCGGAACCAAGGCGGCGGGGACGGCCCGATTGCGCTTCACGCCCCCCGGCGCTACACGGCCCGCCAACCGATCCCTGCCAAGGGGGCCAGCCATGGCCGAACCTCCAAAGAAATCCCACGGCCGCCTCTCGATTTCGGCCACCCTGCAACCGCGCGAACTGATGACAGACCGCCCCGCGCTCAAGGGTGCCTGGGAGGCCCGCATCATAACCTTGTTCCCCGAAGCCTTCCCGGGCCCCCTGGGCCTCTCCCTCACCGGAAAAGCGCTGGACCAGGGTATCTGGCGACTCGGTACCGTGGACCTTAGGCAATTCGGCGAGGGCAAGCACCGCCAGGTCGACGACACGCCGGCCGGCGGCGGGGCGGGTATGGTGATCCGCCCCGACATCCTCGGCCGCGCCATCGACCACGCAAGCCGCGGCGCCAGGCCCGACCGTGACGCCTGGCCGCTCATCTACCTCTCGCCACGCGGCGCCCCGCTCACGCAGGCACGCGTCCGCCGCCTTGCGGCGGGCCGGGGTGCGACCCTCATCTGCGGCCGCTTCGAAGGGATCGACCAGCGGGTGATCGACCATTACGGGATCGAGGAGGTTTCGCTCGGCGACTATGTCCTGACCGGCGGTGAACTCGCGGCCCAGGTCCTCCTAGACGCCACGGTGCGCCTCCTGCCCGGAGTGCTGGGCAACGCCACCTCGGTCGAGGAGGAAAGCTTTTCCGAGGGTCTTCTCGAACACCCACATTATACCCGCCCAGCACTCTGGGAAGGCCTCCCGATCCCTGAGGTCCTGACCTCCGGCGATCACGGCGCCGTCGCCCGCTGGCGCCGCGCGGAGGCCGAGGCGCTGACCCGCGCCCGTCGCCCCGATCTCTGGGCGCAATACCAAAACCGCAGGTCCTGACGTGGGGCTCTGCCCCACACCCCGGAGTATTTGGACCAAACTGAAGGGGCGGGCCTTTGTCTTGACATCAAGTACTCCCGGGGGCCTCGCGGCACGCGAGGCGGGGCAGCGCCCCCCTCGGGCCTTGCAAGTTTTTCCTTGAACCGCCACACCGCGCTGGCTATACGGTCGCGGTTCGCCGGGCCCCGCCCGGCGGGCGCGTTTTGGCATGGTCACAACCACCCGGATCTTCGCCGGATGACGGCCCCGCCGAAACCCCATGTCGCAAGGAACGACGACCCGATCTCTGGCGGGCGCCCGCAACGCGCAGGCGGACCCGAACGAAGACCAGGAGCTCTCGGGCGCAAGACACCTCTCCGGATCAACCGGGGCAGATAGGAGTGGATCAGATGGACCTGATCGCACAGCTGGAAGCCGAGCAAGTCGCAGAGCTTGCCAAGGACATTCCCGATTTCAAGGCGGGTGACACCATCCGCGTCGGTTACAAGGTGACCGAAGGCACCCGCACGCGGGTTCAGAACTACGAAGGCGTCTGCATCAGCCGCAAGGGCGGCGAGGGCATCGCGGGCTCCTTCACTGTGCGCAAGATCTCCTTCGGCGAGGGCGTCGAACGGGTCTTCCCGCTGCACTCGACCAACATCGAATCGATCACCGTGGTGCGCCGCGGCCGCGTCCGCCGCGCCAAGCTCTACTATCTCCGCTCGCGCCGCGGCAAATCGGCCCGGATCGCGGAAGACAGCCACTACAAGCCCAAGTCGGGCGCGGAAGCCTGAAGGATACCCGAGCCATGAAAAAAGATATCCACCCCGACTATCACACCGTCGACGTCAAGCTCGTAAACGGCGACATCGTGCAGATGCGCACCACCTGGGGTTCCGAGGGCGATACCATGTCGCTCGACGTCGACCCGTCGGTGCACCCGGCCTGGACCGGCGGCGGCACCCGTCTCATGGACACCGGCGGCCGCGTCTCGAAATTCAAGAAAAAGTACGAGGGTCTGGGCTTCTGATCGCCCGACATCGCTGCAACGGATTGCGCCGCCCTCCGGGGCGGCGTTTTTCGTTTCAAAATCCCCGTGCCTTCCCCCGAGGCCATGAAAGGTCATCCGCCCTGCCCTTCGCGCTTTTCGCCGCCGCCGCCCTCGCGGCCCGGCTGATCCATTTCAGCGGCGACGGCACCGCATCCGGGGCGGAACCTTCTGCAGCACGAACTGGTGACGGCCATTCGACATGACGGCCTCAACAGACGGCAAATGGCGTTATTTCGTCTCGAAGGACAACCACGCGGCCAAGGTCTGGCGCACGCCGATCAGCGTCGGCCGCGGCGTCTGGTTGGGCAACGGCTTCCACACCCCGGCCTGGCCCCGCGGCGCGGCCAAGATCTGGCGATCCTGAAAGTGACGGTGGACTGACCGGCGCCGCTGCCTCTAAGCTCATCAGATCGATCGGGAAGCCAGCCATGAAACGTATTCTCATCGCCATCGCCGCCCTGATCCTCGCCACGGGCATGGCGGGTGCAAAGGACCAGACCAAAAGCTTCAAGCCGCACAAATTCAACGGCTCGAAGCCAGCCTTCAGCAAGGGGATCTATACATTTACGCTCCGACCTCAGGGCTGCAGCGCCAAGAAGTATGGCGACGGGCGAGGCGAGAGCGACTGCTTCAACGGCAATATCCGGTCGCGGGTATATGCGCCCAGACATTCCGGCCCCGGCGCGACTATGGAATATTACATGGAGTTCCGGATGAACCCGGATTTCCGCTATGACGGCGGGCCGACCCCGGCCTATTCCAAGCTCGAAATCGCTGAATGGGGGCGCGTCGAGGGGATCAAAAACCACATTTACGACTTGCAGCTCGACACGGTCAGGGGCCTGACCTTCGAGCGTGCGGTCTGCGTCCCGCCAAACCGGCTGGGGGACTGGAACAGCGTGCGGATCCTCGTGAAGTGGTCCAAGGGCAGCGACGGGTTCCTGCAAGCGATCTGCAACGGCCGCCCTGTCCTGACCCGGCAGAACCAGCAGACTGTCGTCCCGCCCGATTGCGCGAAACCCTGGAAACTGCAATGCGAGCCCGCGCTCCAGCGCCCCGACGCGAAAATCTACTGGCAGGTCGGGCCCCGTCTCTCGGGCTTCGGCCCGGACTATCGCAAATACGGGTTTCCCTCCGTTTTCACCCGCTTCCCCGCAAACGGCGTCCAGATGCAGGTGCGCAACCTGTATGCTGGACGTCCGATCAAGCGATAAGGCGCCATTCTATGGCCAGTCTTTGATGCGCGCCACTTTCCTTGAGGGGGAACACAACATATAGTGGCGCAAACCGGCGTTCGGGCTGCCGGACGGGCAAAAGAGGGCAGGGTCGTGGCGCATATCATCGTCGTCGGCAATGAAAAGGGGGGCTCGGGCAAGTCCACCACATCGATGCACGTGGCGACGTCCCTTGTACGAATGGGCCACACGGTCGGAACGCTTGATCTGGACCTGAGACAGAAGAGCCTCGGCCGATATATCGAGAACCGGCGCGCCTTCAATACACGGCACGGGCTCAACCTGCCCTGCCCCGACTATCGCGATCTGCCGGATGTAACCGGCATGAAGCTCGCCCCCGGAGAGCACGCGCAGGATCGACGCCTGTCGATGGCGGTAGTGGGAATGGAAGAGAGTTGCGAATTCATACTGATCGATTGCCCTGGCTCGCACACACGCCTCAGCCAGGTCGCCCATTCGCTGGCCGATACTTTGGTGACACCTCTGAACGACAGCTTCATTGACTTCGACCTTCTGGCGCGCGCAGATCCCGAAACGAACAAAATCCTCGGCCCGTCCGTTTATTCGGAAATGGTTTGGAACGCACGGCAGCTTCGGGCCCAGGCAGGTCTCGAGCCGATCGACTGGGTGGTCGTGCGAAACCGCCTTGGGGCGCAGGCGATGCACAACAAGCGGAAGATGGGCGAGGCGCTGGACGACCTCGGCCGCAGGATCGGGTTCCGCGTGACAGCGGGATTTAGCGAAAGAGTGATCTTTCGCGAACTTTTTCCGCGGGGCCTTACACTTCTCGATCTCAGGGATATCGGCGTGACAGGTCAGATGAACATCTCAAACGTCGCCGCGCGGCAGGAGCTGCGCGATCTGGTCAGAGAGCTTCGTCTTCCCGGCGTGCAAGTCGACTTCTGAAGTGGCGGGCGAGGCCAGCAATGCCGGCCGCAAGTCCGGCCCCCAGCATCTGAACTACAGCAAGGGTGCCACGCAGGGTGGCGCGGGCTGCGATCAGTGCCCAGTGCGGTTCAGCAGGTTCAGACTCCCGCGCGCGCTCTGCCTCGATGATCTCCCGCTGGGACGGAAGCGGGGCGAATTTCGGATGCGCAGCCGTGGGGCCCTCAGGCCCCTGATCGTCTTCAACTGCGGGCTCTGCTTCAGCCTCTTCCAGTCGTCCGCGGGCAATCGAGACGAGCGCCGAAATGGCGACAAGCGCCATCGCCGTAAGGAAGAGAGCCCGGTGGGTCTCGGAGGACGGGGCTGCCCCCAAGATGGCCAGCCTTTCACCCGCAAACGGGCGGACTGCCAGGTTATCTGCCGAGAGTTCGACCCCCATAACAGAAAAAGCGCCATCCGCCATTAGTGTGAAATCGCCCGGGTCGACATGAAGGCCATTGATTTCCACTACCGTGCCGCGGGTACCCGGACCGAAGACAGCATCCACGAGATGCGCAGCATCGGGAACGCGCGTGTCGCCGACATCGATCGGGTAGAACATTAGCCCGATCGCGGGGCGCTCAACATCTTCCTGCACGCCCGTTCGACGGGCGACCTGTGCCGTAAGGGCCCCGGCCCCCGCCTCGCGGGAGTGGATTTGAGCCTCACCCCTATCGCTTAACCCGAAGAGCGGCACGACGACGGCGCGTTCGACGGGATTGATCCCTCGCAGGGTGAGTACTGTGGCGCGTGAGAAATCGGCCTCGGCCTGCACAAAAACTTCGTCGGCGGGACCGACATGAGTGAGCATGTTGAAGTTTTGGAGCGCGGCCTTGGGCGGCGGGCCTTGCCGCAGCGCAAGTGTGCGGTCTGCCTGCTCGTGCACCTCGATATACCCCGCCACCAGCCCGACCGCAGCCAGAAGCGCCGCCACGAAGACCAGGGGCTTCGGGTCGATCATGCGCAGAATCTTGACCAGAGTGCGCGGCAGCATTCAGGAACTCTCCGACTCGTTCACAGGCCTGAAACTCACAGCGCAACAGGGCATCAACATGGCAAATGGCGGGTAAATTCAGGAGAAGAGCGGTTCGAGACGGTGGCCGAAGAGTTGCCGGGTGAAGCCGGGAAAGGCAAACGGCCTGGCTTGGTATCAGAGATCCAGGGGGATTTCGGCCAATCAAGCGGCATAACAACTTCAATTGCCATGCGGGTTCTCGCCTCCAGTGCGAACTCTTCCCAGATCGAGATCGTACACCTCAAGCAGATCGATCCCGCCACAGAAGCGCGCGGAGTAGCCCGCCGGGTTTGCAACAGGGACCGACTTGGCGGAGCAGAAGTTTAAGTGGCTCCCGCCCAGAAATCCGGAACGGAAACCAGAAACAAATCCAACGCCCGACGTCAGCCGAGAATGTCGCCGAGGACCACATCCGAGGCGACGCTGTCATCCTTCACGGATTCCATAGCAACATAGGTAGACGTGCCCGCAACGTACGGAAGCGCCGAAATCACCTCGCCCAGGACATGACGGTAGTCTCGCATATCGCGAGTGCGAACCTTGAGCAGGTAATCGAATGAACCCGCAATCATATGGCAGCTTTCGATCTCGGGCACACCCTGTACAGCGCGATTGAAGGCGCGGAGGGCGGGCTCGGTCGTTTCGGTCAACCGCACCTCGGCAAAAGCCACGTGATCGCGGCCGAGACGCGCAGGATCGAGTATCGCGCGGAACCCCAGGATGAAACCATCAGCGATCAGCCGCTTCATCCGCGCCTGGCACGGCGTCTTCGAAAGACCCACTCGCGAAGCGAGTTCAGTCACCGTGAGGCGGCCGTCATTGGCCAATTCAGCCAATATGCGCCTATCAATTCGATCAAGTTCACTGTGCTCCGCCATAATTCCCAGTATATTTCCCCAAATTCCCCTAATCTATAGTCGTTTCACCTCAATAGCGATCGGATTTGGTCAGATTGCCTTCCCATGACAGAGTATATGGGCAAGATCGCTGCTTAATCGGGGCCCGCTCCACCATGACCAATTCATCCTACACCGAACGCCGGACACTGCATGAACTTCATACAGGAGACGAAGCCGCGCTCCTCGATGCTCTGATGGAGAGATACCCCTTTTCTGCGGACGAGCGGACGGCGGCGGCCTCAGACGCGGCGGATCTGGTGCGTCGGATTCGCGCGGACGATGCTCCGGGGCTCATGGAGGTTTTTCTGGCTGAGTACGGCCTTTCGACTGAGGAGGGTATCGCACTTATGTGTCTGGCCGAGGCGCTTTTGCGGGTTCCCGATGCGGAGACCATGGATGCGCTGATCGAGGACAAGATCGCACCGTCGCATTGGGGCGCGCACCTCGGGAAATCCTCTTCCCCGCTTGTGAACGCCTCCACCTGGGCCCTAATGCTGACAGGCAAGGTCCTTCAGGACGGGCGCGGGCTGGCACATGTTCTCCAGGATGCTGTGCGGCGGCTGGGGGAGCCCGTGATCCGCACCGCCGTCGGCAGAGCGATGCGGGAACTGGGTGCGCAGTTCGTGCTCGGCGAAACGATCGAAGAGGCCGTTAAGCGTGGCCGGAAGTCGGTAGAGCGCGGCTACACCTATTCCTACGACATGCTGGGAGAGGCCGCGCGAACCGAAGCTGACGCCGCCGCTTATGATGCGGCCTATCACGATGCGATCCGGCGGCTGGCGCAGCAAGTCAAAGGAACAGTGCGGGACGCGCCGGGAATATCGATCAAGCTATCGGCGCTTCATCCACGATACGAGGAGCGGCAGCGAACGCGTGTGATGGACGAGCTTGTGCCGCGTGCGAGAGCACTGGCATTGGCGGCGCGCGAAGCGGGCATGGGGCTCAACATCGACGCCGAAGAGGCCGACCGGCTTGAGCTTTCGATGGATGTGATCGAGGCGGTGCTGGAAGATCCCGCACTCGCTGGCTGGGACGGCTTCGGCATCGTGGTGCAAGCCTACGGCAAGCGGGCCGAAGCGGTGATCGACTGGTTCCACGCGCTGGCCGAGCGGCTTGACCGAAAAGTGATGTTGCGTCTCGTCAAGGGCGCGTACTGGGACACCGAAATCAAGCGAGCTCAGGTGGAAGGGCTCAAGAGTTTTCCTGTTTGGACGCGGAAGGCGGCAACCGATGTTGCCTATCTTAGCCTCGCGAAAAAGCTCTTGGGTATGACCGACCGGATCTACCCGCAATTCGCAACCCATAACGCGCACTCGGTGGCGGCGATTCTGAAGGTGTCCGGCGACCGCACCGCGTTTGAGTTCCAGCGGCTCCACGGTATGGGCGGATCGCTTCATGATCTCGTAATGAAGGATGCGGATACGCGATGCCGGATCTATGCACCGGTGGGAGCACATCGCGACCTTCTGGCGTATCTCGTAAGACGTCTTTTGGAGAACGGGGCGAATTCGTCCTTCGTGAACCAGATCGTCGACGAGGATGTGCCGCCCGAAGTCGTGGCGGCCGATCCTTTCGAAGCTCTCGCTGGGTCGGGAAGCAACCGGGCGGTGGTGCCGCCGGGCGATCTTTATCTTCCGGAACGGCCCAATTCGATCGGTTGGGATCTGGCTGATCGAGCCGATTTTGGAGAGATCGACGAAGCTCGACTGCCTTTTCGAACGACCATGTTCGAGGCGGGGCCACTTATGGCGGCGGTTGCACGCAATGGTGAGGACCGCGAAGTGCTCGACCCTGCAACCGGGGCCGTTGTGGGGCGTGTGCACGATGCTTCCGACCATGATGTCAACGCTGCATTGAATGCGGCGGCGCCGTGGACCGCAACCGCAAGAGAGCGTGCCGATGTCCTCAACCGTGCCGCCGATCTGTACGAGTCGCGGTTTGGAGAAGCGTTCGCGCTTCTGGCGCGCGAGGCAGGCAAAACGCCGGACGACGCGGTTGCCGAATTGCGCGAGGCGGTGGATTTCCTGCGCTACTACGCTGCCCGCGGACAAGAGAGCGATGCACCAGCGCGAGGGATCTTTACCTGTATCTCTCCTTGGAACTTCCCACTTGCGATTTTCACAGGGCAAGTGGCGGGAGCACTGGCCGCAGGGAACGGGGTTCTTGCGAAGCCAGCGGAATCGACCGTTCTTACCGCGGCCTGGGCCGTGCGCATCCTGCACGAGGCCGGAGTGCCGCGCGAGGTTCTGCAGCTTGTCCCTGGCGACGGGACCATCGTCGGGCGGAAACTGACCTCGGATGCACGGGTTGCAGGAGTTGCTTTCACGGGGTCAACCGACACAGCCCAGGCCATCAACCGGGCGATGGCAGGCAAACTTGAACCGACTGCGCCCCTGATTGCCGAGACCGGCGGTCTTAATGCGATGATCGTCGACTCCACAGCCCTCCCGGAACAAGCGGTGCGCGATCTTGTGTTGTCGGCGTTCCGTTCCGCGGGGCAACGCTGTTCGGCCTGTCGCATTCTCTACGTACAATCCGATGTAGCCGACGCCGTGCTCGAGATGCTGGAAGGCGCTATGGCGGAGCTGACATTGGGCGACCCCTGGGACCTGTCAACCGATGTCGGCCCGGTAATCGATGAGGCCGCACGTGCAGATATCCAGGCGCATGTCGACAAGGCACGGGCCGAAGGCCGGCTGGTCCGGCAACTCGACGTACCGGCGAACGGGCATTTCGTAGGGCCTGCGCTCATCCTCGTGAAGGGTATCGCAGACATGGAGCGTGAAGTCTTCGGGCCGGTCCTGCATGTGGCAACCTTCGAGGCCGACGACCTCGATCGCGTGATCGACGCGATCAACGATCGTGGATTCGGGCTGACCTTCGGAATTCACAGCCGGATTGACGACCGGGTGGATCAGGTCGCGCGGCGCTTAAAGGTTGGGAATATATACGTGAACCGAAACCAAATCGGGGCCATTGTTGGATCGCAGCCGTTTGGTGGCGAGGGGCTTTCAGGCACTGGGCCAAAAGCTGGCGGACCATCCTACGTTGCGCGCTTTACGCGACCGGGCCGGCGGAAGGCCACCGCAGGACAGGGCCGAGCCGCGGATGTTGCCGAGGTGACGCGAGCGATAAGAGCCGCCGGGCGGCCCGGCGACACGCCGACGTCGAGCCTCTCATTGCCGGGACCCACGGGGGAATCGAACCGGTTGTCGACCTATGGGCGAGGCGTGATCCTCTGTCTTGGTCCGACGGCGGGACTCGCAGAGGAACAAGCGCGACTGGTGCGCGGCGCGGGCTCTGTCCCCGTGATCGTGGCCCCCGGCGCCGAGAGCAAGGGATCCATTGACGGCGTTCTGGCACGCGATGCGCTTAGTGAACTTCAAGGTATAGATGGGGTTGCACTGTGGTCTGATGCTGACGACCTGAGGGCTGCACGGATTGCTCTCGCCGCGCGAAATGGGCCGATCCTTCCGCTTTTGGCCGAAGACGATATCGAGGATCGGGCGGTTCTGGAGCGGCACGTTTGCGTTGATACGACAGCTGCGGGCGGAAACGCGCGGCTTCTGGCGCAGTCGGCGTAATGGATCTCAAGCATGGTGCGGGCCAGCGTCGCGGAACACCGCATCCTGGCTCAGCACCTCGCCAAAAAGCGAATGCGTCAGCCTCAGAGAGAAGCGGAAACACCCCGTGCCCTCGTCATGGTGCCCGATTTCAAGAGCACCGGGCGTAAGCCAGCGAGGTAGGCGAAGCCGCAGGCCAAGGGCTTCGAAAAAGTAGTGGTCGCTTTCAAAGATCAGTGACGACGGAGCCGCGCGGATTCGAAGCGCCATGCCGATGCCGTATCCGATGTATTCCTCCAGCCCCGTAACACCGCGGAATCGTTTGGAACTGTGGACGACCTGCGGAAAGCCGGCTGCGCGGCTGTATTGGCGGATCCAGAACTGGCCTCCGGTGCTGCCGTCTTCGGTGACGACCACAACCGCCGCTTGCCCCACGGAGGAGACATCGTAAGGAAGCGGTGCTCCCACCGGGCGCAGGATCTGTGCGAGAATCCAGCCCATGATCGAGAACCGCATTGCCGTGACTTCGCCCTGATAGGTAACGCTCATTCCCGCGCGGAGGCGCTTGCCGAAACGGGCCTGCACCGCCTCGGGGAGGCCTGCCCAGGCGCTATCCCCGAGAAGAGCCCGAAAACGGTTGTCGGACTGGTAGCTTCCGGTGTCGGCTTTCTGGATCGCTTGCATCATCATTCACTCCATTCTGGTATTTCTGTATTTCCAGAAAAAAACTCATAAAAAAGGGCGCGTTCACCCGCCCCGTTTACCATTGCGACCAATGAGGGAGAAAACCTTGTCCCCCATCGTCAGGAGCGTGTTCAGCCGCGACTTAGGGACCTTGAGCATCTGTGCATACCAACGGTCGGCAGTGTCGAGAAACTCCTTCATCGCTCGCATCCGGTTCAGAACCTCGGGGTGCAAACCCTTTTCCGTTTCTGCCTGAGCAACGCATGCATTGATTGCGGAAATCGCCGGATCAATCTCGCGCTCCTTGCGACCTTGCGCGATCCGCATCGCCATTTCCCAGACATCCGTTTCAGCCTGGAAATATTCTCGCCGGTCCCCTTGAACTGGCACGCGGCGGATAAGCTTCCAGGAAACAAGTTCCTTCAGCGAGTTGGAGACATTCGAGCGCGCGATGCCGAGTTCTTCCGAAATCTGTTCGGCGTTCAGCGGCACCACGCTGAGGTACAGAAGAGCGTGGATCTGGGCAACGGAACGATTGACGCTCCACTGCCCCCCCATGTCACCCCAATAAAGGATGAACTGCTCCCGCGCCGCAGATTTTCGTTCATCCGTATTTACGAAAATTTCTGTCATAACAGAAATATCGGGCAATCCGGAACAAGAGTCAACTCCCGCGATTGGCAGGTATTTGGTGGAACGGTAACGTGGAGATCACAGCATCGGGGAGAACGGGACGCGAGATGTCTAACGGGATGGCAGTTACGATCCGGGAGGCAAGAGAAGACGACATCGCCAGTGTCGCGGCGATCTATGCTGACGCCGTTCTGACTGGGTTCGGAACATTTGAAACCACCCCTCCCAGCGAGGAGGAAATGGCGAAGCGGTACACGGCGCTCGCATCCGCCGGTCACCCCTATCTCGTCGCCGAAATGGAAGGAGTGGTAGTGGGATACGCCCATGCAGGGCCCTACAGGCCGCGGCCGGCCTATCGGAACACAGTCGAGTGTTCAGTTTACGTCGAGAAGGAATCAAAGAGACGGGGCATCGGAAAGAAACTTCTCGAAGCCCTTCTTGAGGCGTCGGAGGAGAAGGGATTTCGGCAGATCGTAGCGGTGATCGGAGACAGCGGGAATACTGCTTCGGTGGCGCTTCACGCGTCTTGCGGGTTTGCGCATGTGGGTACGCTGCGGTCCGTCGGACGGAAGCATGGCCGCTGGCTCGACACGGTGATCGCGCAACGCCCTCTTGGTCGCGCGGACAGCGCAGATCCGGATAGCGAGACACCGTGAGGCTTGATTCGACGGTCAAAAGGCCCCAAGCGGCTGCAAGGTGGCGCCGGAAGGCACAGGAATAAACTTGCGTCTTCGCCGTGTTTCACGCCAAAAATCGTCGCGTCGAGTTCCATTTCGAGAGCAAAAAGTACTCGCGATTAAAGGGACTGGTCATAAATAAACGAAACTGGTAAAGAAACTTCACCAATTTGGAGAAGACGGGAGGATACCCATGAAGTTCAAGGCCCTGGCAGCAGCCAGCCTTATCGCTCTGTCCGCAGGTTCTGCCAGCGCGCAGGAAACTATCGAAATGACGTCTTCCTTCGGGAAGAACCTGCCGATCCTTGGCACCGCGGCGGTCGACTTCGTCGAGAAGATCAACAGCATCTCCGAGGAAGTCGAGTTCGAGCATTTCGATCCCGGCGAACTGGTTCCAACCCTTGAAGCGCTTGACGCCGTTTCGAACGGATCGGTCGACGCCAGCTATGCAACTTCGGGCTATTGGCAGGGCAAGATCACGGCTGCATCGCTTTTCGCTGCTGTACCGTTCGGTCCTGAAGCCGGTGAATTCCTGGCCTGGATGCTCTATGACGATGGTCACGCGTTGTTCCAGCGGATGTATGATGAAGCCGGCTACAACGTGCATGTCCTGCCCTGTGGGATCATCGCCCCGGAAACCTCTGGCTGGTTCAAGAACGAGATCAACTCGCTTTCGGACCTCGAGGGCCTCAACATGCGCTTCTTCGGCCTGGGTGCCGAAGTGATGCAGAAACTGGGTGTCTCGACCTCGCTTCTCGCCGCGGGCGACATCTTCCCGGCCCTAGAGCGTGGCGCGATCGACGCGACCGAGTTCTCGATGCCGCTGATCGACGCGCGCCTCGGCTTCCACAACATCGCGAAGTACAACTACTTCCCCGGCTGGCACCAGCCCGCCACGATGTTTGAACTGCTTGTCAACAAGGACGTCTGGGACGGGCTTGACGAGCGGGCGCAAAAGCAGATCGAAGTGGCCTGCCTTGCAAACATCACGACGAACTACGCAGAAGGCGAAGCCAAGAACTTCCAGGCGATGATCGACAACACCGAACAAAACGGCGTGACGATCAAGAAGTGGTCGCCCGAAGTACTCGCTACTTTGGAATCCACGTGGAACGAGGTGGCCGCAGAACTGGCGGCAGAAGACGCCTTCTTCAAGGAGGTCTGGGACGATCTTCAGGAATTCCGCGCCGGCTACAAGGTGTGGAACGATGCGATCTACCTGCCGCGTCCGCGGTAAGGCCTGAAACATCGATACCTGCCGGGGCGGCTTGCCGCCCCGGTTTTTCACGCGGACCACAGTGCCGCGTGACCAGAAGGGGCGCCACATGCAGAAGACCGAAGAACTGATCCAGCTTTCCGATCCCGGGGAGGTGGGCCGGGCCGAACACAATCGCGGCGACCGGATCGTCGTATGGATCTCGAACTTTTTTGCATGGCTGTTCCCGGCGCTGATGGTCGCGATCTGCGCACAGGTGGTCTTGCGTCAAGCGGGCCACAACCAAGCCTGGCTCGACGATTTCCAGTGGTGGCTCTACGGCGCTGCTGTACTTGTCGGTATCGGCTACGCCGTGACTACGAACAGCCATGTGCGCGTCGACATTTTTTATGACAACTACAGCGATGAAAAGAAGGCCCGCACCGAGGTTGTAGCGCTGGTCTGGCTGTTCCTCCCGTTCATACTTTTGTCGTGGGACGTGACGTTCCACTATGCGGTGGCATCGGTCGTCGCAGACGAAGGCTCGGACAGCCCGAACGGTCTTCACAACCTCTGGATCCTAAAGGTGTTCATGAATGCCGCCTTCCTGTTCATCGCTTTCGCGATCTGGGCGGCTTACGTGCGCAACCTCTCAAAACTGACGGAGCCGACGCTTTTCAAGCAACTGCTGGTTGCCTTCCCTACCGTGTGGTTTGCGATGAACCTCGCCTGTTACTATGCGATCTGGTGGTTTCTGCGGCTGACAAGCGGACCCGATGTATCGGCGCGCGATATCGGCCGGATGGACATATTCGATGAATTCGAGCTTGGGCCTTACGAGATCAAGTACACCGTCGTGATTGCGCTGGTGGCAACAATCGTTCTTCTCATTCTCGTGCGCCTGTTCTCAGGCCGCCGGTCGGGGGCCTGATCGATGGAATGGTTTCTCGCCCATGCGACCGTGAATGAAATCGCCGTACTTGCGATGTTCCTGATGTTCATCTGGATGCTTTTCCGCGGCATTCCGGTTGCAATGGCCCTCGTCGGGGTCAGCCTTGTCTTCATCCTGATTTCGCAGATCGCCCTCGACCCCTATCGCAGCGTGTTTCGCGACGTGATCGCCTTTGACCGCGTCGGGCTCGAATACCAGAGGCTCCTCGCACTTTCGGGGCGGCTGTTCGGCTCAATCGTGAAGAACCCTGTGCTGGTCGCGCTACCGATGTTCATCTTCATGGGGCTCATGTTGGATCAGTCGGGCGTCGCGCAGCGGATGATGCATTCGATGCAGAAGCTGTTCGGTGGATTGCGTGGCGGGCTGTCACTGACGGTTCTTCTGATAGGGATTATCCTCGCGGCCTCGACAGGCGTAATCGGTGCATCGGTCACGCTTCTGGGCGTTATGGCCCTGCCTGCGATGATGGCCCAGAACTACTCCAAACCCATTGCCACGGGCACGATCGCTTCGGCGGGAACGCTGGGTATTCTGATTCCGCCGTCGATCATGCTGGTGATCATGTCGGATCAGCTTGCGATCTCACTGGGCGATCTGTTCATGGGGGCGCTTTTTCCGGGGCTGATCCTGGGGGCTCTCTATATCGTATTCATTGTCATCTACGGCTTCGTTTCGCCGAAATCGATGCCGGCGCCAGAACGCGTCGAGGCGATTCACTGGGCCGAAGTGCGCGACGTTCTTCTGGCCGTGATCCCGCCCCTGTTCCTGATCCTTCTCGTGCTGGGATCGATCTTCGCCGGGATCGCCACCCCGACCGAAGCGTCAGGTCTTGGTGCCGCGGGTGCAACGCTTCTGGCGGCTTTGAACGGCAAGCTGAACTACAAGGTTTTGAAGGAAGTAAGCCGCTCGACGCTGAACACCTCGGGCTACATCGTGGGGATCTTCCTCGCCGCGAACTTCTTTGCCTTTGTCCTGAGGCGCTACGGCGGAGACGAAATTATCGAGCTGATGGTGGGGAACGCTTTCGACGAACCCTACATGACGGTGCTTTTCATCCTCTTCATCGTTTTCCTCCTGGGGTTCCTTCTGGACTGGATCGAGATCACGATAATCATCATGCCGCTGATGCTTCCGATCATCATCGGCCTGAACCTCGACATCCCCGGATTCGACCAGGTGCGCGACCCGTCGGTTGTATGGTTCGCAATTTTGGTGGCGGTAACACTGCAGACGTCGTTCCTGACACCACCCGTGGGCTTCGCCCTGTTCTATCTGAAGGGCGTGTGTCCACCGGGTGTAACGCTTGGGCATATCTATCGCGGGATCATTCCCTTCGTGATCCTGCAGTTGATCGGTCTCTTCATCGTGTTCGAGTTCCCGGCGCTAACCACTTGGTTGCCATCCGTAGCATACGCGGACTAGGCGCTTTCCACACCTGCGCCTCCAACACACCAAAAGGGGCCACATTCGCCAGGAGGCGAATGTGGCCCGAATTCTGTAACAGATTCAGGATTGCGCAAGTCTGCGATCTCTGAAGGCATCATCGAACGACGCCCAAGCAACCGGTTGATTCCATGACGTCGAAACTCAACATGCAGGTTTTCAGCCTCTACCTTGTGCTAATAGTCGGCGGGTGACGCTGCCTCGATCAGAATTGTTGCGATGCTGGGGTCCATCATAGGTGGCTATTACCTTCTCGCTGCGCGGGCCGGGCTGACAGACATATATCGGTGGTGTATCCCGTTAAGGCTTTATGTTGCGGCCTTCATGTCAGGATTGTTTGCCTTCGAATTTGTCGGAGCCGGCATTCTGCTTTTCGCCGCACCCGACATAGCCGGTGCCGCTTGGACGTTTATCGTGCTTCGGAACAACGCTGGGCTTTGACAGGAGGCTGACGACCCCTCGACGCAAGCCCTGTGACCACTATACTCGCGCCAAGACAATGGGCAGGCGACCCGATCGATGCAGACCCCCCAAAGACCCTTCAATATCATGATCGTCGCCCAGCGCGGGCGGCTATCGTTCGAAGCACTGATTTTCGCGGCGAGTCTAAGGGCGCAGGATTCAAAATTCCAAGGGCGTCTCTTCGTGGCGGAACCCAAGGCTGGGCCGTTGTGGTCATTCGATCCAGGTATCCAGCGGGACGACATCCGCGAAGCGCTCGCTCGGCTCGGCTCGGAGGTTGTGCCGTTCGAAAACCGGGTTTTCGGCGAAAGTTACCCCAATGCAAACAAGGCCGAGGGATTAAGTATCCTGCCCGAGGGTGAGCCATTCGTTTTCTTTGACAGCGATACTCTGATCACAGGGCCGCTCAGCGCCCTGCCCTTCGATTTCAGCCGTCCAACGGCCTCGATGCGGCGCGAGGCAACTTGGCCGAAGATCGAACTTTACGGTCCCGGCTACACCGAAACATGGCGAGCGCTCTATGACCGGTTCGGGCTCGACTTCGAAAGCTCGCTCGACCCAAACCATCCCGATGAGTTCTGGCAGAGATACCTCTATTTCAATGCCGGCTGGTTCACAGGGGCGTGTCCCCGGACATTCGGGGCCCGCTTTACGGAGGTCATGCGCGAGATCCGCGACGACACGCCGCCTGAGCTTGTGTGTCAGCCTCTTTACCCCTGGCTCGACCAGATCGCACTGCCGATTGTCATCCACGAACTCGGCGGCGGGCGGCCACCGCCGGACCTGGCACCGTTGGACGACGGAAGGATGGCCTGCCACTGGCGGGCGCTGCCCCTGCTGTATGCGCGGGAGGATGACCGGGTGATTGAAATCCTCAAAGATGTGACAGCCCCAAACTGGTTGAAGAAGACCCTCAAAGAATACGAGCCGTTTCGTCGTATGATCTTCCAGGGCCGGGGGGAAAAGGTAAGGGCGCTGTTCGACCGTGACGCCCTGCCCCGCAAGGAACAAACGATCCGCAACCGGATCAAATCGAAAAACCTTTGGATGCGTTGAGCGCCCCTCTCGGAATTTTTCCGAAACGATGTATAGTCGCCCGAAGTAACGCAGTCGGACTACACAAATGCCCTCTGATCCCTCTCGGACGCGCGAGACCAATACAGCTGATCTCGTTGCAGAAAGCCTGATGCCAGGCCGCCCCGATGCGGTGAGGCGGCTGTTCAATGCACAGGGCGCACCGGCACCCACCATCCTCTGGTCGCCCGAACTTAGTGAACTTCCCAGCCCGCAAATGCGTCGGTTCGCAGCACTTCTGGATACGTGGCGCGACGCTGATGGGCGGGTGCCCCGAGATGATTTTGATCTCGAGGCCTTCGAGGGCCTTAAGGACTGGATCATGCTCGTGGAGCCCGAAGGCGAAAGCTTCCGCTACAGCTATTATGGCAAGGGAATCCAGAACCACTATGGCCGCGACCTGACGGGGTTGTTGACACGCGAGATCGGCGGGCACATCGCCCAGTTCTTCGAGGGTGTTTATCGCGCGGCGCACCAGCGGGGCGAGTGGGTCTATTCCGAACACGAGCCTCCTCAGGCTGTGTTCGTGCGTGCATGGCGCAGGTTGATCGTGCCTCTTTACACCGGGGACGAAGTGATCAGTGCCTTTGCAGTCGTAAACCTGCCGGAGAATGAGCTGCGCGCCGGATTGGAGCTGATGCCCGATCCAGTCTTCGTGATCGCCGAGGATCACAGCGTTCAATACGTGAACCGTGCGGGTTTGAGGTTCTTTGACTTAAGCCCTACCAGGCAACCTGCGGAAAACTTGCAGGACTTGACCGGAATCGCATTGGAAAACGCCGGATCAGCGGAAAATATGCTCGCCGCAGGCCGTGTCGTCGACAGTATCCAGCTAACGCTAAAAGGCGGGATCGCCGAGCGGCTGGTGATGACAGTGAGCGCTGCCGAACATCGCGGCAGGGCATATTATGTCGCGGTAATGCGCCTCATTCCTACCTGAGCTTCCTCCCGGCCCCTCAACACCTGCCGGTTGCCGCGTCGAGCGCGATCCCCTAAACCTGCGCCCAATAATAACGGCACCGTCAGGGAGACGATCATGACCGACAAGAGCCGCGGCTTTGACACGCTGCAGATTCACGGGGGCGCCGCACCCGACCCGGCAACCGGCGCACGACAGACGCCGATCTATCAATCCACCGCGTTCGTTTTTCGTGATGCAGAGCATGCAGCGGCTCTCTTCAACCTTCAGGAAATCGGCTTCATCTATTCTCGCCTGACAAACCCCACGGTTTCGGCACTTGCGGACAGGATCAATGCGCTGGAAGGCGGCGCTGGAACTATTTGCTGCTCGTCGGGACATGCAGCACAAATCATGGCGCTGTTTCCGCTCATGGGACCGGGATGCAATATCGTGGCCTCGACCCGTCTTTACGGCGGAACGGTGACGCAGTTCAGCCAGACGATAAAGCGCTTCGGCTGGTCCTGCACTTTCGTCGATTTCGATGATCTTGCTGCCCTCGAGGGCGCGGTGGACGAGAACACCCGCGCAATCTTCTGTGAATCGATCGCGAACCCCGGCGGGTACATCACCGATCTCGATGCGGTGGCGGACGTTGCGAAAAAGGTGGGCCTGCCGCTGATCGTCGACAATACATCGGCCACACCGTACCTCTGCCGCCCGATCGAGCACGGGGCGACGCTGGTGGTAAACTCGACCACGAAGTACCTGACCGGAAACGGTACCGTCACCGGCGGCGCAATCACGGATTCCGGTAAGTTCGACTGGTCTGCCTCGGGCAAGTTCCCGTCTCTTTCAGAGCCGGAGCCGGCCTATCACGGGCTCGCATTTCATCTGGCACTGGGGCCGATGGCCTTCACATTCCATTCGATTGCCGTTGGATTGCGCGACCTGGGAATGACGATGAACCCGCAAGGAGCACATTACACGCTTCTCGGGATCGAAACTCTTTCACTTCGGATGGACAAGCACGTCGCGAACGCCCGCAAGGTGGCGGAGTGGTTGGAGAATGACGATCGGATCGACTTCGTAACCTATGCCGGTCTCCCTTCATCGCCGTATTACGACCGGGTGGAGCGCATCTGTCCCAAGGGAGCAGGCGCGCTTTTCACTTTCGGCGTGAAGGGTGGGTACGACGCCTGTGTGAAACTGATCGACTCCGTAGAGTTGTTCAGTCACGTGGCGAACCTGGGCGACGCGCGTTCGCTCATCATCCACTCAGCCTCGACCACGCACCGGCAGCTTTCGCCGGAGCAGCAGGAGGCAGCCGGGGCTGCACCCAATGTAGTAAGGGTTTCGATCGGCATCGAAGATCCTGACGATATCATCGCCGATCTCGATCAAGCGCTGGCAAAAGCGACCGCCTGATCCGGAAGCGAAAGGGGGGCGCGGGAGATTACCCGCGCCGCTTTCTTATGCGGTAGGGCTCCGCTTTCCCCTTCTCCTGCCAAGACAGGTTTACGCTGCGCCGCAAAGGCCCTAAGCCTATGCTGCACCCGCGAAGAGAACACCCATGCCCGATTTCAAGAAGATCCTCATCGCCAACCGCGGCGAAATTGCTATTCGCGTCATGCGAGCGGCGAACGAGCTTGGAAAGCGGACCGTTGCGGTCTTCGCCGAAGAGGACAAGCTGAGCCTGCATCGTTTCAAGGCGGACGAAGCATACAGGATCGGCGAAGGCATGGGGCCTGTGCAGGCCTATCTTTCAATCGAAGAGATTATCCGCGTCGCGAAAATGTGTGGGGCGGACGCCATACACCCAGGCTATGGCCTTCTTTCGGAGAACCCCGCTTTCGTGGATGCGTGCGTGGAGGCCGGGATCACATTCATCGGCCCGAAGGCCGAAACGATGCGAGCCCTTGGAGACAAGGCCTCCGCCCGTAAAGTGGCGATCAAGGCTGGTGTACCTGTGATCCCCGCCACCGAAGTGCTGGGCGACGACATGGAGGCGATCCGGAAAAACGCCGAGGAGATCGGCTACCCACTCATGCTCAAGGCCTCGTGGGGCGGTGGTGGTCGGGGAATGCGCCCGATCAACGGCCCCGAGGAACTTGAGGACAAGGTGCGTGAGGGTCGCCGCGAGGCGGAGGCTGCCTTTGGCAATGGCGAAGGCTATCTCGAGAAGATGATCCTCAAGGCGCGCCATGTAGAAGTGCAAATTCTCGGCGACGCTCAGGGAAATATCTACCACCTTTGGGAGCGTGACTGTTCGGTGCAGCGGCGCAATCAGAAAGTGGTGGAGAGAGCCCCTGCCCCGTATCTCTCGCCTGCCCAGCGCGAGGAGCTGTGCAACCTCGGCAAGAAGATCGCCGAAGCCGTGAACTACGAATGCGCGGGTACCATTGAGTTCCTGATGGATATGGCCACCGGCAAATTCTACTTCATCGAAGTGAACCCGCGCGTGCAGGTCGAGCATACGGTGACGGAAGAAGTAACCGGAATCGATATCGTGCAGGCGCAGATCCTGATCGCTGAAGGCAAATCGCTGATCGAGGCGACAGGCAAGGCCTCGCAATACGACGTCATGCTCAACGGCCACGCTATCCAGTGCCGGATCACGACCGAAGACCCGACTAACAACTTCATTCCGGATTATGGCCGGATCAGTGCCTACCGGGGCGCAACCGGCATGGGCATCCGTCTTGACGGGGGCACGGCCTATTCCGGCGCGGTGATCACGCGCTACTACGACAGCCTTCTGGAAAAGGTGACGGCCTGGGCGCCAACGCCTGAAGCGGCAATTGCGCGGATGGATCGGGCCCTGCGCGAATTCCGCATCCGGGGCGTTTCGACCAATATTGCCTTTGTCGAGAACCTTCTGAAGCACCCGGTATTCCTCAACAACGAGTACCACACAAAGTTCATCGACCAGACGCCGGAACTCTTCGAGTTCACCCCGCGGCGGGACCGGGCAACGCGGCTTCTGACCTATATCGCGGACATCACGGTGAATGGGCATCCTGAAACCCAAGGGCGGCCGCGCCCGCCTACAGATGCAAGGCGCCCCATCGCGCCCCCGCTTCGCACAGAGACACCCGTGCCGGGTACGAAACAGATCCTGGACGAAAGGGGCCCACAGGCCCTGGCCGATTGGTTGGCCAAGCAGAAGCGGGTTCTGATCACCGACACGACGATGCGGGATGGGCACCAGTCGCTTCTGGCCACGCGAATGCGCTCGATAGATATGGTGCGCGTTACGCCGGCCTACGCAGCGAACCTGCCCGAACTCTTCAGCGTCGAATGCTGGGGAGGCGCCACCTTCGATGTGGCCTATCGTTTTCTCGACGAATGCCCCTGGCAGCGCTTGAGGGATATCCGCACGCGGTTGCCCAACATCATGACACAGATGCTCCTGAGGGGTGCGAACGGGGTTGGTTACACGAACTACCCCGACAATGTAGTCGAGGCATTTGTGAAGCACGCGGCCGAAACCGGGATTGATGTGTTCCGCGTCTTCGACAGCCTGAACTGGGTGGAGAACATGCGCGTCGCGATGGACGCGGTGGTCGAAAACAACAAGCTCTGCGAAGGTACGATCTGCTATACCGGGGACATCCTGAACCCGGAGCGCGCGAAGTATGACCTGAAGTACTACGTCGCGATGGGCCAAGAGTTGAAGGCCGCGGGCGCGCACATGATCGGCCTTAAAGATATGGCGGGGTTGTTGAAGCCCGATGCGGCGCGGGTGTTGATCAAGGCGCTGAAGGAAGAGGTGGGCTTGCCGGTTCACTTCCACACCCATGACACGGCCGGAATTGCCTGTGCGACGATCTTGGCTGCCGCGGAAGCGGGCGTTGATGCTGTCGATTGCGCGATGGACGCGCTGAGCGGAAACACGAGCCAGGCGACGCTCGGCACCGTTGTAGAAATGCTCCAGCATTCTGAGCGGGCAACCGGGCTCGACATTGGCGCGATCCGAGAGATCTCCAACTACTTCGAGACGGTTCGCACGCACTACGCCGCTTTCGAAAGTGGAATGCAGGCACCGGCGTCAGAGGTGTACCTGCATGAAATGCCGGGTGGGCAGTTCACGAATCTCAAGGCGCAGGCGCGCTCCCTCGGCCTTGAGGAGCGTTGGCACGAGGTGGCGCAAATGTATGCCGACGTGAACCATATGTTCGGCGACATCGTGAAAGTAACGCCCTCGTCCAAGGTGGTTGGCGACATGGCCCTGATGATGGTGAGCCAGGGTCTGACGCGGGCGGACGTTGAGGACCCCAAAAAGGATGTGGCCTTCCCCGACAGCGTGATCGATATGATGCGTGGCAATCTCGGCCAGCCGCCGGGTGGCTTCCCCGCTGTGATCGTAAAGAAAGCTTTAAAAGGCGAGGCGCCTGTTACCGAAAGGCCCGGTAAGCACGTGCCGCCGCGGGATCTGGAGCAAGCCCGGGAAGAAGCATCGAAGGCCCTCGACGGACGCGAGATCACCGACGACGACCTGATGGGCTATCTCATGTATCCCAAGGTCTTTACCGATTACGCGAAACGCCATTCGATCTATGGCCCGGTACGGACACTTCGTACATCGACGTTCTTCTACGGCATGCGGCCCGGGGACGAGATTTCGCCCGAGATCGACCCGGGTGTCCGGCTTGAAATCCGTTGTCAGGCGATTGCCGAAACGAACGCCGAAGGCGAGGCGAAGGTATTCTTTGAAATCAACGGCCAGCCCAGGGTGATCCGCATATTGGACAAGAAGGCGGCCAGCGCGGTTGAGACCCGCCCCAAAGCCGATCCGGGCAACCCCGCCCATATCGGGGCACCTATGCCTGGCGTCGTGGCAACGGTGGCTGCCCAAGCGGGCAAGACAGTCACGGAAGGCGAGCTTCTTCTGACGATCGAGGCGATGAAGATGGAAACCGGTATCCACGCAGACCGCGACGGGACGGTCAAGACTGTGCACGTTGCGCCAGGTGCGCAGATCGATGCGAAGGATTTGTTGATCGAGTTCGAGTAGGCTCGATCAATCGCAGCGATACGCCAGCCCTGTGGCCGTCTGAACCGCGCCGCCAGCGTTCATGTCGCTCCAAACAACGTGGGTCGCTCCGATCCCGCCAGCGCTTGCGATCACCTTGTCCTGCGCAATTCTGAGACCGTTTCCGGCAAAGAGTATTCCGGAATAACGGCTTTCAGTAATGGCGCTCAGGAACCGGCATTCGGCAACCGAGGCCGCATCGACCACGCGCACAGGCGCCGCGGACGCCGCAGTAGCCGGCGCAGTGGCGGTACTCCCGGATGGCGTGCTATTTGACGACCCGCAGGCCGCGAGTATGAGAAGGCAGGGCGCAAGAATTGCTCTGGTCAGCATCAACAAATTCCCTTCAGGAATCACAGCCACGGGCGGGGCCACCAGATTACTATGGCCGGGTTCCTCGTCCATAACCATGCGCCGCCGCACAAATCGACCGGAAAAACGGCTATCCTTCCGAAGATTCCCCTTGCAGGCTCGTCCGGGACTTTATAAATCCCGCCTACCCAATGGATGCGGGCGTAGCTCAGGGGTAGAGCATTACCTTGCCAAGGTAAGGGTCGTGAGTTCGAATCTCATCGCCCGCTCCAATAAAATCAAAGGCTTGCTGGCCGACTGATAGTCTGAAATCCAGCTTTTAACAAGCTTGTTCACACAAAACTGACTGAATCAGTGTGAACGCTTTGGCGACTCTTTCTAGTTGGCAAGGCGCTTCTTCCCGGCCTCCAGGAACTCTTTCGACCAGGAATAATACAGGCTGGTGGCAATTCCTTCGCGCCGGCATAGCGCGGCGATGCTCTCTTCGCCGCGCAGCCCCTCCAGCACGATGCGGATCTTCTCCTCCGCTGAATGAACCTTCCGGGTCTTGCGGCGAATGTCCTTCACGACCTGCTCGGTCGTCGCTTTATGTGGTCCGGATTTCTTTCTCATCTTCACTCCTTGATGGTTCAGATGAGCCAGAAACCCTCCGTTACGAAAACCCTTTAATCAGTCCCACAGGTGCTGATCCCGGACAGCTCGTGCAGGCAATGGCCGCAAATGGATCATCGGCGATTGGTACGTGTTGCGATAGTCTTTGGTGTTGACCCGTTTAACCTCGGCAAGAAATTTCTTCGAGGAGTGCCACGAAGCGGCATCCCACGACAGGTATAGCCTCCGACAGTCGAAGTACTCATGTAGTAGGACGTGCAGGAGCTTGATCATCTCCTCCGTGTCCTTCTTCTTCGAGTAGAAATGGGTGATCTGATTTCGGCTTAGTTCCAAAGCGGCTGTGACTATCAGAAAGCCCTTCGACTGTTGGTATTGAGGAACAGTCGGCTTCGTCCCGCGCTTCACCAAAAGTCGCCCGCCTCGTTCTCGCACTGAGACCGGCCCATATTCGTCGATTGAGAAGAACCGATCCATGGGTCCAAGCCTCCGCAACGTGCGGGTGATATTGATCAACTTTTCACGGTAATCCGGGTCGTTGCTGGTCAAAACCTCGCGTGTCTTGCAGCGTGAGTATCCTTCCTCCCGGAAAATTCGACCCATTGCGTTTTTGGCGATTAGAGTACCCTTGGATTTGAGCACCTCATGAAGAAGGTCGATGGTCCATGTGGTTCGATTGATCCCGTATACGCTCGGCGGTTCATGCAGCGTGGCGAAGAGAGCTTCTCTCAGAGCTTTGTCGTCGTACTTCCTCGGTCTCTCTGGGTAAGCAAATAGTCCCTCATGATCACCATTCTCGAAGCGCCTAGCGAACCTCCTGACCGCCCATCGGGTGTACCCAACGAACTCGGAAATCAGCCCCTCGTTCACTCCTACAAGATAGAACGTGAGTACGAGGGCGCGGTTTCGATAACACCAAGAGCTACTGGCCAATCCGGGCGCGATCTTGTCCAGAAAAATCTCACGACTTTGGTTTGGAACGAGTTCGGAAAGTTGCGAGGAGGTGAAATGGCCCTGCGCGACGTGAGCCATGAAGAGGATAATTGATCTCTCTGTCTCACGCATCTCTGAGTTTTCCCGAGCAAGAGCAATCACTCGGTCGAGAGTCTTCAGGGGAACAGCGGCCTTACAACGTTGCATCCCATATTTGTATCACATCGCAACTCGAGCCCGCCAGAAGATGCCTACCAACTCAGCTACGACCAACTCTATGACCGCATGTCGGAGAATGCTGTCGCCGCACTCTTCCTCGATCAGGATGGGAAAGATGACGCGCGGCTGGACACTTTGCACGCAGCTCATCTCAACGCAGTCTATGTCCCGAACGGCTATGGCGAACTCGACCGGCGGCTCACGGGCAAGGTCGGCGGGCCCGATCATGGCATCTGTGATGCCGCAACATTCGACAATGACATCATCGTCTTCACCATTGCCTTCGAAGCGCCACAGGGCGGGCAGACCCAGATGAGCGAATGTGCGACCGCCGGCGGCTACTATTTCGACGCGAAGGATGGTGTGGAATTGGACGAAGCCTTCCGAGCGATTGCTGGCCAGATCACTACGCTGAGGTTGACCCAATGATCGCTTTCTTCCGCTCCCTGCGTCACTTTTTGCACAACGAAACCGGGAGTGCTTCCATCGAGTTCTGCATCCTGTTCCCGAGTTTCATGCTTGCGATGCTATCGTCAATCGAAGCAGGCCTTATGATGACGCGAAACGTTATGCTTGAGCGTGGCCTGCGCGACCTCTTTGGCCGAAACGATCCTGGGGACCACCGGATCCAGGAAGTCGGGTCAAGCTCGCCACCCCCGTGAACTATCCAAGAACCGCGATTTCGGAAGCTCTACGCTTAAGGATAGCACAAATATCGCTGCCCAGTTCATCGTACTCGCTCTCGCGTGCCGCGCGCTGGCGCCAGACCATGCCTATCGTTCGCGACGGCGCAGTGCCGCGAAACGGCCGGGCGACAACGATATCCTGGTGGGCGACTTCAGATTTGACGTACAATGCCGGCATGAGCGAAAGGCCCATGCCCATCGCCACCATCTGTCTTAATGTATCGAGCGAAGTACCTTCGTAATCATGGGATAGGTGCGCCCCGTACTGAGCACAAATCCGTTCGACCTGTTCGTAAAGCCGGTGGCCAGGTTCGAGAGCAAGGATTGTTTCATCCTTCAGCATGCCAGCCGCAATATCCGTTTGCTCTGCGAAGCGATGGTCATGCGGCATGACGACATACAGGGGTTCGCGGAAGAGCGATCGTGTTTCGAATTCCGCCTCCCGGATCGGGAGCGGAAAGAAGAGCATGTCGAGTGTTCCCGCACCCAGCGCTTCTATGAGGTGCCGGGGCAGCCCCTCGCGAACATAAAGTTTGAGCTGTGGGTGGCTCTTGTGAAGATCCGGAACAATAAGCGGCAAAAGGTATGACCCCAGGGTCTGGACCACGCCGACCTTGATTGTGCTTTGCAGCTTGCCCTGATGAAGCACGGCAAGGGTGCGGATCTCATCGACCTCACGCAACGCCCGTCGTGCATGTTCGGCGATCGCCTCTCCGAGTGGCGTAATCACGACATGGGAACGCGAACGCTCGACGAGCACCGCGCCCAGCTTTGCCTCCAATTCCTTGATCTGTGCCGAAAGCGTCGGCTGCGTGACGTTGCAAGCCTCCGCAGCGCGGCGGAAATGCCGAGTTTCGGTGACTGCAAGCAGATATCGTAGTTGCTGGATCGTTGGCATGAACACCTGATAGATAATTTCTATCAATTTTCAAACAATTTTCGATTTGAACAATCAGGATCACGCCCCACTTCCCTTCTGGAGGTTTGGGAGCATGCGCGTTGAAGCGGTTCAGCAACATTCTGGTATTAGTCGATGACGAAAGCCGGTCAGAGGCACTGCTCGAGCGCGCGCGTCGAATGGCGCAGGTCACTGGCGCCGCGCTTACACTGATCGATGTGATCGACAGTTCTCCGACCACGCTTTCGCGGGTTATTGGCTCCGTGCGCGAACTTCGTGTGCAAAACCTGGAGAGCGACATCGCCGCTTGCCATCAGGAACGACTCGATGAGCTTGCTGCGCCACTGTTGGCAGGTGGTCTGCCTGTCGAAACGAAGGTGCTTTTCGGGGTTGGTTTCATCGAAACAATCCAGCACGTGCTTCGGCACGGCAACGATCTGGTTATGAAAGCCGCACACGGAACGCCGGGACTGTCGATCCTCGCGGGCCCGGATCTTCATCTTCTGCGAAACTGCCCCTGCCCGGTCTGGATTCTGAACGATACCAACGGCGCAAGCTCTCGTCGGATCATGGCTGCAGTCGAGCCTGATCCGGAAGACGACATCCGTGACCAGCTCTGTCACAGCGTGATGGAGGTTGCGGCTTTCCTTTCGAATCAAGACGCGGCGAAGCTCGATGTTGTAACTGCTTGGAGTCTGCCGGAAGAAACGATGCTTCGTGGCGCCCGCTTCAATATGTCGAGGGACGAGATAGAAGCGATCCTAAGGACGGTGGAACTCGAAAGCAGCAGCCGACTTCAGGCGCTTGTACGCGATTTCGAAGCGTTTTCAGACCGTATTCGGGTGGTTCACATGAAGGGCGTACCCGCCGATGTCGTTGCCGAGCACGCGGAGACGGAACAGATCGACACTCTGGTCATCGGAATTCTCGGAAAACCAAATGATGCGGGCCTGCTCATCGGCAACACAGCAGTAACGATCATGAACCGGGTGCGATGTTCAATCCTAGCAGTTAAGCCGCCGGGCTTTGTCTCTCCAGTGACGCTTGAAAGGTTGGCGGCGTCATGAGCGCTGCGACCACAAAGACCCCGGCCAACAGCAACGGCATCACCGGGATCTTACCGGTGCTTCTGGCCGCTGCCCTGTTCGCCTGGTTTCTGAGCTTCTTGGGCCCAGTCTCCAACGGCAAGGCATTGCGCGTTGCTTGGGATTGGGTGCCATCGCTCGGGATATCACTTTCATTCTTGATCGATGGGCTAAGCCTTACATTCGCGCTTTTGATCAGCGGAATCGGTACGCTCGTCCTGCTCTATTCCAACACCTACCTCGCCGGCCACCCGCAATTCGCGAGGTTCGCGCTGTTCCTGACCAGCTTCATGATGGCGATGCTGGGGCTCGTGCTTGCCGATAACCTGATCGCGCTTTTCGTCTTCTGGGAACTAACAACAATCACGTCGTATCTGCTGATCGGGTTCGGCCATGAGACGGCGAAAGGCAGGCGCTCCGCCTTGCAGGCGCTTTTCGTCACTGGCGCGGGGGCGCTGGCGCTTCTGGCCGGGTTCATTCTTTTGGGTTTCACGTCCGGGACGTTTGAACTTTCGGAGATCCTGAAGATGGGTGACGAGCTAAAGGCGCATGCCCTTTACCTACCCATTCTGATCCTGATCCTTGCGGGCACCTTCACAAAGTCAGCGCAGTTCCCGTTTCACTTCTGGCTGCCGAACGCAATGGCGGCACCCACGCCGGTTTCGGCCTTCCTCCATTCGGCGACGATGGTGAAAGCCGGGGTCTACCTGATGGCCCGCCTGCATCCGGCGTTTTCGGGAACGGATATCTGGCTTTGGACACTTACGATCGCGGGGGCATTCACCGCTGTGTTCGCAAGCGTTCTAGCACTGCGGCAGACCGACTTGAAGCAGGCGCTGGCATATACGACTTTGATGGCATTGGGCACGCTGACGCTGTTTCTTGGACAGGAAGCGGGCTATGCCATGACGGCATTCGCGACCTTCCTCATCGTCCACTCCCTGTACAAGGCCGCGCTCTTTCTCGTGGTCGGCTGCATCGACCATGGGACGGGCACACGTGAAGCGGAAATCCTCGGTGGTCTTGCGCAGGCTATGCCGGTGACTGCGGCGGCCGCGGCACTGGCAGCGCTATCGATGGCGGGATTTCCACCCTTTCTGGGCTTCATCGGCAAGGAACTGAAATACGCCGGTGCGCTCGCCGTGGGGTCCGAGCCGCTTTTGGTGGCAGGCGCGCTCGTGGTCTCGAATGCTCTGATGCTCGCGGTCGCCGGTGTTGTTGCGTTCCGTCCGTTCTGGCGCAAGCCTGGCGGCACCATGCCCCTGAAACCCCATGAGGCGCCCTGGCCCATGCTGGCGGGTCCTGTATTGCTTGCAGGGCTTGGCGCGCTCTTCGGCCTTGTGCCGGATCTGCTTCAGACCTCCCTCATCAATCCCACGGTCGCCTCGCTGCTCGGATCTACCGAAGATGCAAAAGAGCTAAAGCTCTGGGCCGGGGTGAACCTGCCGCTGATCCTGTCTGTGGCGACGGTCGTGCTGGGGCTCGCACTCTACCTCGCGCACCGCCCTTTGCGGGCCATGCTGGCACGGGCCGATTCCGCCGCGCCCAATTTCGACAGAGGATGGGATTCGTTCCTTACCGGACTGAAGAAATTTGCCGCCTGGCAAACGAGGCTGATCCAGCCCGGCATTTTGAGAAGCTATATCTTCGCGACCTTCGCGACCGTTCTCGCAGCCATCGGCGGCACGATGTTGGCGCGAGATGTTCTCGGCGCCATTCCTGATCTGTCCGATATCTCCTGGAAGAATGTGGCACTGATGCTCTTTACCGTATCCGGGGCGTTGATTGCCGCGGTTACACGTTCCCGTATCGCTGCGATGGCCGCTCTTGGGGTCGTGGGTATCGGCGTTGCGATGATCTTTATCGTATTTGGCGCGCCGGATGTAGCGATCACGCAGTTGATGGTCGAAACGCTTGTCGTGGTCTTGGTGGCGGTCGCTCTACTGCGTCTTCCTGTCCTTGACCCGAACGGCAGAAGCGATCACCGGCCACGCGACGCGATCCTTGCGGTTGCGATCGGTACAGTGGTGACACTCGTGCTGCTTTCGGTTCTCGAGACACCGCTGGACCGGCGATTGACCGATTTCTTCGAGACCGCCAGCTGGCCCGAAGCGTACGGACGCAACATCGTCAACGTAATTCTGGTGGACTTCCGCGCACTCGATACCTTCGGCGAAATCGCTGTGGTCGTGATCGCCGCGCTCTCCGCCTATGCGCTTCTGCGCACCACGGATCGGGGAGGCGAGAAATGAACTCTGTCATCCTTCGTGCGGGCACACGGTATTTGTCGGGGCTCTTGCTCGTCTTCTCGCTCTATATGCTCCTGCGGGGCCACAACGAGCCCGGAGGCGGGTTCATTGGCGGACTTATAGGAGCGACTGGCTTCGTCCTGTACGCGATTGCCTGCGGCACCACAGACGCACGAAAGGCCCTTCGCATATCGCCGCAGAATATTGCGGTAACAGGGCTTGGAATTGCGCTTCTTGCCGGGATCGCAGCGGCGTTTTTCGAAGATGCCCTGTTCACCGGGCAGTGGCTCTTCATCGGAGCGACGGAAGATGACAAGGGTCTGCCTCTGTCAACGGTCCTCGTCTTCGACATTGGCGTCTACCTTGTCGTATTCGGGTCGACCCTGACACTTGTGTTCGCGATGGAAGAGGAAATCTGATGGAGGCGCTGCTCGCCATAACCATTGGTGTCCTCGTCGCAGCGGCGGTGTATCTGATGCTGGCGCGAAACATCTTGCGGTTCATATTCGGACTGGTTCTGATCTCGAACGCTGCAAACCTGACGATCTTTGCTTCTGGGCGCCTTACGGAAGGTGCACCCCCACTTATCCCGGAGGGTGCGGATGGCCCTGTGGGGGACGTGGCGAATGCCCTCCCGCAAGCATTGGTCTTGACGGCAATCGTGATCGGCTTCGGCCTTTTCGCCTTTGCACTTGTTTTGATCTTCCGAGCGTACACGACCCTAGGCACTGCCTATTCCGACGAAATGCGAGTGGCCGAACCAATTGAGGAGCCGAAAGCGTGACCTGGCTTCTTGCAACCCCTCTGATCCTGCCATTTCTGACGGCAGTGGCGGCATTTCTGCTGCGCACCCGGCCGACAGGCAGGTGGATTAGCGTGGCAGGCAATCTGGCGCTGCTCATTGCTGCGGTCCTTCTTATGGCGCGGGTGCTCGATGAAGGCGTGGTGGCGGCCCAGATGGGTGGCTGGCCTGCGCCTTTCGGGATAACCCTAGTCGCGGATTTTCTGAGCGCCGTGATGGTGGTGATCACCGCCATCACCGCACTTGCCGTCTCGGTGTACGCACTTGGCGATGTCCGGGAGCGGGCGGAGTATCTCGGATATCATGCGCTCTTCAACGTTCTGATCGGCGGCGTTTCCGGCGCTTTCCTGACCGGTGACCTCTTCAATCTCTATGTGTGGTTCGAAGTCATGCTGATCGCATCCTTCGGCCTGCTGGTGCTCGGGGGCAGCAAGGCGCAGATCGACGGTGGCGTGAAGTATGTGACGTTGAACCTGATCTCGACGATCCTATTCCTGTCCGGGATAGGCCTACTCTACGGGATGACCGGGACGCTCAACATGGCGGACCTCGCGCGAACGGTGCCCGAGGTTGAAAACCGAGGGCTCGTCACGGTTGTCGCGATGATGTTCATGGTCGCCTTCGGTGTGAAAGCGGCTGTCTTTCCACTTTTCTTCTGGCTGCCGGCATCATACCACACCCCGGCCTTTTCAGTATCGGCGGTGTTTGCAGGACTTCTGACCAAGGTCGGCGTCTACGCACTCATTCGGATGTTCACTCTCGTCTTCGCGGGAGACACCGGGTTCACCCACCACATCCTTCTCTGGGTGGCAGGACTGACTATGCTGACGGGCGTTCTTGGGGCGGCCGCGCAGAACGATATCCGCAAGATCCTTTCGTTCCATATCGTAAGCCAGATCGGATACATGATCATGGGGCTTGCACTTCTGACGCCGCTCGCTCTGGCCGGCGCGGTGTTTTACCTGGTGCACCACATCATCGTGAAGGCGAACCTGTTCCTGATCGCTGGTGTGGCGGAGCGTCTGGTCGGATCGACTCAGCTTGGCCAGATCGGCGGGCTTTATAAATCCGCCCCCCTTCTCGCACTATTGTTTCTGATTCCCGCATTTTCGCTGGCGGGATTTCCGCCTCTTTCGGGCTTCTGGGCTAAATACGTCCTAGTGGCGGCTGCATTGGAAGATGAGGGCTGGATCATCGCAGGTGTGGCGCTGGTTGTGGGGCTTCTGACGATCTTTTCAATGACGAAGATCTGGGCAGAGGCGTTCTGGAAGGCTCACCCCGAAGGCGTAGACCCTGAGTTGCGCTGTCTTGATCGCGAGACCCGCAACCACCTTCTATTGCCCGTGGCCGGGCTTGCCGCGATGACGTTGGTGATCGGTTTCTTCCCTGAACCGTTCGTCGCATTTGCCAAGGAGGCCGCAGGTCAGCTTCTGGATCCCAGCGCTTACCTTGCAGCTGTATTAGGGGCAGAACCATGAGTAACTTCGCCGCGAACCTCGTTCTGACCGCTGCATGGGCGATCTTCTTTGGCGGGTTCACCTGGCTGACTGTCCTATCGGGGCTCGTCGTCGGCTACGGCGTACTCTGGCTCTTGCAACCGCTTACAGGCGTAAGGTCGAGCTATTTCTTGCGTGTGTGGTATTGGCTCAAGCTGGTGGTGCTTTTCCACTATGAGCTTATCGTGTCGAGCATAGAGGTTCTTTGGGACATCATCACCCCGACGCATCGCGCCCGTCCTGCGATCATTGACATGCCGCTGGACGCCAAGACTGATGCCGGCATTCTACTGGTCACGAACCTGATTTCGCTGACGCCAGGCACTCTCAGTATCGATGTAAGCGAGGATCGCAGGACCCTGAAAGTTCACGCAATGTTCGCCGATGACCCCGAAGCGGTTTGTCGCGCCCTGAAATCGGGAATGGAGAGGTGGGTGATCGACGCGGTCGAGGAGAGGAAAGCATGACAGAGTTTCTCGAGCTTTCTGTGACACTTGGCTTCGTGATGGTTTTCCTTGCTGTGGGTCTGGCGCTTTGGCGCCTCGCAAAGGGCCCAAGTCTGCCCGACCGCGTGGTAGCCCTCGATATGATGACGGTGGCAATTGTAGCTTTTTGCGGGCTCGCTGCTGTGCGCTCCGGTGATGCCGCTTTTCTTGATGTTGCCCTCGTTCTGGCACTTGTTGGTTTCCTTGCAACGGTGGCGCTGGCGCGCTTTGCCGAGCGTCAGACGATCCGACGGGAAGAGCGGGAGGGAAGCGAATGACGATCGCTCTCACCGCGTTTCTTCTAATTCTCGGTGGGGTGTTCACGGTCCTCGCCGGGGTAGGCATCGTCAAGCTGCCGGACGTCTTCATCCGAATGCACGCCGCAACAAAGGTTGGAACGCTGGGTTCGGGCCTGATAATGGCAGGCACCGCTGTGCATTTCGGCGACGTGGCGGTGATCATACGCTGTATGCTGATCGTCGTTTTCCTTCTGCTGACCGCGCCGATCGGCGCCCACATGATCGGGCGTGCCGCACTGCGTATCGGGGTCGTGCCCTGGGGCCTCAACAACCGCGAAAGGGAACGGGACCAGGGCACACAGGAATCGTCATCGTGATGTGACAGAGCAGCCTCGTTCTGCCGACAGGGCCCTTCCCTCACCCTGCGCACACTTCTATAGAGGCGCGTGTTAATCGATCCGGAGCGATCCACATGCGCAAGGCGACCGTAACCCGCAAAACGGCGGAGACGGACATCTCCGTCGAGATCAACCTCGACGGCACCGGCAGCTATGACAATCAGACGGGCGTGGGCTTCTTCGACCACATGCTCGACCAGCTTGCCCGCCATGCCCTGATCGACATGACGGTGCGCGCGGAGGGCGATCTGCACATCGACGACCATCATACGGTGGAGGATACCGGCATCGCGCTTGGACAGGCACTCACGCAAGCATTGGGCGATAAGACAGGGATCAACCGCTACGGCGAGTGCGCGCTGCCGATGGACGATGCGCAGGTGCGGGCTGCACTTGATCTGTCAGGTCGACCGTTCCTTGTCTGGAGTGTCACCTTCGAGGCCGCGAAAATCGGAACCTTCGACACCGAACTCGTGCGGGAATTCTTTCAGGCCCTGTCGACGCACGGGGGGATCACGCTTCACGTTGACAAGGTGCACGGAATAAATGCGCACCACGTCGCCGAGGCAGCGTTCAAAGCCGTCGCCCGGGCACTCAGGACCGCGGTAGAGACCGACCCGCGCCGGGCCGACGCCGTGCCGTCGACCAAAGGTGCTCTCTGAGACCGCGATGCTGACGGTTCTGATCGATTACGAAAGCGGCAATCTGCATTCCGCCGAAAAGGCGTTCCAACGAATGGCACGCGAGACCGGTGGAGGCGAGGTCATCGTCACCGACCGCGCCGAAGACGTGGCGCGGGCAGACCGGATCGTCCTACCCGGAGATGGCGCCTTTCCGGCCTGCAAGGCAGCGCTGGCAGACCGCTCAGGGCTGTACGATGCAATGATCGAGGCGGTCGAAACACGCGGGCGGCCGTTTCTGGGGATCTGTGTCGGAATGCAGCTGATGGCGCGGATGGGACATGAATATGAGCCGACCCCAGGCCTTGGCTGGATCGATGGAGAGGTGCACAGGATCACCCCCTCAGCCCCGAGCCTGAAGGTGCCACACATGGGATGGAACGATCTTGTGATCACCGGTCGTCATCCCGTCCTCGACGGGATCGAAACCGGTGATCACGCCTATTTCGTGCATTCCTATCACATGGAAATGACGGATCTGACACAGCGACTGGCCTATGCCGAGTATGGCGGAGAGGTGACCGCGATCGTCGCGTCCGGCAACACGATCGGCACACAGTTTCATCCAGAAAAGAGCCAGGCTGCCGGGCTGCGCCTGATCGCCAATTTCCTTACCTGGGCACCGTAAGCGCCCAGCCCGCTTTTCGGCTTCGATCTTGCAGGTGACGACGACCGCTTAGACTTTTGTCCTACTGTACCCTGAGCCAGGTCTGGCCACGGCAGATCGGCCCAACACACCCTGAAACCTTCAGACGGTCGCCATCGAGCGACATTTTCGACCGATAGACCTTGTCGCGATCAGGCGCCCAGATGCGGCCGCCGGTGTAACTGCCTTCGCCCTTCGCTTCCATATCCCAGATCATGCGCTTGCCTATATTCTGGCTTTCGCGAGGTTGGCCCGCGCTGTCGTAGGCGCGTACGATCACGCCGCAGATCACCGCCCCGCAGGCCGCGATCTCGACATGGCCGAAGTTTCCGTTGTCATCAGCCTCGGTCTGCCATGTGCCAATCACGGGCTCTGCCACGGCGACGCTCGCGGATAGGACAAGGGACAAGGCAGCGGCGGTCAGGATCTTCATGATTTCGTGTCTCCTCCACATTGATCGGCGGCAGCCTCGTTTCACTGCGCAGTCAGGAGCAAGGTTGACGTCAGGTCGGCGGCACTTGTGACGTTGGGTCTTCACAATCAGGCGTGGCGCGTGCAGAAGCGGAGCTCCTGAAATCACATCCCAACGATGCGGAGCCCACCGATGATCCTTTACCCGGCTATCGACTTAAAGGACGGACAGTGCGTGCGGCTTCTGAGAGGTGAAATGGAAGCGGCTACGGTCTTCTCCGACGATCCCGCAGCGCAAGCGGCAGCTTTCGAGACGGCAGGATGTGCGTGGATCCATCTTGTCGACCTGAACGGCGCATTTGCCGGGGAACCGGTGAACGGGGCCGCTGTCGAAGCAATTCTAAACCGTATCGATGTGCCGGCACAACTTGGAGGGGGAATCCGAGATATGGCGACAATCGAGCATTGGCTGGAGAAGGGGCTCGCGCGAGTGATCCTCGGCACCGCGGCCGTGGAGAACCCCGATCTTGTCCGCGAAGCGGCACGTGCGTTCCCGGGGCGGGTTGCTGTGGGCCTGGATGCCCGCGGCGGCAAGGTTGCGACACGAGGCTGGGCAGAAGATACCGATATGGAGGTGACCGATCTAGCGCGCGCCTTCGAGGACACGGGGATCGCCGCGATCATCTATACGGATATCGAAAGGGACGGCGCCATGGGAGGCCCGAACGTTGCGGCAACCGAGGCGCTGGCGCGGTCGGTCAATGTGCCGGTGATTGCAAGCGGTGGGGTGTCTTCGCTGGACGATCTGATCCGGCTCAGGGACACGAATGTCGTCGCGGGCGCGATTTCAGGACGCGCGCTCTATGATGGCGCAATTGACATAAAGGCGGCATTGGCGGCATTGGCGGCGCAGTAGGGAACAGCTTCCGCTCACTTGAAGTATATTTGCCCGCAGTCCTTGCGATCATCTGCTGGTGTCGCAATCGCGGCTACGTGTTATTGTTTTCAAACACCGTAGACTTTGCCTAACGGCACGGGTTGTCTGCATATACCTTCTTCGAAGGCGCATCGTGGACGGTGTCGACAATGGCGAGAGGTTGAACAGCGCCCTGGTTTGCTTTCAGGATGAGGCCGGTCGCCCCCGGCTTGTTCCATTCGGTCGCTGGCCGGCGCAATCCGTCATCCGCACAAGAAACAATGCGTGCGCCTAGTTGCCGGGCAGATTCCAGCGGGGCCTTCCCCAGGACTCGGCAGAGATTGAAGCAATTCTGGCCGGCTCGCATTAGCCGCCAGCCGCAACCCCGGTGAGCTTTTGCAACGCTCCTTCCATCGCACCGAGGAACGGCGCATCGGCCGGGATGGAGAGGTCATCAAGCATTTCGCGCGGCGCTTCGTAGGCGAGCCAGGTCTGGCCATCGGAATCTGCGTAGACGAGGACGCGAAGTGGCAGGAAGATCCCGGCATGCATGTCTGCCTGCATCGCAGGTGTACCCAGTTTCGGGTTACCGAAGATCAATAGTTCTGCATCGGCAAGTTCCATGTCGACGCTCGCCGCCCCCTGCCCGTGATCTACCCGAGCAAAGACCGTAGCTCCAGCACCAGCGACAGCGGCTTCGAGCCGGTCCATAACCGTGGCGACATCACCCTCCGCCTCGATGCGAAGGATGTCGTCGCTCGCGAAAGCAGGCGTCGCAGCGAGTGCGGCGATTAAGGCGATCTTGCGTAGCATTGGCGCTCTCCCGGGTTTGAAGCCCTTTGAGGTTATTGTCTTGACCCTCAGAGCACACGCCCCCTCACGAGAGCTTGATGGCACCCTTGGCAACCTGCCGCCGATTGGCGTAGACCCGCCCCATGCTCAAGGTGCGCATCATACCCTGCTTGGACGTTGCTGATGGACGCGTGGTGAAAGGCGTCAATTTCGTCGATCTCATTGATGCGGGCGACCCGGTCGAACAGGCGCAGGCGTATGACGCGGCAGGTGCAGATGAGCTTTGCTTTCTCGACATCAACGCGACTCATGAGAACCGCGGCACGATGTACGACCTGGCAACACGAACGGCAGAGCAATGCTTTATGCCGCTTACGATCGGTGGTGGTGTTCGGACGGTCGAGAATGTGAGAGCGCTGTTGCTCGCAGGGGCGGACAAGGTGAGTTTCAATTCAGCAGCGGTGGCCGATCCGGACGTGGTGGCCCGGGCAGCGGATCGGTTCGGATCCCAGTGCATCGTCGTTGCAATCGACGCAAAGACGGTTGAACCGGGACGATGGGAAATTTTCACCCACGGCGGCCGGAAACCAACCGGCATCGACGCAGTCGAATTCGCAAGGACAGTGACGGAAAAGGGCGCGGGCGAGATCCTTCTGACGTCTATGGACCGCGACGGAACGAGGGCGGGATTCAACCTGCCATTGACTCGGGCAGTTTCCGACTCCGTGCATGTACCTGTCATTGCCAGCGGCGGCGTCGGGACACTCGACCACCTTGTCGAGGGCGTGACCAAGGGCGGAGCATCCGCGGTTCTGGCAGCCTCGATTTTTCACTTCGGCGACTTCTCCATCGCAGAGGCCAAGGCCCATATGGCTGCGGCCGGGATTCCCGTGAGGCCGGTATGACACCGCTAGAGCGACTTGCCGCGACCATCGCGGCACGAAAGGGCGCGGACCCGGAGACCTCCTGGACCGCAAAGCTCCTTGCGAAAGGCCCCGAGAAGGTCGCCGAAAAATTTGGGGAAGAAGCCATTGAGGCGATCGTTGAGGCCGTAAAGGGAGACAAGACGCGTCTGACCGAGGAAGCAGCCGACGTGCTCTACCATCTCCTTGTGATGCTGGCGGCACGGGATGTGGCGCTTGAAGACGTTCTTGCCACTCTTGAGAGGCGAGAAGGCACTTCGGGCATCGATGAGAAAGCCGCGCGCTAAAGCATCCGACTGAAAACCTGAATCGCGGGGATTCCTGTTGGAGCTGATTTGTGATTCATCCTGTCTGGGA
>NZ_JAWHTE010000014.1:0-128696 GCF_032586175.1 Ovoidimarina sediminis
CTCTTTCCACCAAACGAGTGCCGAAACCTCTTCAAGGCTGCCGGATATGTTGCAGATTAAATGGACGAGGCTCTAGACGAAGGGCGCATCACCGGCACAGGACATGCCCGCGCCAACGTCGTCGCAGGTGCCATGGTCCACCGAAGACATCCGGCCCGGAACTGTCTGATCCGCTCTGTCCGCCAACGCGGATCAGGGCCGCTCGGTATCGAACACGATATCCCATGAAACGATCTGCGCGAGATATGCGCAGCCATCCGGCCTTTGTGAGAAATGTGCCCAGACACGGGCGGCGAACGCATTGGGGTTCATCATCAGGAAAATCTGACTGAACTCCTCTCGGCTCACGCGCCGATCGATCCCGCCGGCGTCTTCGAAGGCCGCAATCTGCTCGGGCGACAAAGAGCGGACCTGCATCGCATAGGCCACGTATTCATCCGTGACCGGACAGGTTTCAAACGGGCACCCTGCGGCATCATAGGCGGCGTGGGCAAGCTCATGGGTAACGACACTGGCGAAGAAGTCTTCCGGCGACAGGTGCCGGAAAGGGCTTTCCGTAGATCGCTCTTGTTCCGCGTAGGCCGGCGCGACGAGCTCGATTTGGTCTTCACCGCAATGATAGAGACCGACGCAGCCTTCGCGCATCGTCTCCACGATGTTGACCCGAATAGGTCGGTCGAGCACGAGAGAGCAACTTGCGAGCCCCTTCAGCGCCTTATCAACGAATCCACAGGTTTCGGCCCGCAAGGCCGGGTCCCCACCGGCCACGGTCACACTGCCTGCACAAAATGCGGTCTCCGCTCCAGCAGAGGCGCACCAAGAGGCAAACAGTACGGAAAGGGTGAGGGAGCGCATTCCGGATCTCCTGATCACAGCCTAGAAGGGCCCTTCTCCCGCGGCAATGACAGTGTGGTGCCCTAAATCCCCATTCCAGTTCTCCCATCTCTTCCCTTAAGCTGGCGAGATGTTCGGCATCCTCGCAGATCGCACATTCCGCACGCTTTTCGCCGCACAGGTCTCGGCACTTCTTGGGACCGGGCTGATGACGGTCGCGCTTGGACTGCTGGCCTACGACCTTGCAGGTGGAGACGCAGCGCTCATACTCGGCACGATTTTCACCATCAAGATGATTGCCTATGTCGGGCTTTCACCAATCGCCGCGGCCCTCGTCGAACGCCTGCCGCGCCGCACCGTCCTCGTCTCGCTTGATCTTGTTCGCGCTGCCGCAGCCTTGGTCTTTCCCTTCGTCACAGAAATCTGGCAGGCATACTTTCTTGTCCTCGTCCTGCAATCTGCCTCAGCCGCCTTCACACCGGCATTTCAAGCGACGATTCCAGACGTTCTGCAGGAAGAGGATCGTTATACGAACGCCCTTTCACTCTCCCGCCTTGCGCAGGATCTCGAAAACATCGCCAGCCCTCTAATAGCTGCAGCGCTTCTTCTCGTGTTCAGCTTCGATGTGCTGTTTTTCGGCACACTTGCCGGATTTCTTGCTTCGGGCCTGCTGATCCTTTCCGTCACATTTCCCACAGCCAGCCCGCCAGAACGCCGCGGCATCTGGGAGCGCACAACACGAGGCATTCTGATCTACCTCGCCACCCCGCGACTACGCGGTCTTCTGGCCCTCAACGCCGGCGCAGCGGCCGCCGGCGCAATGGTCCTTGTGAATACGGTCGTGCTGGTCCGCGACACGCTTGGCCGCGATGACAGCGCAGTGGCCCTGACCCTAAGCGCATTCGGCGCCGGCTCGATGGTTTCCGCCCTTGCCTTACCCCGGATGCTCGAACGCATTGGCGACCGAAAGGTCATGGTGGCCGGAACACTTGGCCAGATCGGCGCTTTGTCCGCGCTCGCAATCTGGACTATCGCCATAGGCCTGAGTTGGTCTGCGCTGCTTGTTACATGGACCGTCACGGGTGCTGCCTATGCTGCAGCTCTCACACCGGCGGGCCGTCTCCTGCGCCGATCGTCCCATTCCGAAGATCGCCCCGCCATCTTCGCCGCACAGTTTGCACTGTCCCACGCCTGCTGGCTGGTCACCTACCCTCTGGCGGGCTGGCTTATGACGGTGGCGGGCCCAGTGCCAGCTCTGATCGCCCTAACAGCTATCGCGATCCTCGGCCTCGTCATCGCGCTCCGGCTCTGGCCCAAAAGCGATTCGAGCCTGATGCCACACACCCATGACGATCTTCCGCCCGATCACCCCCACGTCCGGGATGGCAGGCACCACGTTCACGAAATCAGGATTGACGCACTACACCCGAGTTGGCCGACGAAGGGTTAGGTCCGCGGCACGCCCGCTTCTGACCAAAGGGCGAGATAGACATCTGTGATCGCGCGCGCCTCGCGTTCCACGGAATACATTGTCTCCACCTGGGATCTGCCCGCCGCCTGCGCCGCCCGATAGCGATCCGGGTCCGTCAGCATCGTGCGGATCGCCGCGGCGGCCGCATCGGCATCTCCGACAGGCACCACGAGACCGGCTGTCCCCTGAGCGGAAAACTCGCGGTAATGGCCAGCTTCGCTCGCAACGAAAGGTGTCCCGGAGGCCATCGCCTCAAGCGGTACTACGCCATACCCCTCATAGCGTGGCAAGTTGACGACCAGAGTTATGGAACGGATCAGCATCGGTGTCTCTTCCGGGGCGATCTCGCCCACGAACAAAATCCTTTCGGAAAGACCTGCAGCTGCAATTCGTGCCTTAAGCGCCTCGGCGAACCCCTTGTGTTCCCGCGCTATCTTACCAATGACGAGGGCTGTGAGATCCGGCAAGTCCGGCAGAACCCGAAGCATCGCCTCGACAAACACATCCGTGCCTTTCTCGGGCCTCACCCGCCCGATCGTTGCCACACCCCGCATGCCGGGGAAGCCGGTTTCACCCCAGGCGGCCGCCTTTTCCGAAGATGGATGAAACCGTTCGGTATCCACGCCGTGAGGAACCACCGACCGTACGTGAGGCACGAAACTTGCGGCGGCTTCGGATGTGGCGATCACCGCATCCATCCGGTTGATCAGCCACCGTGGCACCGCCGAATGCCGCCTCTGAGCCGCCGAAGTGAAGACGATCCGGATCGGCCTCCGCAACACGTCACGCGCCCAGATGGCAGCCCGCATCTCTGGATTGCGACGCACATGCCAGATAGAGAACGGTCGTCCCTCCGGCACAGTACGGCAAAGGCGGATTGCCTCAGCCCGACTCACAGGATCGGGACAGTCAGGCAAGGGATATCCCACCATCTGAACGGCCAGTTTACGCGCCTGCACGCGGGAAACCGCCGCTGCTGTCGCCGACACCCCGGTGAAGTTCGGGTTGAAGTTCGTGATGTAGACCTCGGGGGTCATGGCGCCAAGAGCGGCAACAACCGTTCCGCCACCACCCGTCGCACGTCTCCTTGCGCCTCTGCAAACCGGCGAGCACCAGCCTGCAGCGCCATCAGATCATCGGGCCGACCTAGGACGTCAAGCGCCGCCGCAAGTCCGGTGGCATCCGGCACTTCCACCGCGCCACCCGCCGCAACCATCCGCGCATTCGTTTCCGCGAAATTCGTCGCGCCGGGGCCAAAGATCACCGGCACACCGAATTGTGCGGGCTCGAACGGGTTATGACCGCCGATGGGCATAAGCGAGCCGCCAAGAAAGGCGAGCGGTGCGAGGCTGTACCAAAGCCCCATCTCGCCAAGCGTATCGGCCAGATAGACATCGGTCTCGGGCTCCACAGGCTCGCCCTTCGAGCGCTGCGCTACCGTCAATCCACGGCCACGCATCATCTCTGCCAGCGCATCCCCCCGCTCCGGATGCCGTGGCACCAGGATCAGAAGCCGCCCGCGCGGCCTCGCGTCAAGCACCTGTTCTTCTTCCCCAGGATGCGTCGATGCAGCAATCCAGAGAAGCCGATCTGCCAAAACCTGCATCATGCCGGCAAGCTCTTCGTCATCCACCGGCAACGGATCCGCGGCCGATTTCAAATCCCCGGTTGCCGTCACTCGATCCGCATCTGCGCCCAACGCGACAAGCGCCTCCGCAGTTTCCGACGTCTGGGTCGTGATCGCTTCAAACCGACTCAGAAGCGCCGCCGCGAGATTCGGCAACCGTCGCCACCGCCGCAAAGACCGCGACGAAAGCCGCGCGTTCACCAGCGCAAGCCGGGTACCCCGCCTATGCGCTTCCACGATCTGGCGCGGCCAAAGCTCACTTTCCACGAACACCGCAAGGTCCGGTCGCCAATGGTCGAGAAAGCGGGACACAGCACCAGGCGTATCGAGCGGGGCAAACTGGTGCCATGATCGCGGCGGCAGGCGATCTGCCACCATGCGGGCCGACGTTGCCGATGTCGTTGTGATCAAGAAAGACACATCGGACCGGGCCCGCGCAAGATCGCCGATCAGCCCGAGGACCGACAGGCTTTCGCCTACGCTGACGGCATGAACCCAGGCCAGTGGCCCAGACGGGCGCTTTGCGGCCGCGATCCCGTTACGTTCGCCCAGCCGATCTGCAGATACTCCTGCCTCGCGCAGCTTGGTGGCATCACGTGAGCGGATTGGCGCTTCCAAAAGGCCGGCAAGAACGGAATAAACCCGGTAAACGGAACCGGGATCCGGGGAAGTCATCAGCCGCCCGTATGGCTCATGTGCCGCGACATTTGCCCGCCAAGCTCCTGGCGGGAATAGTCGAAATCATGTCCCTTGGGCTTCAGCGCAATTGCGGTGCGGATCGCTTCTTCCAGGGGTCGATCGTCCTCTGGATGGCTACGCAACGGTGCGCGCAGATCTGCCATATCCTCCTGTCCGAGGCACATGTAGATCTCGCCGGTGCAGGTGATCCGCACCCGGTTGCAGCTTTCGCAGAAATTGTGTGTGAGCGGCGTGATAAATCCGATCTTCTGCCCGGTTTCCTGAAGCTGGACATAGCGGGCAGGACCACCAGTGCGTTCAGCCAGATCGATCAGCGTGAACCTCTCAGCAAGTTTCGCCCGCAGATCTTTCAGCGACCAATACTGGCCCAGCCGGTTTTCATTGCCGATATCACCCATCGGCATGACCTCGATGAAGGTAAGATCCATGTCGCGCTCTGCGCACCAGTCAACGATCGGAAAAAGCTCGTCCTCGTTGAAGCCCTTGAGCGCGACGACATTAATCTTGATGCGCATTCCCGCCGCTTGCGCAGCATCGATCCCCTTCATCACCTGGGGCAAACGCCCCCAACGTGTGATCTGCGCGAACTTGTCTTCGTCAAGCGTATCGAGCGAGACGTTGATGCGCCGCACACCGGCAGAACTCAGTTCGCCGGCAAACCGCGCAAGCTGGCTTCCGTTTGTCGTCAGCGTCAATTCCTTCAGCGCGCCGCTGTCGAGGTGCCTCGACATTGCGTTGAAGAAAGTCATGATCCCCTTGCGCACCAGAGGCTCGCCCCCGGTGATCCGCAGTTTTTCTACCCCGAGACGCACGAAAGCCGAACACATCCTGTCAAGTTCTTCCAGCGTCAGAAGCTCTTTCTTGGGCAGGAAAGTCATGTTCTCCGACATGCAATAGACACAGCGAAAATCGCAACGGTCCGTTACCGACACCCGCAGGTAGGTGATGGCACGATGAAACGGGTCAATAAGCGGTGCATCTGTCATTGCCGGGAGACGGTACTGAAACGCCTTGACCCCTGCAAGCCTGAGACGTCACGGATTATGAGCAAGGTCACACCGGCGCGATTGAAGATCGGCGCAATCCGTGACATAACTGAACATATGTTCAATTAAAGGGAACGTGCATGGCCCGCCGCGCAATTGAGCGCCCCGCAAATTGGGACAGTTTGAGGTCGGAGTTCCGCTGGTCAATTCCCGACGAGTTTTCCATGGCCGCAGCCTGTTGCGATGTATGGGCCCGTGCAGAGCCACAGCGCCCCGCGATCCATCACATCACCTCAGGCGGAACAACCGAAACCTGGACATACGGTGATCTCAAACGTGCTTCCGATCGCCTTGCAAATGCCCTTCGAAGCCGCGGTGTAGAACGAGGCGATCGCGTCGCGATCCTCCTGCCCCAGTGCCCCGAGGTGATGATCACTCACTTCGCTGCCATGAAACTCGGCGCAATCGCCCTCCCGCTCTTCACTCTGTTCGGGGAAGAAGCACTGGCATTCCGCCTTTCCGACTCCGGGGCGCGCGTATGCGTTACGGATCCCGACAATTCGGCCAAGCTTGCCACTCTCGATTGCCCCGAACTCTCGCATATCCTCGTCACCGGCGCCGGCACCTCTGGACTGCCGTCCTTTGAGGATGAAATCAAAGCGGCATCCGAAGCTCATACCCCTATCCTTAGCCAGGCCGACGACCCTGCCATCCTGATCTACACCTCTGGTACGACCGGGGCACCGAAAGGCGCGCTGCATGCCCATCGCTTCCTGATCGGCCATTTGCCTTCAGTCGAACTCCAGCACGAATTCCTGCCCCAAGCCGGTGACATGGGCTGGACACCGGCAGACTGGGCATGGATCGGCGGCCTCATGGATCTTGCAATGCCCTGCCTCTACCACGGCGTCCCCCTCATCAGTCATCGAATGCGAAAGTTCGACCCCGACGAGGCCTTTGCCCTGATCCGCGATCACCGGGTCCGCAACATGTTCCTTCCGCCCACGGCGCTAAAACTCATGCGCCGGGCCAACGTGCCAAAGGGTGTCGATATTCGTTCGATCGGTTCAGGTGGTGAAAGCCTTGGCGCAGATCTGCACGACTGGGGGAAGAATGTGCTCGGCGCCCCGATCAACGAGATTTACGGACAAACCGAGTGCAATCTCGTGATCTCCACCTGCCACCAGGCGATGGATATCCGCCCGGGCACCATGGGCCGCGCCGTACCTGGCCACGAGGTTGCGATCCTGGATGCCGCGGGAAAGCCTGTCCCCGATGGCGAAACGGGCGAAATCTGCGTCCGCGCCCCCGACCCGGTGATGTTTCTCGGGTACTGGAACCGGCCAGATGCGACGGCAGAAAAGGTGAAGGATGGATGGCTGCGAACCGGCGACCTCGGCACTTGCGATAGCGAGGGCTACTTCACCTTCGTCAGCCGCGATGATGACGTTATCACGTCCGCGGGCTACCGTATCGGTCCCACCGAAATCGAGAACTGCCTAACCGGTGACGAGGACGTGGTGAACGCCGCTGTTGTCGGCCTGCCCGACCTGGTCAGGACAGAAGCAGTAACGGCCTTTGTCGTCCTTCGGGAGGGGGCGGATCGGGATGGCGCCATGAAGGCAAGGCTGATCGCCCGCGTCCGCGACCGTGTCAGCCCTCATGCCGCCCCACGCCGTGTCGAGATTGTCGAAAGCCTGCCTACGACTGCCACTGGCAAGGTCATGCGCCGGGCCCTCCGCGACGAATGGCGCGACAGATAACTGCGAAAAATGCGGCTACGCCGCCGGCAGGCGCTGCTCCACGATCTCGGCGAACCACGAGCATCCGGCAGGGATCGTCTCGTCGTTGAAATCATAAGTCGCGGTGTGGATCATCGCCGAGTCCTCACCATTCCCGACCAGCATGTAGGCACCGGGACGGACATCGAGCATGAATGCGAAATCCTCGCCGCCCATCACCAGGGGCGCATCCCCGCAAGACCCCGCCACCACCGCCGCGGCTTTCGCTGCAAAGCCGGTTTCCTCCTCGGTATTCCGCATCACCGGATAATTCCGCTGGTAGTCCACCTCGGCCGTCGCGCCGTGGGCTTCCGCTGTCAGCGTCACGAGTTCCTTCAGGCGCGCCTCTGCCAGATCCTGCACTTCGGGATTATGCGTGCGAACCGTACCCCGCATCGTCACGTCCTCCGCGATCACGTTGAATGCGACGCTGTCAGTGTGGAACGAACTGATTGTGACGACGACCTGCTCCACGGGGCTCACGTTCCGGCTGGCAATCGACTGGACAGCCAGAACGATATGGCTTGCCACCACCGTCGTATCGATTGTCACATGTGGCCGCGCCGCATGCCCGCCCCGACCCTTGACCTTGATTTCGAAAAGATCCGCGGCGGCAAAGAATGGTCCCGGCCGGGTCATGAACTCGCCCGTCGCGATCCCGGGCCAATTGTGCATGCCATAAACCTCGTTGATCCCAAATCGCTCCATCATCCCGTCATTGACCATTTCTCGGCCGCCGCCGCCGCCCTCCTCGGCAGGCTGAAAGATTACCGCCACCGTACCGTCGAAGTTTCGCGTCTCGGAAAGGTACTTCGCCGCGCCCAGAAGCATCGCCGTGTGACCGTCATGGCCACAGGCATGCATCACCCCTTCGGTCTTGGAGGCATAGGGTTTGCCGGTCGCTTCATGGATAGGAAGCGCGTCCATATCGGCTCGAAGCCCCACGGTGCGCCCCGATGTATTGGTCCTGCCCTTGATGATGCCGACGACACCCGTCTTTCCGATCCCCGTCACGATCTCGTCACAGCCGAATTCCTTGAGTTTCTCGGCCACCAGTCCGGCTGTTCGGTGCGTATCGAACTGCAATTCCGGATGAGCGTGTATATCGCGGCGCCACTCGGCGATCTCGGGAAGAAGTTCGGCAAATCGATTGCGGATGGGCATGGTGAAAAGCTTCCTTGCGCGGCTCATTCGGGACCCTTTGGACCTAGGCGCAGGCCACGCAGCCGTCAATCGAAACCGGCGATCACTTAACCGCGTTGGGGTTGATCTCCTGCTGCCATGCCTCGATCGCCTCTACCGGGTAGATCAGCATCAAAGTTGTAAGGGCCAGGCTGTCCCTTGCAACGCTGGCGGCCACGATCTCGAAACAGAGGATGATCAGAAGTACCCAGAATGACCGCAACTGCCATGCCACAAGGAACCCGCCCAGCATCCAGAGGTAATCACTGACGGCGTTCAGCACGCTGTCGCCCAGATACCCCTGATAGAGGGTCGTCGCGCGGAACTGATCGAGTACCCAATCGGTGTGCTCCACGATTTCCCACGCAACTCCGGTAACGATGGCAACGGCAAAGAGCCCGGCGAATCCCCATCCCGGCACCAAGAGTCGCCCGAGAAGCACAACCAGCAACCCGTGCACGATATGCGACAGCGTATACCAGTCCGCGATATGCTGAGAGTTCCCGCTGGAAAAGACCGAGCCCACCCAGAACCGCACCTCCCCGCAGGTGCAGATCAGAGGCTGGCCCCAGGCGTAGAGGGTGATACCGATCAGCGCGGCTCCGGCCAAGGCAGCCGCGAAGGACCAGATCGTGTGGGGGCTTTCGCTGCGCATCCTCGGCAACTTCTGTCGCGTTACCTATTCGTGCGCAAGGCATCGCGATATGCAGGATGCAAAAGCATCACCGTTCCATGTCCCGCCTGAGCCGCCGTATAAGCGCCCATACCGCGAGGATGACCACCGGTGTCACGACTGCTGTCAGAACAAGCTTGGAAACATCGAGTTCCGCCCCCACCGGCCCGAGAACGTAGATTGCAAGGTTCACCGCGTAGTAGCTGATCGCCACCACGCTCAAGCCTTCGACAGTGCGCTGCAACCTCAGTTGCAGGTCGGCCCGGTGGTTCATGCTTTCCAGAAGGTCCTGGTTCTGCGCGGAACGTTCCACATCCACGCGGGTACGAAGAAGGTTGCCCGCCCGCATCGCCCGCTCCGACATCGCGTGAAGCCGCCCTTCCCCCGCCTTCACGGTACGCATGGCCGGATCGAACCGGCGCATCATGAACTCCCCGAAGGTTTGCCGTCCGTGATACCGCTCTTCGCGCAGCACTGCGATCCGCTGGGTCACAAGCGCCTCGTATGCCCCGGTCGCTCCAAAACGGAAAGCGCTCCGCGCCAGAATATTCTCGAGTTCCGACGAGATCTTCAGAAGTGCCCCGAGAGTCTCTTCGGCTCCCGCCGAACTGCCTGTCATCTGCCCCATCAGCGTGGTCAGCTCGTTGTCGAGTTGCGCCATCGTGGGACCAAGCTCGCGCACCCGCGCCAGGCCAAGCATCGACATCGCCTTGTAAGTTTCGATTTCGCAAAGCCGCTGAACGATACGTCCCACCCGACGCGGGCCAGTATCTGGTTTGACAAATACGCCGAAGCGCATGTGCCCGGCACTGTCGATCCGGAAATCACCTGCAACAAGCGCCGTCCGATCGAGGACAACGCTGGCGGCCAGGCTCTCCGGCACGAACCAGTCGTCTAGCTTCGGACGGATATCGGCCTCGCCATCCCACATCTCGACACGGATCAGAGCAGAGGTGATCCGCACTCCGGGCGCACGATCAAGCCACTCTTCGGGAAACACCTCGAAGGTGCGCGCATCAAACGGCCGCTCAGCATTGCCAGGGCCAAATACCGTGTAAGTCACGAATTCCGTGTGACTTTCCCATTTCAGTTGGTGCTTGCCGATCTGCCCGAACCAATGCGTCGCCCCCGGCTGCGGATGCGGTGCGCCAAACCTGTCGAGAAGATCGATAAGATGCGCACGATCGACATCACGATCCCGCGCTGCTGCCTCTTCGGGCCGTTTGATCGCCACGTAGGCCGCCCGGCAAGGCGCCTCGAGCGGCGGGAACGGCCGCGCGTGAAGCTCGTTCGCAAGCGCATAGCGCAGGGGGTGATCCTTCAGTTCCGCCATGCCAGCGACCCTAGCGCGCGAAACGCCCCTGTAAACAAAAAAAGACAACGTTTCTGACGGCTTAGCTGTACACCATCGTGGACCGACCGGGATCGGTCGCAAACAAGCAAGACCAGATGGCTCCCGCTATGGCCGGTTGGCCGCGAAACTTGCAGGGAGCGAATGACATGAAAATCGGGTTCATCGGGCTGGGCAATGTGGGCGGCAAGCTTGCAGCCAGCCTTCTCAGAAACGGCTACGACCTGACGGTGCGCGACCTCGATCGCGGAATGGCGGAACCGTTCCTCGCGCAGGGCGCCCATTGGGCCGAAAGCCCGCGCGAGATGGCTGAAGCCTGCGACATGGTCATCACTTGCCTGCCGTCACCCGCGGCCTGCGCGGCGGTGATGGAAGCAGAGGACGGCCTTCTTGCCGGCCTCTCGGAAGGTAAGATCTGGGCCGAGATGTCGACAACCGATACCGATGAAGTACGCCGCATGGCGTCCCTGGTGACGGCGAAGGGCGCGCTGGCGGTTGACTGCCCGGTCTCTGGCGGCTGTCATCGCGCGGCCACGGGCAATATCTCGATCTTTGCTGGCTGTACGCGAGAGACTTTCGAGGAAGTGCTCCCCGTGCTGACCACGCTCGGGCGGCGCGTTCTTCACACTGGCGATGTCGGCACCGCATCAACGCTCAAGGTGATGACGAATTACCTCGCCACGGTCAATCTGGTCAGCTGTGCCGAGGCACTGACAACAATGAAGGCCGCCGGGCTCGATCTCGCCACCACGTACGAGGCGATCCGCATCTCCTCGGGCACCTCATTTGTTCATGAGACCGAAAGCCAGGTAATCCTGAACGGCTCCCGAGACATCAGCTTCACGATGGATCTCGTCCTGAAGGACGTGGGGCTCTTCCAGGAAATCGCAGAAAGCCGCGGTGTCCCGCTTACGCTATCGCCGATGATCGTAGAGATATTCCGCGAAGCAATAGAAGCGTATGGGCCGCGCGAGAACTCGCCAAACATCATCCGTCGCTACGAGGAACCAACCGGCCTCGACATCCGCGCTCCGGGCTTCCCCGCGGAAATTGTCGATGACGAGCCCGAAGAACCGGGCTACGAGGTCACCGTCTGGCGCGGCTGAACATTTCATTTTGGCAACAATACTCCGGGGAGGTCCGGAGGGGCAGCGCCCCTCCGGTGGATCGGATCGCGAAGCGATCCGACGCCTTAGCTCAGCTCAGGTGCCGTCCGAAGAAATCGAGCGTCCTTGCCCAGGCTAGCGTCGCAGCGGCTTCGTCATAGCGTGGCGTCGTGTCGTTGTGGAACCCGTGGTTCACATCCGGGTAGAAGTGGACCGTAAACGCCTTCTGATTGGCGGCGAGAGCCTCCGAATAGGCCGGCCAGCCTGCGTTGATCCGCTCGTCCAGCCCTGCGTAATGGATCATGAGCGGCGCCTGGATCGAGGGAACGTCCTCCGCCGCGGGCTGCCGCCCGTAGAATGGCACCGAGGCGGCAAGATCGGGATAGGCAACCGCAAGCGCATTGCACACTCCGCCGCCGTAGCAGAAGCCCACGGCACCGACCTTGCCGGTCGATCCATCGTGATCGCGAAGAAACTCAAACGCGGCAAAGAAATCGGCCATCAGCTTCGCCCCGTCGAGGCTCCGCTGCATCTCGCGCCCCTCGTCGTCCGTCCCGGGATACCCCCCGAGCGGTGTCAGCCCGTCTGGCCCGAAGGCAAGGTATCCCGCTTTCGCCGTGCGGCGCACCACATCCTCGATGTAGGGGTTGAGCCCCCGATTCTCATGAACGACCAGAACGGCGGGCAAGGGCCCGTCCGCGCCAGCGGGTTTGGCCATCAGCCCCTTGATCGTGCCATGCCCTTCGGGGCTTTCATATTCGGCAACCATCGTTTCGATGTCCGGATCGTCAGGTGCAACCTGCTGGGCCAGGGCATAATTCGGCTTCAGCTGTTCAAGCAGCATGGCTCCTGTGACGCCAGCGGCGGCATAGCGTCCCGCCTGCGAGATGAACTCGCGCTTGCTGATCTTGCCATGCACATAGCCATCGAAGATTTCCAGGATACGCGGATCGAAATCCGACGCTTTCTTGCGTGGGGCAGTCATGAGGGCAGCTCCTTCTGGGTTGAGACACCCGAAGCCTATTGCGTCAGCCTGTCGCAGGCGAGGAAATTCATGCGCCGACCCGAATCCAGGTCATCATGCCGCCAGCGGAATGCTCGACCATGTGACAATGAAGAAGCCAGTCACCGGGGTTGTCCGCAACGAAGGCGATTTCCACCGTCTCGTCCGGATTGACGAGTGTCGTGTCCCGTAGCGGCCCCTTACCCTCGGGCCCAATAACGCGGAAATGGTGGCCATGCAGGTGCATCGCATGCGGCCAGGCGGTGTCGTTGATCATGGCGATCCTGACCGTCTGGCCCAGGTCGGCTGCGATCAATGGGCTCTCCGGCAGTTCCGCCATCCCGTTGAACGCCCAGACCTTGCCTTCGCCAGCCAGGTCTCGCGGCGCCATCATGCGCCCGCCCATCATCGCACCCGACATGCGCCCCATCGCACCGCCCTCCATCCGCAGGACGGCCCGTGGGGCCTGATCGAGGTCGCCAAGCCGCGGCACTGGGTTGGGCGGCAGCGCGATCAAGGGCGCACCGGGCGTCCGGCCCGAACGTCCCTCAACAGGGAAGTCGGCCACTGCCAGAAGTCCCTCGCGATCCTCCTCGAGAATATGCGCCGTTTCTCCCTCGCTCGCCGTGACATCGACAATCAGATCGGCCCGCTGCGCCGGAGCAAGGGTAATCCGCTCGACCACCCGCGGCGCATCGAGCGGCTGCCCGTCGAGCGCGACCACACGCGCCTCGAATCCCCTCAAAACAAGCGGAAAGATCCGCGCATTGGCGACGTTGACAAGCCGAAGGCGCAACCGCGCGCCAGCCTTCACGGGCTGCGCGTACTCGCCGACGCCATTCACTGTCACCCAGTTACCGATCCGGCCGGCATGGGACCAGTCTCGCAATGAACCGAAGCTTTCATGCAGGGTTGCATCCGCTGCAAACCGCCAATCGTCGATCAGAAGCACAAGATCAGCGTCGACATCGGGCGGTGTTTCTTCAACCACCACAAGCGCACCGTAGAGGCCGCGTGCCAGCTGCTCCCAGGTTCGGTTGTGGGGGTGATACCAGTAGGTGCCGGCATCCGGCACGCGAAAGCTGTAATCGAAACTCTCCCCGGGCAAGACGGCGGCCTGCGTCATATCGGGCACCCCGTCCATCGCGTTGTCGATGCGAATGCCATGCCAGTGGATCGTGGTCGCCTGCGGCAGTTCGTTGATCAACCGCCTGCTGAGCTCACCACCCTGCGGAATCCGGATCTCTGGCCCGGGCACCTTCGCCCCATACCCCCAGATAGGCGTCGGCGCGTAGTCGGCTGGCGCAAGCTGCGCCGTGCCGGGGGCCGCCCGCAGGGCAGCCACACTCGAACCCGCAGCAGGCCGGGTCATCAAGGCAGCGCCGGACGCCGCCAGAAATACTCGCCGTGAAATCACCGCTCATCTCCTGTCACCACAAGAAAGGAGATAGGCCCTGCGGTACGTCTCGAAAAGCCTCGCCGGATAAGCCAGCGAAAATGCGGCGGGGCCCTTCGTCGGGCCCCGCCGATCCGCCTCAGTCGATCTTCGGCAGAAGCGCGTCGAGCGACGCCTTCGCATCGCCGTAATACATCCGCGTGTTCTCCTTGTAGAACAGCGGGTTCTCGATCCCCGAATACCCGGTCCCCTGGCCACGCTTCAGAACGAAGGTCTGCTTCGCCTTCCACACTTCCAGCACAGGCATGCCAGCGATCGGAGAATTCGGGTCGTCCTGCGCTGCCGGATTCACAATGTCGTTCGAGCCGATGACGATGGAGACATCGGTCGACGGGAAATCATCGTTGATTTCATCCATCTCCAGAACGATGTCGTAGGGAACTTTCGCTTCGGCCAGAAGCACGTTCATGTGCCCCGGCAAGCGGCCCGCGACCGGATGAATCCCGAAGCGCACTTCCTTGCCCTTGGCCCGAAGCTTGCGGACGAGATCCGACACCGCCCCCTGAGCCTGCGCCACGGCCATGCCGTAGCCCGGTACGATGATCACGCTGTCTGCGTCGTTCAGTGCCGCAGCCACCCCATCGACGTCGATCGCCACCATCTCGCCCTCGACCTCCGCCGCAGGCCCACCGGTGCCGCCGAAGCCGCCCAGGATAACGCTCACGAACTGTCGGTTCATGGCCTTGCACATGATGTAGCTCAGGATCGCACCTGACGATCCCACCAGCGCACCCACCACGATCAGCAGGTCGTTTGACAGCGAAAAGCCGATCGCCGCCGCCGCCCAGCCGGAATAGCTGTTCAGCATCGAGACGACGACGGGCATGTCCGCCCCGCCGATCCCCATGATCAGGTGGTATCCGATGAACAGCGCCGCAATTGCCAGCAGAACAAGCGTCCAGCTTCCGGCTCCCGAAAGATACATGACCAGAAGAAGAAGCGACAGCGCCGCCGCCGATGCGTTCAGGAAATGCCCGCCGGGCAGCTTCTTCGCGGCCGTGTCGATCTTGAACGGCAGAAGGCTCGAGTTGCCAGAGAGCTTGCCATAGGCCACGACCGAGCCGGTGAACGTCACCGCGCCGATCCAGATCCCCAGAACCAGCTCTACCCGCAGGATCGTGATCTCGACCGGGGTCTTCTTGGCCACGAGTTCCCCGAACGCCGATAGCTCGTCGAGCGCCGTACTGCCGGCAGCCTTCGCGCAGGCAAGATAGCTCAGTCCTTCGGAACACCGCGCGCCAACATCAGCGATCAGCATGCCCTGAACGGTGTTGATCATCATGTCGGCGTTGAAGCCAACGAACACCGCCGCCAGGCCCACCAACGAATGCATGATCGCGACCAGTTCGGGCATCTGGGTCATCTCGACACGGGTGGCAAGCTGATAGCCCACGACCGCGCCGATCGCGATCAGCACGAGCGACAGGATCCAAAGTCCCTGGCCCGGTCCGATCAGTGTCGCGACCACGGCAATGAACATGCCCGCGATACCGTACCAAACCGCGCGCTTCGCGCTCTCCTGTCCAGAGAGCCCGCCGAGCGAGAGGATGAAGAGAACTGCCGCGACGACATAGGCCGCTGTGGTAAAACCGAATTCCATATGCTCCGCCCCCGCTTACGACTTCTGGAACATGGCGAGCATGCGCCGCGTCACGAGGAAGCCCCCGAAAATATTGACCGCCGCCATCAGGATGCCCGCCGCGGCGAGAATCGTGATGAGCACCGATGACGACCCGACCTGCATCAAAGCCCCTAGGATGATGATCGACGAGATCGCATTCGTTACCGCCATGAGCGGGGTGTGAAGAGAATGCGCGACGCCCCAGATCACCTGGAAGCCGACGAAAACCGAAAGAACGAACACAACGAAGTGCTGCATGAAACTCGCGGGCGTGTAGAGACCGGCCAGCAGGATCAGCCCGCCGCCGATCGCGATCAGCGTCACCTGATTGCGGGTTTCCTTTTTGAACGCGGCAACTTCCTGTGCGCGTTTCTCCTCGACCGTCAGCTCCTTCGGCTTCTCCTTGGGCTTCTGCGCCGCGATTGCCTGCACCTTTGGCGGCGGCGGCGGGAAGGTTATCTCGCCAGCATGGGTCACCGTCGATCCGCGGATCACATCGTCTTCCATGTTGTGATTGACCGCGCCGTCCTTTTCGGGTGTCAGGTCGGTCATCATATGCCGGATGTTCGTGGCATAGAGATTCGAGGATTGGGTCGCCATCCGGCTGGGGAAGTCAGTGTAACCGACGATCGTCACACCGTTATCCGTCACTATCTTCTGGTCAGCGACCGTCAGTTCACAGTTCCCGCCCCGCTCTGCCGCGAGGTCCACGATGACCGAGCCGGGCTTCATCGCCTCGACCATGTCCTTCGTCCAAAGAACCGGCGCATCGCGGCCCGGGATCAGCGCAGTGGTGATCACGATATCGATCTCCGGTGCAAGCTCGCGAAACTTCTCAAGCTGCTTTTCCCGGAACTCGGGCGAAGACGGTGCGGCATAACCGCCCGTGGCCGCGCCATCCTGCTGCGTCTCCTCGAAATCGAGGAAAACGAACTCGGCCCCCATGGATTCGATCTGCTCCGCCACTTCGGGCCGGACGTCAAAAGCATAGGTGATCGCACCAAGCGACGTCGACGTGCCGATTGCAGCGAGACCGGCCACGCCGGCACCAACGACCAGCACCTTGGCGGGCGGCACCTTGCCTGCAGCGGTCACCTGGCCTGTAAAGAACCGGCCAAAGTTGTTGCCCGCCTCGATCACCGCCCGGTAACCCGCGATATTCGCCATCGACGAAAGCGCATCCATCTTCTGCGCACGGCTGATCCGCGGGACCATGTCCATTGCGATCACGCTCGCGCCCGTATCCTTCGCGCGCTCCAGAAGCGCTTCGTTCTGAGCGGGATAGAAGAAGGATATCAGCGTCTTACCACCCGACAGGCGTGCGGTTTCGTCGTCACTTGGCGGACGCACCTTTGCGATGATGTCCGCCTCCCGCCAAAGCGCATCGGCCTCGCCGACAACTGTCACCCCGGCCGCCTCGTACGACGCGTCGGAATATCCGGCTTTCTCACCGGCCCCGCTTTCGATCAGGCAGTCATAGCCGAGTTTCTGAAGCTGCGCGGCGCTGTCCGGCGTCATCGCGACGCGCGCCTCACCCTCGAATATTTCCTTCGGTGTTCCGATCTTCATCGGTGACGTGTCCCCTCTATCCCAAGGCGCCCGTGCGCCGGTATCTGGCGCAAGAAATGGGTCGAATTCGCGGAGGTTCCAATAAACGGATCGCGGGCGATCCACAAGCAAGCGCCTACTGCCGGCCGAACCACCGTGCGACACGTGCAGAATAGTCCGCAAATGCCTCCGGAAAGGCGGCCTCGAGCCGGGCCTCCTCGGCGCGAATGAATCGCGCTTGGATCAACGCCATGAAGGCCGGCACCAGGACGAGCGACAGTACGGCATCCCACCAAAGGACGAGACCGAGCAGAATGAAAGCGTCGCCAAGATAAATGGGGTTGCGACTGAGCCGAAAGATGCCCGATGAAACCAGGGCTGAGGGCTGTTGATGCGGGATCACCGTTGTGCGGGCGCGCGCGAACTCGCGGACTGCAAGAAGGGCAAGGCCAATCCCGGCAACGACGAGAACCCCGCCAGCCACATCGCCAAATGTGCCGAACATGTTCATCGGCAAAAGCCGAGATTGCCCCCAAGCGAGAGCCGCGAAAAGGCCCAACCACACGGGCGGAAGATCAACAAACTTGCTCATCGCCCGATCATAGAAGGAAAATCCAGGCGGGGCATAGCAAGTGCTGCCGACTTTAACACAACGGATATCGCCCAGCATAGGTGCCGCCATGCTGTTTCGGGAATGCCGGATATGACGGCGCCCTTGGCATCCCCTTTGAACTGCTCGACAAGGAACTCTGCGACAGACCCGGGTATGCACCTCCGACGCACTTGATATGACATCTGCCATTCGCCCCTTTAGAAACGGTGACGGAGCCGCCTGCTACGATGTCTATTTCGACGCGGTACGCAACGGCACGGCTCCCGCCTACACAGCTGAGCAGGCCCGGGCCTGGGCTCCTACCGAGACCGATGACGGGGAGTGGACCCACCGGCTTGCAGACGGTCTCACATAGGTCGCAGAGGGCCAGAGCCAGCTTTATGGGTTCATCACTTTGCGTCAGGATGGCCACCTCGATCTCTTCTTCGTCCGTCCTGAAGCTCGCCAACACGGCACCGCCGCCGCTCTATACGACACGCTCTTGAACGAAGCCCGCGCACTTGGGATGACACGTCTTTTCACCCATGCCAGCCACCTCGCCCGAAGTTTTCTCGAGCGGCGCGGCTGGCGCGTGCTCGAAGAGCAAGACACCACTCGAAACGGGGTAAGGCTCACACGCTTTCGGATGGAACTCGCGCCGATCGGCCCTTCCGATCGAGACGGGAACACCGGCTGAGCGCCCTTCCGCATCCGCGCCGCATTGCCCCCGGCGCACTCTCCCGGTATCGGGTTCCCAAAGGAACCGGAGGACACCATGGCAGACACCCGAACCGAGACCGACAGCTTTGGCCCACTTGAGGTTCCCGCGGATAAATACTGGGGTGCACAAACCCAGCGCTCTATCCTGAACTTCCCGATCGGATGGGAAAGGCAACCCGTCGCCATCGTCCACGCGCTCGGTGTCATTAAACAGGCCTGTGCCGAAGCCAACAAGGAACGCGGCGCCCTCGACGCACGCCTCGCCGACGCGATGATCGAAGCGGCCTCCGAAGTCGTCGCCGGCAAGCTTGACGACAATTTTCCGCTGGTTGTCTGGCAAACCGGCTCGGGCACCCAATCGAACATGAACGCCAACGAAGTCATCGCAAACCGCGCGATCGAGCTTCTGGGCGGCGTCATCGGCTCGAAAGACCCGGTTCACCCAAACGACCACGTGAACATGGGGCAGTCCTCGAACGACACCTTTCCCACCGCAATGCACATCGCGACCGCCACCACGGCACGCGACGTTCTTCTGCCGGGGCTGAAAAAGCTTCACGCGGCGCTGGAGGAAAAAGTCAACGAGTTCGAAGGCATCATCAAGATCGGCCGCACCCACACGATGGACGCGACGCCGCTTACACTCGCGCAGGAGTTTTCGGGCTACGCGCACCAGGTCGCGATGAGTATCGCTCGGATCGAAGGCGCCCTTCCCCGCATCTATGAACTTGCGCAGGGCGGCACCGCCGTCGGCACCGGTCTCAACTCGCCGCTCGGGTGGGGGGAAACGGTCGCAGCCAACATGGCCCGGATCACCGGCCTGCCCTTCGTCACCGCCCCGAACAAATTCGAAGCCCTCGCAGCCCATGACGCGATGGTGGAGATGTCAGGCGCGCTGAAAACCGTCGCCGCTTCGCTATTCAAGATCGCCAACGATATCCGGCTCCTCGGCTCCGGCCCCCGCTGCGGCCTCGGCGAACTGATGCTGCCCGAGAACGAGCCCGGCTCCTCGATCATGCCAGGCAAGGTGAACCCCACACAGTGCGAGGCAATGACCCAGGTCTGCGCGCACGTGATGGGCAACGACGCCGCCGTTGGTTTCGCCGGCTCCCAGGGCCATTTCGAACTCAACGTCTACAAGCCCATGATGGCCTACAACGTTCTGCAATCGATGCAGCTTCTGGGTGACGCTGCCGTGGCCTTCACCGATAACTGCGTCGCGGGCATCCGGGCGAATACAGATCGCATCGAAAAGCTGATGCGCGAAAGCCTGATGCTGGTGACAGCCCTCGCGCCCACCATCGGCTACGACAACGCCACAACCGTCGCGAAAACCGCGCACAAGAACGGCACGACGCTTAAGGAAGAGGCCATAAACCTCGGGTTCGTCGACGCAGAGACCTTTGATGAAGTCGTGCGGCCCGAGAAGATGATCGGTCCGAAGGGCTAGGGCCGCGTGGCGACGCCGATCAATCTCAACAAGGCGCGGAAGGCGAAAGCACGCGCCGACAAACGGGCCAAAGGCGACACCAACGCCGCGAAGTTCGGCCGCACAAAGGCCGAGCGCGCATTAGAAGCCGATCGGGACAAGCGCGCGCAGCGGTTTCTCGACCAGCATCGGCGCGACGAGGAATGAGCGCGAGACCAGTCAAACGCTCCCTGACACTGCGGGGCCACCGCACCAGCGTCTCGCTGGAAGATGCCTTCTGGCGGGAGTTTCAGGCAATCGCCGGTGCTCGGGGCCTCGCCATCAACGCCCTCGCCGCAGAAATCGACGAGGCGCGCGGTACCGAGTCCGGCCTCGCGTCGGCAATTCGTGTCTTCGTCCTGAAAGAACTAAAGGCTCAGGCGCAGCGCGGCGCGTCGTAAAGCGCACGTCTCAACCGGCGCGCCAGTGCAAGTTGCCGCCGCTCGGATCTGGTCAGGCGAAGCTCTGTCAGATCGGTCGGATCAAGCGCAGTGTCGAGCAATTCCTTGAAGTCGGCGATACCGGGCGCAACCGGTCCTTCAACTTCCGCCGTCCGCCGGGCGCCGATCCGCCATGCAGGAATAGCGATGCGGAGTCGCGCTGGTGCGAGATCCGCTGATGCACTCAGTGTTGTCATACCGTACCCCCCGGGTTCCGCAGATATGCATGCAAAATGCGAACTCTTCAGAGTACGAAATGGAGGAATGACAGCTGCCGGCGCTCGCCCCAACGAACACCCCTCCCCAAGTGTGGAAAACTATGTGGGCGATTCGCACAGGCGGGCAAGCACGAAGGGCGAAACACGTTGTATATCACACGCTGACGTTGCGGAACTGCCCGCTTTATCGGCGGGATAAGTTGATGTGGATGCCGTCTGCGGAACGCACCGTGAGGTGCGCCACCGGGACCGGTGGCGGGCCGTCGGAGAGGCTGACTTTCCAGGCCGCCAGAAGAACCGCCAACATTACCTGTGCCTCTATGGTTGCAAAGCCGGCACCAGGACAAATCCGTGGTCCGGCGGAAAAGGGCATGTAGGCTGCCTTCGCGATCTCCCGCGTCTCGTCCCGCTCCCATCTCGCCGGGTCGAAGGCATCGGGATCGGGCCAGAGCCTTGTCTGACGGTGAAGATGCCAGGGCGAAAGAACAACCTGCGTACCGCGCCCCAACTCCCTGTCGCGAAAGCATTCCTTCCGCGTCGTTTGGCGCACCATCATCGGCACCGGTGGATAAAGCCGCAGTGTTTCGCGAAACACGTTCCGCGTCAGCGTCAGGTTCCGCAATGTGCGAAGCGTCGGGTCCGCCGCAAACCGCCGTGCCTCTCCTGCCACCCTGTCCTGCACACCGGGGTGCATCGCGAGAAGATAAAGCGCCCAGGCCAGAGCTGCTGCGCTCGTCTCGTGCCCCGCGAGAAAGAAAATTGCCACCTGGTCGATCATCTCAGGATCTGAAAACCCTGCACCGGTCTCCGGATCGCAGGCCATCAGGATCCGCGTGGCAAGATCGTCCGGCGCTTGGCCCGAAGCGATCGCTGACCTCCGGCCTTCCACAAGTCGCGCGATCAGTTGTCGGATCCGTTTCGCGCGGGCCCTGCCGCGCCACGCGGGGATGTGTCTAAGCATGGGCACGAGGGCTGCCGCCGAAAGAACAGGCTGCGTTCGCTGATATCCCCGAAACGCCTCGTAAACATCTGCCGCCATCTCGTCCTCGATCGGGATCGAAAAGAGCGTACGAAAGATGACATCTGCAGTGGCGTGGCTCGTCAGCGGCTCAACATCCACCGTCCCGACATCCAGACGCATCGAAAGGGCGCGCGCCGCGGCCAGCATGGACGGAAAGGTGTCCTCGACCTTTCCGCCGGCGAAGGCCGGGTCGATCAGCCGCCGCTGGCGGGCCCAGGTCTCACCATTGGTGACGAACACCGCTTTTCCCAGAAGGGGCTTCAAGCCATGTGTCACACGGTCCGACTTCGGAAAATCCTGTGGACGCCCCTTCAATACCTCATCGACAAGCTCGGGCTGATTCACAAGGACGGAGCGGAAGAACGGCGTCCGGAAATCGGCCATCCACGCGCGATAGAGGCGCTCGGGCTGCGCCGAAAGAATATCCTTACGAAACGCCCGCGCATACCGCCAAAGCGGCACCCGGCCCGCGCGCGACGCGGGCTTCGGCGGAATCATGCTGCCATTGATCGGAAGCGCGAAACAGGCACGTCGATGCGATTCATTGAAGGCTTCCGGTCAGCAAAACTCTCACCAAGCGTATCCGGTCCCGCCGTGATCTTGAAGTAGTCGTAACTGCCAGGGCGATCGAAGGCGCACAGGTACTGGATATGAAGCCTGAAGAACCGGAAGCGCAGTGATCGGAACGTCTCTTCACTCAGGGTCTGGCTATAGGCCGCCGACAGGACAAGCGGCCAGCGCTGCGTCTCCGGCGCAACCCCGGTTACCGCGACGGGATCGCAAAGCGCGAAGGAACAGCCGTCTCCGGGCGCCGTGATATCGACCCAGGTAATACGCTCATCGCCCGCAAGTTCATGCAGGTCACGTCGGAGCGTATCGGCCTTCGGCAGGAAAGAGACCATGGGGATCGCTTGCCCAAGGGTAAGAAGCGACAGCGCCGGCCCGTTTGCCGGCAACATTCCATCCCGCATCAACCCCGCAACAACCGAAACGGCAAGTTGCGCGCCTGAGGAATGCCCAATCACCAGAACTTCGTCCGCAGGCCCCGCCAGCGCCGCCGCAATCTGGCGCTTAAACTCCTCCATCCGAGCCTCTAGCACAGAGGGATACGCTCCGCCCTCGCTCACCGAAAACGCGAGATCATGCATGAGGTAATAAGCGCAGAGCTTCCCGTCTCGCGCCTTCGCCCAACTCAGCAGCGCCACGGTAACAGCCCCGAAGATCACCCAACCCAGTGCGAAGTCGGCCACCGTCCAAGCCATCGTCTCCGTGGCGACCGCGCCGAAAAGGCCCGCCAGCCAATCGGCCCCAGACGCCAACGCGCCCGTGACGAGAACTGCCGCGATCTTGCCCGCCAACATCGCGGCCGCAAGCTGTGCCAGCAGCATCAGAACAGGGTAGAACCCGGCAATGATCGGACCTTTTCGAAGCCAGGCGAGCCGCCGCAGCGTGCCACGGGCGAGATAGGTCCAGGCCACCAAGAGCAGCTGAAGGTAACTCGCCCCGAGGGAGGCCTGCATCGTGTCCCGAACGATGTCCGACCATGCGAGCACCTCGATGCCCGCCCGGGTCCGCGCACCATCGATTTCCGCCGTCACCTCCCATGCATTCGGGCGGTCCTTCGCCGTCGCGACCGAAAGGTGATAGCCGGATATATCGGCCTGTTTCGGCCCCTCGGTTTCGTAAAGCTTGCGATAGCGCTGCGGTGGATAGGGATCATAGCCGGGGATATAGAATACCCGCCTTGTCTTCACGGTATTGGTCGTTCCGGGCATCGACGCCATTCCCTTTTCCGGCTTTTCGCGCCACCCAGCCCGTTGATTATGCGCGAGAGGTCTTCCTCAGGGCAAGTGCCCGGTTCAGCCGAAAGCCTGAAGCGCCGGAAACCGCTCGTTCAGCCACCACGCAAAATCGGTGAACTTCCCTGTCAGCATCAGAAGGCCGACAGTCCACAACAGCAACCCCATCACCTTCTCGATCCGCTCCATATTCCGCTTCATGAAGCTCATGATCCCCGTAAGGCGAGGGAAGAACGCCGCAACGAGGAGAAAGGGTATACCAAGTCCGGCGGCGTAGGCCGCCAACAGCGCAGTGCCACGCGCCGCGTCCGCTTCGTTCGCAGCGATCGAGAGAATAGCACCCAGGATCGGGCCGATGCAGGGCGTCCAGCCGAAAGCGAAAGCCAACCCGAGAACATAGGCGCCGAAGGCAGATCCGCCTCGGTCGCCGGCATCCATTCGCATCTCGCGATCCATGAAGCCGATCCGGTAAACACCAAGGAAATGTGCCCCGAATATCATGATGATCGCGCCTGCCGCCATCACGAACCAGTCCTGGTTCTGCAGGAAGAAGCGCCCGAAGACCGACGCAGTGAACCCGAGAATCAGGAAGACCGTCGAAAGCCCCAAAACGAAAAAGAGCGCCGAGGTGATAACGCGAGACCGTCCCTGGCCCCTCTCTCCCATTTCCGACATCGAGATACCGCCCATGTAGGCGAGGTATGGCGGAACGATCGGCAGAACGCAGGGCGACAGGAATGACAGGATGCCCGCCGCCACGGCCACCGCCATGGCAGGCAGAAGACTGGCGTCTATGATGTCGATGCCGAACATTGCGATCCTTCAGGCCCTTCGCCGCAGAACTTACGCGCAGGCATCGCGAAGGTCACCTGTCCGTAGCTCACAAGTCAGTGGACAAATTGTAACATCCCCGCTAGCGCGGTCCGCATGGAGTTCGACGAAGACCTTGACGCCCGTGGGCTTCTCTGCCCCTTGCCCGTGTTGAAAGCGGCCAAGCGCATGCGCACGCTTGCCCCGGGCCAGGTGCTTCGCCTTCAAGCGGATGATCCGGCGGCAATAGTCGACGTCCCGCACTATTGCCGAGAAAGTGGAAACGAGTATCTCGGGTTCGAAGAGGCCGGCTGCGCCCAGCATCATTTCCTCCGCAAGGCCGGCTGACCCGAACGAAAAAGGCCCGCGCCACAGGCACGGGCCTCATTCAATTATCTCCGGCGGGTGACCTCTCGCCGAAAAGGGCTTAGCGCCCGAGGTTCCACCAGCCGCGCCGCTTGGGCTTGTCACCGTCATCCGCAGCAGATGCATCCTCGGCCCCGGCGCCGGCGGTCTCGAGCTGAGGTTCGGCCTCCGGCTCAGGATCGGGCGTGGGTTCGGCAGTCGGCTCTGGCGCCTGTTCCGGCGTTTGCTCCGTCTCTGCTGCGCTGGCTTCCGCTTCCGGCTCCTTTTTCTTCCGGCTCCGGCTCCGCTTCGGCTTCGGCTTCTCTTCGGCTTCTGTCTCTGCGGCCGGTTCCGCGCTGTCGGCAGGTACCTCTTCAGCTACAGCACCCTCCGCCTGCGCTTCTTCAGTTGCAGGATCTGCCTTCTTGCGGCTTCTCGACCGGCTGCGCTTTTTCGGCTTCTCTTCCGCCTGCTCGGCCTCAGCCGGTTCAGGCGCCTCTGCCTCGTCAGCTGCCGCATCATTGTCTTTCGCCGGTGCGTCGGCCTCGGCTGCATCCGTCTCACGAGCCTCGGTCTCGTCCCGTTGACCACTGCCGCTCCGGCGACGGCGGCGACGGCGGCGCTTCTTCTTCGGCGGCTGATCGCTTTCGACTTCCGCGTCAACGCCATCGGTCGCTTCGTCCTCTTCAGCAACCTCTTCGTCGATTTCTTCCATCAGGGAAGCGTCAACGGACACAACCGGGGCCGCTTCCTGCACAGGCCGCGTGGCGGTCTTGAACTTCTCAAGCGAGAAGTCGGGGCTGATCAGGAACGGATCGGCTTCGATCCGCACGCTCATGCCATAGCGCGCCTCGATCCCCGCGATGTGTTCGCGCTTGTGGTTCATGAGGAAGTTGACGATCGCCACTGGCGCCTTCACCAGCACCTCGCGCGACCGGCGCCGCGTGCCCTCTTCTTCGATTTGGCGCAGGATCGTCAGTCCAAGCGAGTCGTCCGACCGCACGAGCCCCGTGCCGTGGCACGCCGGACAGGCCTGGGTCGTGACCTCGATCATACCGGGGCGAAGCCGCTGGCGGCTCATCTCCAGAAGACCGAAGCCCGAGATGCGGCCCACCTGGATCCTTGCCCGGTCCGTCTTGAGCTTGTCCTTGAATCGCTTCTCGACGGCGGCGTTGTTCTTCCGCTCTTCCATGTCAATGAAGTCGATAACAATGAGACCCGCGAGGTCACGCAGGCGCAACTGGCGCGCAACCTCTTCCGCGGCCTCGAGATTTGTCTTGAGCGCGGTGTCCTCGATTGACCCTTCCTTCGTCGCGCGGCCAGAGTTCACGTCGATTGCCACCAGTGCCTCGGTCACACCGATCACGATGTAGCCGCCCGATTTCAGTTGGACGACGGGGTTGAACATACCGCCAAGATAACTCTCGACCTGGTAACGCGCGAAAAGCGGCATCGGGTCGGTATAGGCTTTCACGTTCTTGGCATGGGACGGCATGATCATTTTCATGAAGTCCTTGGCCGTGCGGTATCCGGCCTCGCCCTCGACGATCACCTCATCGATCTCGCGGCTGTACAGATCGCGGATCGAACGCTTGATAAGGTTGCCTTCCTCGTATATCTTCGCCGGCGCGATCGACTTCAATGTCAGTTCGCGGATCTGTTCCCACATCCGCTGCAGGTATTCATAATCGCGCTTGATCTCGGTTTTTGTCCGCTTCGCACCGGCAGTGCGAACGATAAGGCCCGCGCCCTTCGGCACGTCGATTTCCGAAGCGATTTCTTTCAGCTTCTTGCGGTCGGCGGCGTTGGTGATCTTGCGGCTGATCCCGCCACCCCGTGCCGTGTTCGGCATCAGCACGCAGTAGCGGCCGGCCAGTGACAGGTACGTGGTCAGCGCCGCACCCTTGTTGCCGCGTTCTTCCTTAACCACCTGCACCAGAAGGATCTGGCGCACTTTGATCACTTCCTGGATTTTGTACTTCCGCGCGCGCGGTTTGCGGGGGCGGCGGATTTCTTCGGTTACATCTTCTTCGGCGACGGACTCGATCGTATCGTCGCGTTCGGCCGCCGTGTCGGCGGCCACGTAAGGTGCATCGTCATGCCCGCGATCCTGGCCGCCTTCACCAGAGTCGGCATCTTCCGAAGCATCCTGCGCCTCGGGTTCCTCATCGTCCGGCTCTTCTACAGGCGTTTCGGCCACGCGCTCCATCGGAGAGACGGCCTCATCCTCTGCAAGCAGCGGTTCGTCGCCTTCTCCCACAGGCTCGACGACGTCCATACCGGGTATCGCCGACTCGACGTCCTTGGTTTCGACAGCATCGTCGTTCGACGTCTCGGCAGCCTTCGAACGCGAGCGCGACCTGCCTCCGCGCGACCGGCTCCGCCGCTTCGGCTTCTCGTCCTCGTCCTCCTCGGCTTCGGCGCGCGCAAGCTCGGCCTCTTCCGCCAGAAGCGCTTCGCGGTCCGCAACCGGGATCTGGTAGTAATCCGGATGGATCTCCGAGAACGCGAGAAAGCCGTGCCGATTGCCACCGTAGTCGACAAAGGCGGCCTGCAGCGACGGTTCGACCCGTGTTACCTTGGCGAGATAGATGTTTCCGGCGAGTTGCCGTTTGTTTTCTGATTCAAAGTCGAATTCCTCGACCTTGTTTCCATCGACCACCACAACGCGGGTCTCTTCCGCGTGGGTGGCATCGATAAGCATCTTCTTTGGCATTGTGTCTTTCGGCGAACGCGCGAAAATCTCCCGCCCGGGGGCGCAAGGGTTCTGGCGGTTCGGCTTGTTATGGTGATGTCGTGCGGCATGCCAAGGCGGGGCCCGGTCTCTTCGACCACCCTTCTCAGCCCGACGATGCCCTCGCGCGTCATCACAGTTCTTCTCCGGCGTCCGTTTTGGTGGGCGCCCGTTCAATCGCCCGCTGGCGCTCTTTTTTGGGCGCTCGGGCATCTGTCAGACCCTTTTGGGGTCGATCTTTCTCGTTTTGAAACAGGCCCTTAACTGGGATCTTCCACGTCTCAAAACAGCGAAACCAATGCGGGCCGACGATCGCGTCGCCAATGCCCGTCTTTTCGATATACGGTGAAGCCTCCCGCGTTTTCAATGGAAAAACTGCCAAACGGGAACTCTATATCCCGATGTCGAGCACCAGGGGGCGGTGATCGGAAACCTCGGGTTCGGCAGGCGCGTCGAACGCGAGAACCTCCACCTCCTGCGAGGCAAGGACATAGTCTGCATATCGCTCAGCCTTCTTGTAGAGCGACGTGCGTGTATCGGTGATGCCGTTCTGCACCACGAGGTTCGCGAGCCCCATTGCCTCTAGCGCCTGAAATGTCGCGCTGTCCGGCAGAAGGTTGAAATCTCCGGCCACCACAAGCGGCTCGCCTGGTTCGCGAAATCCTTTTAACCCATTGATAAGATTTGCGCATTGAACCTTCCGATCCGGCGTGTCCAGCTTGCCGCCGGGCTGGCGGATTCCGTGGAGATTTGCGCCGACAAGTGTTTTGCCCGTATCCGGAGAGGCCAGGCGAACGATCTGTAACGCGCGCGGAACCGGCTCCGCGCCCCATCCATCGTGCCGAAAACGACCGAAAACGAACCCGTCGAATGATCCGCTCACCGCAAGATCGTCGCGGACCCAAAGCCCGAGGCCGTGCTCCGAAACATAGCTCCGCCCGTCGTCGCCGGTCAGCGGCCCCCGGGCCGCTGCCGCAAAGCGCGCTTGATGACGCGGGAGGCATCGGCAGATTTCGCCGAACAGATCCGAACGTTGCGCGAGGCGCCGGTTCGGGTCTTCGTAGCAAAGCCACTCTGGCTGCGGGTCGGGCGCCCGGATCACCTCCTGCGCGCAGAACACGTCAGCGTCGAGGCGTTTCAACCAGGGTTCAAGCGCCGCCCACTCGCGTCCACCCCAGGCGTTCAGGCTGACGATCCGCAGACGTCTCAGAGATAATCCGCCCGCTGCAGACCGTACTTCGCCATCTTCTCGTTCAGCGTCCGACGAGGCAGGCACAGCTCTTCCATCACCGCCGCGATAGATCCCTTGTGGCGTCGCATCGTGTTGTCGATCAGCATCCGCTCGAAAGCCTCGACATACTCCTTGAGCGGCTTGCCCTCTGTCGTCATCGCCGGCTGCGCTGCCTCATCCTCAGCCATCAGAAGCGAGGCGATCGTGCCGGTGCCCCTGCGGTTCTGCAATACCGCACGTTCGGCCACGTTGATCACCTGGCGGATGTTCCCCGGCCAGGGCGCCTGCAGCAGCTGCGCGGCCTCCTGGGCCCCGATCTCAGGCGCGTCGCAGCCATACTCATCGGCATATTGCTCGGCAAACCGCTGGAACAGCGTCAAAACGTCCTCGCCCCGCGCCCTGAGCGGCGGCAGCGTGATCTTCATCGATGCAAGACGATAGTAAAGATCGGGCCGCAGCACATCTTCACAGCTCTTTCCCTGCTGCCGCAGGTTCGAGATCGCGAAAATGCGGGTCTCGGGCGGCGTCCCCTGATCGTTGATCCAGTTGAGAAGCCGGCCCTGAACCGCCTGGGGCAGCGCATCTATATCTTCAAGCACTAGCGTGCCGCCACGCGCCTCTTCCACAAGCTGGATCTGACCGCCCTCTTCCATCGGGCCGAACAGGCGTTTGCCAAGGTTCTCCTCGTCGAGGGATGCACAGGAAAACACCACGAACTTCCGCCCCGGGTTGGCCCCGACGGCATGAAGCGCATGGGCCACGAGCGTCTTGCCCGTGCCGGTTTCCCCATCGATCAGCACATGGCCGTCTGCCTGCCCGAGATCGAGTATGTCCTCACGCAGGCGTTCCATCACCGGCGAAGAGCCCACGAGCTTCTTCATAAGCGTTGTACCGTCGCCAAGCTCACGCCGGAGCGCCCTGTTGTCCAGCGTCAGCCGGCGCGAACTCGTGGCCTTCTTCGCCAACTCTGTCATCCGGTCAGGATTGAATGGCTTTTCGAGGAAGTCGAATGCACCCACCCGCATCGCCTCGACTGCCATCGGCACATCGCCGTGACCAGTGATCATGATTACCGGAAGGCCCGAATCGACGCTCATCAGCCGCTTGAGAAACTGCATCCCATCCATGCCTGGCATCTTGATGTCCGACACGACCACGCCCGGATAATCCGCTCCCACGGATTTCAGCGCATCCTCGGCGGAGGAAAACGTCTCTGTATCGAACCCCGACAGGGCCAGCCACTGGCTGATCGACTGCCGCATATCCTTTTCGTCATCCACGATTGCGATCTTCATAGCCTGCGCCATGGGTCCGCTCCTCATTTCCCGATCACTCGGCCGCCTGTGCGCCACCCGCGTCATGGCTTGGAAGGCGCACTTCAAACACCGCACCGCCCGAGCGCCCATTGCGCGCGGTCAGCCGGCCGCCTAGGTCGTTCACAATACCCGAGGAAATGGCAAGGCCTAACCCGACGCCATCCCCGGGGGCCTTGGTGGTGTAAAAGGGCTCGAACAGGGCGTCCAGATCCTCGATCCCCATGCCGTTGTCCCGCACCTGGATCATGACGGTCTCTCCGCCGGTCAGCAGAAGTTCGATCCTCGGATCCGCCTTTCCAGATGTCGCGTCGAGCGCGTTTCGCATCAGATTGATCAGCACCTGCTCCAGCCGGATGCGATCGGCCATGATCATCACGGGCTCCTTTGGCACAGAACGCACGATCTCCACCTTTCGCCGCTTGAGTTGAGGCTCCATCATCTCAAGCGCAGAACTGAGGCAAAGCCTTGCATCTATGGGCTCGAACGCATCGCCACCCTTACGAGCATAGCTCTTCAACTGCCGGGTAATCGCCGTCATCCGCTCGATTAGCCCGTCGATCCGCTGGAACGAGGACAGCGCCTCTTCGCTTCGCTTCCGCTGAAGCAGAAGCTTCGCACCGGCCAGGTAGGTCTTCATCGCGGCAAGCGGCTGGTTGAGTTCATGGCTCACCGCCGCCGACATCTCCCCCAGCATCGCCAATTTGGACGATTGTTGGATCGTCTGCTCCGCCACTTCAAGGTTCTTTTCCGCCCTCTCCCGCTCGGCGATTTCCCGCTGCAGCGCATCGTTAAGCTGGCGAAGTTCTGCCGACTCCCGCTGGAACAGGATCGACCGCGACTGGGCCCTCCGGCTCACTAGGTAGAACGCGCCTGCGAGCAGGATCGAAAATCCCATGATCTCCATGGCGATCACGGCGTTCACCCGCTCCCGCACGCTTGAATAAGTGGTGAACGATGTCATCCGCCAGCCCTGGAAACCGATCCGCGCCTCCTGCCGCATCACGGCATCACCGGAAAAGAACGCCTCGACCGGCAGCGCCGCCCAATCGGCAGTCGCACGGATTGCCCGTTCGATTGCCGACGGCGCCGATCGTACCGAAAGCGCCTCCGCCTCAGTCAGCCCGCGCCAGCGGCTCTCGGTCGCAAGAATAATCTGGCCCTCGCTATCGCTCACCATCACCGCATCCGAAAAGCCCGACCATGAGGTTTCGAACTTCCGCAGGTCGACACCGACCACGATCACCCCGATCTGCTCTCCGGCGATTTCGATGCGACGGGAATAGGTGAAATCAACCGATCCGCTTTCCTGCCGCGTCGTGGAAAAGACCGTGTCGTTCGATCTGAGGGCATCGACGAAATAACCCGCATTCCGAAGGCCGGTGCCCAGAAGGTTCCGGTTCGTCGCCGCAACCACCCGGCCGTCGGCATCCAGCAGCATCAGGCTCGCCGCCCCGATCTCGTCGCGATAGTCGATAAGCCGCGCCGTTGATTGCGAGAAATCGCTCGACGTCAGCGCCCCGATCAGCGCCGGATCCCGTGAAAGTAGAAGCGGCACGACGGAATTCCGCTGAAGCTCCGACAAGAGGTTCCCGGAATAGAGCGCCAGCCGCACTTCCGCCCGGCTTCGCGTGCTTTCGGTGAACCTTTGGGTCAGGAAGTGATTGGTGATCCAGACAACCGAAACGGCAATCGCAATGAAAAGGATAAACACGCCCCGGATACGCCACAGGGCGCCGGGCTCGATCGCGGTTTCACGCGCGCCGCGTTCGGATCCGCTCATATCGATAATCTAGGCGCGTTCGGGCCTGCGCTCAAGCGTCGGCAAGCGCGTTGACAAGTCCCTGAAAGAGGCGCGCGCCGTCCTGGCTCGGATGCGCGGCATCCATGGCCCGTTCTGGGTGCGGCATCAGCCCCAGGACCCGGCGGTTTTCCGATAGGATGCCGGCGATACCGGCGGCCGATCCGTTCACCTCTTCGGTATAGGTGAAGGCGATCCGGTCCCCGTCCCGCAATTTCGCGATCAGATCCGCGTCAGCGGCATAATTCCCGTCGTGATGAGCCACCGGAAACCGCACCGTCGCCCCCGCCTCGTACTCGGAGGTGAACGCGCTATCCGACGTCTCGACGCGAAGCCCGACCGTCCGGCACACGAATTTCAGCCCCGCATTCCGCATCAGCGCCCCGGGCAACAGCCCCGTCTCAGTCAGCACCTGAAACCCGTTGCAGATTCCCAGAACGAACCCGCCCCGTGTCGCATGATCCCTCAGCGCCCCAACGATGGGCGACCGCGCCGCAATCGCCCCGCAGCGCAGATAATCCCCGAAGGAAAACCCGCCCGGCACGCCGACGATATCCGTCCCGGCCGGAATCTCGGTATCCTTGTGCCAGACCATCGAGACATCCATGCCCACCGTGCGGAAGGCGACGGCAAGATCCCGGTCGCAGTTCGATCCGGGGAAGACAATAACAGCAGCTTTCATAGGGTGGGTTTTGCACCGGTTTGGCCGGGGTGACCAGAGAGAATCGAAGCGTTTCTAACGCACCAACCCCTAGTGTCGCGTCCCCTGGGGCTCTCCGCTGGCAAGCGTCGCGATCTCCACCGCCGTCTCCCAGCTGATGCCATCCAGCTGATCGACCGCCTGCTGGTGCTCGCTGTCCCAACGCGTGAGAGTGGGCCTATTTCCGGGCAATCCCCGGCAAACGAAACATCCCGCATCCAGTCCTCATGCGAGACGCACGTCGCGCCTACCCCAGTAGGTCCGTCACAACCGCCACCCCCGGCGGCGTCGGCCCATTCATCGCGCGCAGCTCCGCCGAAACGCCGCTAAGCCCGATCTCGCGGGCAATCATCGGCGCCACATCGACCCGCCCCGCCTCGATCAGCCCCAGAAGCGAGGGGTATTTCCACGCCGGCATCCCCCGCGTCCCATAAAGCGCAAGGTTGCCCATGTAGACCGCGTTCATATTGATCTCCATCCGCGCGGTATGGCCCACGGGCATCCCCACCTGCACATGGCGCCCCAAGGGCCTCAGGCACTCGATCGAGGCATTTGCCGTATCGGCAATCCCAAGGGCTTCGACGCTCACATGCGCCCCGCCGCGCGTTATCTCCCGGATAAGCGCCGCAGTGTCTCCGTCCCGCGCATTTACCGCCGCCTCCGCGCCTAGCCCCAAGGCATGGCTCAGCTTTTCTTCCACGACATCGACGACGACGACACGCGCCCCAAGCGCCCGGCCCAGGATCAGCGTGGCCAGCCCGATCCCGCCCGTGCCATGTACCGCGAGCCATTCGCCCGCCTCCAAGGCCGCCCGCCCGGTCAGCGCGTGCCAGGCGGTCGTCACCCGGCACCCCAACCCCGCCGCCACCGTCGGCGTCAGGCTTTCGGGCAACCGGGCGAGGTTATGATCGAACGGCACCGCCACGTACTCCGCAAAGGCACCGGGCTCGACGAACCCCGGCAGGCGCTGGTTCGGGCAGGTGTTCGAATGCCCCGAATGGCAGGACGGACAGGTCCCGCAGGCCAGAATAAACGGCGCAACCACGCGATCACCCACCCGGTAAGTCGCCCGCGGCCCCGCCGCCACGACCTCCCCGGCATATTCATGGCCCCCGATCTGCCCGGGCTTCACGCGGGGATGCTCACCCGACCAGCCGTGCCAGTCGGATCTGCACACGCCGCAGGCCAGAACCTTCAGGACAACCCCGTCCTCCGGACAGTCCGGATCAGGCACATCCTCAAGCGCGAGGTCGGCGTTATATTCCCGAAGAACCGCCGCCCGCATCAGCCAAGCTCAATGCGGTAGCTTTCGATGACCGTGTTGGCCAGCAGTTTCTCGCACATCTCCCGCACGGTTGTCTCGGAGGTACCGTCGGCCAGGTCAAGTTCGATCACCTTGCCCTGCCGCACGCCCTCGACACCATCGAAGCCCATCGCACCCAGCGCGTGCCGCACCGCTTCACCCTGAGGGTCGAGCACCCCCTCTTTCAGCATGACATGCACGCGCGCTTTCATGGTGTTTCCGGCCCCTTCATTTTGGCAAAAATACTCACTGTCCCGCCGGCTGCGGTGGGTACCACTGTCAGCTAATTGATCAGCGTCGGCTTCGTCGTGTGGGTCACGTTTGTCGGAAGCACGCCAAGACGCCGCGCCACTTCCGTATAGGCATCGGCAAGCGAGCCCAGATCGCGCCGGAACACGTCCTTGTCCAGCTTCTGGCCCGTCTCGATATCCCACAGGCGACAACTGTCAGGGCTGATCTCGTCGGCAACGATCAGCCGCTGGAAGTCACCGTCCCAGATCCGTCCGATCTCGATCTTGAAATCGACGAGCTTGATCCCGACCGCCAGCATGCAGCCTGACAGGAAGTCGTTCACCCGCAAGGCGAGAGCGACCATGTCATCCAGATCCTGCTGGCTCGCCCAGCCGAAGGCGATGATATGCTCTTCCGACACCAGCGGGTCGCCCAGCGCATCGTCCTTCAGGCAGAATTCCACGATCGGCCGCGGAAGGGGCGTGCCTTCCTTGATCCCCAGCCGCTCACTCATCGAACCGGCCGCGAAGTTCCGCACCACAACCTCGAGCGGGATGATCTCCACCGACCGGATAAGCTGCTCGCGCATGTTGATCCGCTTGATGAAATGCGTCGGCACTCCGATCTGCGCGAGACCATTCATGAAGAACTCGCTCAGGCGGTTGTTCAGAACGCCCTTCCCTTCGATCACATCCCGTTTCTGGGCGTTGAAGGCGGTTGCATCGTCCTTGAAGTACTGAACGAGCGTGCCCGGCTCCGGCCCCTCATAAAGGATCTTCGCCTTGCCTTCGTAGACCTTCTTGCGCCGTGCCATCGTATCTCCAATGAAAAGCTGCGCGAGGGAGCAGCTCCCGCGCGCGGTTCGCCGGCACCTCTACTTTATCGGGGGCCATCGGGCAAGGATCGTGCGCGGCACTCAGGCGAAAGGCGGCTGCAGGGTCCGGGTGATTTCATAAAGCGCGCGAAACACCGGTTCGGGCAGATTGAGGCGGGCCGCCGTCAGTGCCAACCTTTCCGATGCATCGCCCCGCGCCCCGTTCCCGGCAAATGCGGCCCGGATCGCGAAAAAGATTGCTGTCTCCGAAAGCCCGGGCGTCAAGTCGGCCCGTGCTTCCGCCAGAACTGCCAACGCACCACGCCGGCAGATATCCCTTTCACAGTCATCGATGATTTCGTGCGTCCGCGCCGGGCCCAGTGCATGGAAAACCGGGCTCAATCCGCAGAGGCGCGCAATACGCAGCTTGTCCTCGCGCGTCAGCCCTTCTGCTGTCCCAAGCGCGGCGACCGGCACCGCCACGATGGCGCGCGCAACGGCATTCTCCGGAGGTGCGCGGAAACTTGTCACGGTCTTGAGTTCGGATGTACGACCCAACCGGCCCATTCCTTCCGAAATACAAAAATAAGGGCCCCCACCAGTTCTGCGGGGTCCGCCCCCGTTCTGCTTCTGCCTCCGGGCCGATTTGTGGCCCACGAAGGCCGTTTTCGGGGCGTACCTGCGGGTTTTCGGGCTGATCACGAACCTGCCTCCCTTGCAGGCCCCGCGCGGCGCGGTCATATAACGCCAAAATGAACGTCCAACGCCAGGAGAGTCGCCGTGACCACATTCGACGATCGCGAAAGCGCCTTTGAAAACAAGTTCGCCCACGACGCCGAAATGCAGTTTCGGGCAGAGGCGCGCGCCAACAAGCTCCTCGGTCTCTGGGCAGCGGAACTTCTGAACAAATCCGGCGACGAAGCCGATGCCTATGCGAAAGAGGTGATCAAGGCCGATTTCGAAGAGGCCGGCCATGATGATGTGATCCGGAAGGTGGCGGGCGATCTCGGCGATCTCGCGACTGAGGAAGAGATCCGCTCGAAGCGCGCGGATTGCGTCAGGATGGCCAAGGCTCAGCTCGCCGACGAAGGCTGACCACAAGCGAATATTAATTCGCCTCAAGGTCTTCATGATAATTATGCGGTTGCCTCACATGAGGCAGCCATGGCACTCCGCATCTGACGAGGCGGGCCCGCACCTGCCACGTTAGTCTCTGGCCGGATACTCACATGACAAACGCACTTTCCGCCCTGATGGCCGAACGCGACTGGATCCTCGCCGACGGCGCCACAGGAACAAACCTCTTCAATATGGGGCTCTCCTCGGGCGATGCGCCCGAGTTCTGGAATGCCGAGAAGCCGGATGACGTCCGAAAGCTCTACAAGGGGTCGGTCGATGCGGGCTCTGATCTCTTTCTCACGAACACGTTTGGCGGCAACGCCTCGCGGCTGAAGTTGCATGACGGGCAGGACCGGGTGCGCGAGTTGAACCGTCTCGGCGCCGAAATCGGGCGTGAAATCGCGGACGCGGCAGGTCGGCCCGTGATCGTGGCCGGCTCCATGGGGCCGACGGGCGAGATCATGGCCCCGATGGGATCGCTCACTCACGAACGGGCTGTCGAGATGTTCCACGAACAGGCCGACGGGCTGAAGGAAGGCGGCGCCGACGTGCTATGGGTCGAAACGATCAGCGCCCCTGAGGAGTTCAAGGCCGCTGCAGAAGCGGCGAAGCTCGCCGATATGCCCTGGTGTGGCACCATGAGCTTCGACACGGCCGGGCGCACCATGATGGGGCTCACCTCGTCAGACATGGCTTCCATGGTGGACAAGCTCGATTTTCCGCCCCTTGCCTTTGGGGCGAATTGTGGCGTCGGCGCCTCCGATCTTCTTCGCACGGTCCTGGGCTTCGCCGCTGCAGGCACGGAGCGGCCGATCATCGCCAAGGGCAACGCGGGCATTCCGAAATACGTCGATGGGCACATTCACTACGATGGAACACCCGATCTGATGGCCGACTACGCGGCACTGGCCCGCGATGCAGGCGCCACGATCATCGGCGGATGCTGCGGGACGACGCCTGCGCATCTTGAAAAGATGCGCGCGGCGCTGGAGACGCGGCCCCGGGGCGCCCCGCCGTCGCTCGAAGCGATCGCCGCTGCCCTCGGTGGGTTTTCTTCTGAAACCGATGGCACGGGCGACGCAGCCGCTGGTCCGCAGCGCGAACGGCGCGGGCGCAGGCGGCGCGGCTGACCATCCACTTGGAATCTCAGGTGGCCGCGCTTATTTTGCCAGTGAGTCAGCGGAGTCCACCCATGTTCGGCATTCCCGGCAAGCAAGCCGTCACCATCACCCCGCGCGCCGCGGCGCAGATCGCGAAACTGATGGAGCGCGACAGCCACAAGGGCCTGCGGATCGGCGTCAAGAAAGGCGGCTGCGCGGGCATGGAATACACCATGGAATACGCGACCGAGGTCGACCCCCACGACGAGGTGGTCGAACAGGACGGCGCGCGGGTAATGATCGCGCCGATGGCGCAGATGTTCCTTTTCGGTACCGAAATCGACTACGAGGTGTCTTTGCTCGAAAGCGGGTTTAAGTTCAACAATCCGAATGTCGAAGATGCCTGCGGCTGCGGGGAATCCATCAAGTTCAAGGATGTGGACGCACTCGCCGCCGAGCAGTCGAAGTAGCGTCGATCGGCTTCGTTTCCGGGGGCTCTGCCCCCGCCGCCCTGTCGGGCGGCTCCCCCGGGATATTTACGGCCACATGAAGGGTTTGGCAGCCCTTTTTCTTCGGATTGAAACCCGGTACTCCGGGAGTAGCTATAGACCGTCCCGAAGGAGCCGTATCGCGATGCGCCGTAAACTTGCCGCCGGAAACTGGAAAATGAATGGCACGGGCGCCACCCTGTCCGAGGTCACCGCTCTGATCGGTGCCCACGGCGGTGCGGGTTGCGAGATCCTGCTCTGTCCACCCGCGACGCTTCTTTCGCGGATGGCCGATGCGGCCGCCGGGTCGGCGGTGCAGGTCGGTGGACAGGATTGCCACATGGCCGCATCAGGGGCCCATACCGGCGATATCGCCGCCGGCATGCTGGTCGACGCCGGCGCCGCCTACGTAATCCTCGGCCATTCGGAGCGCCGGGCCGATCACGGCGAATCCGATGCGCTGGTTCGCGAGAAGACAGAAGCAGCCTGGGAGGCCGGCCTCACAGCCGTCGTCTGCATCGGGGAAACACTTGAAGAGCGCGAATCTGGCGAGACACTCGCGGTCGCCGGCGCGCAGCTGAGCGGCTCCGTCCCCGACGGCGCGACCGCCGCCAACCTCGTTGTCGCCTATGAGCCTGTGTGGGCGATCGGCACCGGTAAGGTGCCCACGCTCGAAGAAATCGGTGAAGTCCACGCGTTTATCCGTGCCGAACTGTCCAGCCGCTTCGGCGCCGACGTCGCTGGTGGCATTCGCCTTCTCTATGGCGGCTCGGTCAAGCCGTCGAACGCGGGCGAGATCTTCGCCGTCGCCGATGTCGACGGTGCGCTCGTCGGCGGCGCGTCGCTGAAGGCGGCAGATTTCGGCGGCATCATCGCCGCGCTCGACGCTAGCGATGGCTAGCACGGCCAAGGCTTCCGCTCTGAATCGCCCCGTACGCTGGCTTCCGGCCGCGCTGAAAGCCGGGGCGCTTCTGTCAGGCGCGCTTTGCCTTCTACCCATGGTCGCCGTTGCGCTCGCCGCTCTGCTGGGGGGCACCGATACGCTGTCCCACCTGATCGAGACGGTGCTCGGCCGCTATGCGATGGCCACTGGTGCGCTTGTCATTCTTGTCTCCGCCGGCACTGTCCTGATCGGCACTGGCGCCGCCTGGCTTGTGACGATGACGCGCTTTCCCGGCGTCCGCCTGTTCGAGATCGGCCTTGCTCTGCCGCTTGCCTTCCCCGCCTACGTGCTGGCCTATGCCTATACCGATCTGCTCGACCATCCCGGGATCGTCCAGACGACATTCAGGGATCTGACCGGCTGGGGCCCCCGCGACTACTGGTTCCCAGAGGTCCGCTCACTGCCCGGCGCCGCGGCGATGCTTACCCTCGTCCTCTACCCTTACGTCTACCTCCTCGCCCGAGCCGCATTTCTGCAGCAATCAGCAACCGCGTACCTCGCCGCCCGGGCGCTCGGCCGTTCCGCCTGGGGCGCGTTTTTTCGCGTAAGCCTGCCCATGGCACGACCTGCCATCGCAGGCGGAGCACTTCTGGCGGTGATGGAGACGATCGCCGACTTCGGCACGGTCGCCTATTTCGGCGTCCAGACGTTTGCGACCGGCATCTACACGTCCTGGTTCTCTCTCGCCGACCGATCGGGCGCGGCTCAGCTCGCCCTGGCGCTGCTGGCCTTCGCGCTGCTCCTCGCAATGCTGGAACGGATCAGCCGGGGCGCGGCCCGCCACCACGGGGCCGGGGCGCGATTCGAACGGCTCGCCCCGGCGCACCTCACCGGCACGCGTGCCGCGGGGGCGATCGTCCTCTGCGCCCTGCCCGTTCTGTTTGGCTTTATCCTGCCGGTTGTCGTGCTGGCGGAAATGGCGATCGGTTCGGGGCAGGATCTTCTGTCCCCCCGCTACCTCGGCTTCATTCGCAATTCGGTGACCCTTGCAGGCGCCGCCGCCCTCCTGACCGTCCTCGCAGCAATCCTGATCGGCTTCAACCAGCGGCTGACCCCGGGGCCTGTATCGAATGGCGCGGCCCATATCGCACGGATCGGCTACGCGGTGCCGGGGGGCGTGATCGCGGTCGGGTTGCTGGTGCCCTTCGCCGCCTTCGACAACGCCCTCGATGCCTTCATGCAGGGCACTTTCGGGGTCAAGACCGGCCTTCTGATCACCGGATCGATCTGGCTTCTCGTCATCGCCTACATGGTCCGGTTCATGGCCGCCGCCCTTAACGCATATGACGGCGGTCAGGCATCGATCCACACCAACATGGATGCCGTCGCGCGAACACTGGGATCGAGCCCCGGCGCGATGCTTCGTCGCGTGCATCTGCCGATCCTGCGTCCCTCGGTCCTGACCGCGGCGCTTATCGTGTTCGTCGACGTGATGAAGGAACTTCCGGCGACGCTGATCATGCGCCCGTTCAACTTCGACACGCTGGCGGTACAGGCCTATCGCCTCGCCTCAGACGAACGGCTCGCAGGGGCGGCGGTTCCGTCTCTCGTAATTGCCGCAGTCGGGCTTCTGCCGGTGATACTGGTCTGCCGGGGCCTGGGCCACAGGCCGAATGCCGCCGAAACAGGGATGGCGCCCGAACTTTCCTGATCCCAAATAAAAGAGGCCCCGAAGTCGATGCTCCGGGGCCAGGAAAATACGTGCTCAGGAAGGGGTTTGAAGAGTCACGTATCTCGCATTTTTGTCAGAGGCCCGTCACTCCCACCCGACCTGGTTGAAGATCTTCTGGGCTGCCGAGAGGTGTTGCGCCACGGCCGAAAGATCCACGTCATCGGGCTTGAAGAAGCCTAGCTGCGCCACCGACGGGGCCAGAGCTACACCGGGAACGGCCGGGTACTCGTCATTCCCGGCGGAGAAATATTCCTGCGCCTGATCCGAAGCGAGGTACTCGAGGAACTTCACCGCGTTCTCGCGGTTCGGCGCATGGGCCGCAATGCCACCGCCCGACAGGTTCATATGCGCGCCGACCGTATTCTGGTCGGGGAAGATCCATCCAATCTGGTCGAGGCTGTCGCTCAGTCCCTCGACATCCGTGCGGATTGCCCGCGCGAAGTAATAAGTGTTCGACACCGCGATGTCACATTCACCGGAAACGATACCGCGAAGCTGGTCGGTATCCCCGCCCTGCGGATCACGGGCCATGTTGTTCTTCACGCCGGCCGCCCATTCGGTGGCCTTCTCCTCACCCATGTGCTCGATCACTGCCGCCAGAAGCGTCTGATTATAGACGTTCGAGGAAGAGCGAATGCAGATCTGGCCTTCATAGGCCGGGTCAGCGAGATCGGCCATCGACAGCGGCGGGTTCTCGACCCGGTCCTTAGCGTAGAAGATCACCCGCGCACGCTGCGAAAAGCCGAACCACTGGTTGCTTTCGTCCTGCAGATTGCCAGGGATGCGATCCTCCAGAATGTCGGATTCGACGGCCTGCAAAAGCCCCGCTTCCTTCGCACGATGTAGCCGCGATGTGTCGACCGTCAGAAGAATATCGGCCGGGCTGTTTGCCCCTTCAGCCGTCATTCGCGCGATCAGCTCATCGGCATTACCCTCGATCCGGTTGATTGTGATCCCGGTCTGCTCGGTAAAATCGGAGTAGAGCCGCTCGTCGGTATCGTAATGACGCGACGAGTAGAGGTTGAGCTCGCCTTCAGCAGCAGCGGGCGCGACGGCCCCGAACAAGGTTGCTGCAACGGCAGCGCTGAGCACCAGGCAATTTCGGCAGGACATGGGTGTCTCCCTGACTGTCATGATTAAATCCTAGTGGATTACTCAGATATATTTTCAGGGCCGTCAAGATCATCCTGACTAAATCAGTCGGAAACTTGGGCTGACAGTGTGTCGCAGCTTGGCGAGGGCGCGCTGTTCAGCGCGCCGCTGTCACGTCGTGGCCGTAAAGCCAATCGAACTGGCCCAGCGTAGATCGGGGATTCAGCGCGGTGTTCACCCTCAGCGCCACATGCGCCGCCTCGGCCAGTGGCGATCTCAGGTGATAATTTCGTGCATTCGACAGGCTGACCTTAACCACACGGCTAACCCGCGCCCGCCGCGCCTTGCGGTAGGAGGCGAGCGCTGCGTCCTGATCCATCCGCTCAAGGCGATCCGCCACCACCCAGATATCCTCGAGCGCCATGTTCGCGCCCTGTGCTAGGAACGGCAGCATCGGATGTGCCGCATCGCCCACCAAAACCGCACCGTCATCGAACCACCTCTTGGCAACCGGATGCCGGAACAGACCCCAAAGGTTCACCTGTTCCACCCGGTCCAGCCAGTCGCGCACGGGGCCGCCGAAACGCGCGAACGCCTCTCTTAAATGGTCAGGGTCGTCTTCCTTGTGCCAGGTCTCGGGAACCCAGCCTGTCCGTTCTTCCACCGCAACGATGTTTCGCCGACCGCCCCTTAGCGGATAGCTCACGAGGTGCCGCCCGGGGCCCATGAAGACCTCTGCAACCGGAGGTGCCGACGGATCCTCGGGAATAACAGCCCGCCAGGCCACCTGTCCGGTGAATTTCGGCTCCCGCGGCCCGCCTTCGATTCGCGCGCGAAACTCGGAATGAAGCCCGTCTGCCGCGATCGTCAGCCCGGGCGCATCCCCCGGCTCAGTCCGTGTATCCAGGAGAATCTGCACACCCGCCGAACGCGCCCCGTCCAGCAAAAGCTGGATAAGATCCGCCCGATGCACAAAATGATAGGGCACCTCGGCACCGCTCAGGTCGATCTTCAGAACTTCGCGCCCCGATCTTCCCTTTCGCAAGACCACACCGTTGGCCTTCAGGGCAATGGCCCGAAACGGCAGCGCGAGGCCCAGCGCATGAAGAACACGATACCCGTTCGGGCTGATTTGAAGCCCTGCCCCAACCTCCTTGATCTCGGGTGCCTGCTCAGTCAGCGTGACCAGTGCACGCCGCACGGCGCAGGCGCGCGCCACGGCCAGCCCGGCCACACCGCCGCCCACTACCGAAATTTCGCGCTCTGCCAGTGTCACACCCGGTCCCCCGAACCGATAACCCTAGCGCTGCCAGAGAATCCGCGCCCCGGCAATCCCGCGACACAACAAAAAAGAGCACCGAAACCCGCTGGTTTCGGTGCCCCTCCTCCTCCCCTAACCGGGGTCGCTGCTCTCTTGGTGGAGCAGTCAGCAATACTCAGTCGTCGCGATGAACCTTCTCACGGCGCTCGTGACGTTCCTGCGCCTCGAGGCTCAAGGTTGTCGTCGGACGGGCCACTAGCCGTTTCAGAGAAATCGGCTCTCCGGTGTCCTGGCAATAGCCGAATTCGCCTTCGTCGATCCGGCGAAGCGCCGCATCGATCTTGGCCACCAGTTTGCGCTGACGATCACGGATCCGAAGCTCAAGCGCCCGGTCCGTCTCTTCGCTCGCGCGGTCGGCAATGTCAGGGATGTTGCGTGTGCCGTCCTGAAGTCCGGCAATGGTATTCTTCGATTCGCTCAGAAGATCTTGTTTCTGACGTAGCAACTCACGACGGAAAAACTCCAACTGGCGCTCGTTCATGAATGGTTCGTCTTCGGCCGGACGATATGAGTCGGGCAAGAAAACCTCAGCCTTCATTCCAGTTCCCTTTTTATTGGCGGCGTTCGCGGTCGGACTAATTTCACTCATCCGCGCCTCCTTTCGCGGGGACATACCGCAAGGTCATGGCGTTGTCACGCCCCGATCTCGGCATATTGATGGCAATCGCCCCGCGGGATAGGTTGTCAGGAACTCATCCCTGAAGGACCGTTGAAATCTCATGCAATTCTCCGGCACGGAGGCCTATGTTGCGCCCCGCGATCTCATAATTGCAGTGAACGCGGCCGTCACGCTGGAGCGCCCGCTTCTCGTGAAAGGCGAACCCGGAACCGGCAAGACGGAACTTGCCCGACAGGTGGCGCTTTCGCTTGGTCTCGACCTGGTGGAATGGCACGTGAAGTCCACGACCCGCGCGCAGCAGGGGCTTTACGAATACGATGCGGTATCGCGCCTGCGCGACAGCCAACTCGGCGACGAGCGCGTTCACGACGTCAGAAACTATATTCGCAAGGGCAAACTCTGGCAGGCCTTCGAGGCCGACAGGAAAGTGGTGCTGCTGATCGACGAGATCGACAAGGCCGATATCGAGTTCCCAAACGACCTTTTGCAGGAACTCGACCGGATGGAGTTCCACGTCTATGAAACCGGCGAGACCGTCGCGGCCCGCCAGCGCCCGATCGTCATCATCACATCGAACAACGAAAAAGAACTGCCCGACGCGTTCCTGCGCCGCTGCTTCTTCCACTACATCCGGTTCCCGGACATGGAAACGATGCGGGCGATCGTCGAGGTGCACTTTCCGGGCATCAAACCCCGCCTTCTGACCGCTGCGCTTACACAATTCTTTGAAGTCCGCGATGTCCAGGGCCTGAAGAAGAAACCCTCGACCTCCGAAGTCCTCGATTGGCTGAAACTGATTCTCGCCGAGGATCTCGATCCCGAAGATCTCAGGGCCGAGGGCGGGTCGCTCCTGCCGAAGCTTCATGGTGCACTTCTGAAGAACGAGCAGGACGTACACCTCTTCGAACGCCTCGCGTTCATGAACCGGGGCCGCAGCTAGGGTGCTATCCTCCCTCGCCGATCCGATTCTCCCGATCTTCGCCGTGCCCGTTGCGGGTTACTTCCTGACCTTGCGTGGATTGCTGGCGCTCGAAGACGCGCGCTCGATCAACCGCTACACGTTCTTTGTCGCCGTCCCTGCCCTCGTCATGTCCGTGATCGGCAGCGCGCAGCCCGGCGAAATCTGGTGGACGCCCGCGCTGATCTACCTGGCAGCAGAGCTTCTGGTCTACGCTCTGATTTTTTGCATTATGCGTTCCGTCTTCCGGCGCGAAAAAGGCGAAGCCCTGCTTCTCGGTATGACCGCTGTCTTCGCGAACCACATCCTTTTCGTCCTGCCGATAGCAGAACGCTTCTACCCCGACGCCCGTAGCGGGATGGCTGGTATGATGGTGCTGGACGGGATCGTGCTGTTTTGTGGATCGGTCTTTCTCACCGAACTCATCACTGGTGACGGCGGCCTACGCGGCGCGATCCGGCGGCTTTCCTCCAATCCATTCGTCTATGCGGTCCCCCTGGGGTTGCTGCTGGGCGTCTTGGGGCCGAACGCGCCAGCCGGCATCTGGACGTTTCTCGACTTCGCGGGGGGCACGGCAGCGCCCGTGGCGCTTTTCACCCTCGGCATCACGCTGACGGCGGCCCCGATCTGGCCCATCCGCCTGCCGTGCTGGAGCGTATCGGCCGCAAAGCTTCTCCTTATGCCCGGACTCGTCTGGTGGGGCTTCGGCTCGGTGGACGTCCCCCGTGAGAGCCTCGATCACGCAATTCTGATCCTCGCCGCCGCCGGGCCCTGCGGCGCCATGCCGTTCGTGATCGCGACACAATATGCTGTGCCCACCGGGACCATCGCCAAGACGATCTTCGTTTCGACCGTTTTGTCACTGATTTCGCTCGCTTTGCTCCTGCCGTGACAGGACCGTTGTCGCCTGCGTCGCGTGAGGCTACCAATCTCGGGATGACGCTCTGCTATTCCATCCGTGGGGCCGCCCCATGGCGGTGATCGTGCGCCCCCTTGTCCGTGAAGACCGGGCAGCATGGGGTGCGCTTTGGCACGCCTATCTCGCATTCTACGAAACCGCGCGGCCGGACGAAATCTACGACACCTACTTCGAACGCCTCCTCGGCGACGATCCGCGAGATTTCCACTGCCTTATCGCCGAGATCGGCGGCACGCCTGTCGGGCTCACCCATTACCTCTTCCACCGCCACGGCTGGCGGGAGGAGGATGTCTGCTACCTTCAGGATCTCTATGCCGATCCATCGGTGCGCGGCACCGGCGTGGGCCGGGCGCTGATCGAGGCGGTCTATGCCGCCGCCGACGCGCATGGCGCACCCTCTGTCTACTGGCTGACCCAGGATTTCAACGAGACCGCCCGGCAGCTCTACGACCGGATCGGTCGCGTCACCCCCTTCATCAAGTACGAGCGCGCCTCATGATCCGAGCCCTCGCCCTCCTGACGCTTTTCGCCCTCGCCGCCTGCGCAACGCCTTCCGCCAATGCGCCGGTCGAGCGCCTCGCGCCTGATGCCATCGCACTTCCGCCGATGAAGCAATTCGGCCCGCCCCATTCCGATCGGCCCGCACGCTCCAACCGCTCGATCGAGACCGACATCCTCGATCTGACGTTCCGGCTTGAAAGCGGTCGCGAACTGCCGATCTTCTCGCGGTTCGAGGGGCCGATCACCGTGCGCGTCGTGGGCCGCGCCCCGCCCTACCTCCATGCCGACCTTGACCGGCTTCTGGTTCGGCTGCGTCGCGAGGCCGGAATCGACATCTCGAAGGTCGGCCCGAAAGATCCCGCCTCCATAACCATCGAAGTCCTGTCCCGCAGCGATCTGCAGCGCGCGGTCCCGCAGGCGGCCTGTTTCGTCGTACCCCGCATGACGTCCTGGGGCGAATTCCGCCGCAATCGGCGCTCCGCACAGCTTGACTGGACAACCTTGGAACTGCGCGAAAAGATGGCGATTTTCCTCCCGGGCGACGTCAGCCCCCAGGAAATCCGCGATTGCCTGCATGAGGAACTGGCCCAGGCCATCGGGCCACTCAACGATCTCTATCGCCTGTCCGATTCCGTCTTCAACGACGACAATTTCCATACCGTGCTTACAGGGTTCGACATGCTCGTCCTGCGCACGCTCTACGCCACGGAACTCCGTTCCGGCATGACCCGGGCCGAGGTCGCCGTGCGGCTACCGGGTATCCTCGACCGGCTGAACCCGGCGGGCCGGAATGCCCCCGACGGCGTCGGCACCGCAACCCCCCGCACCTGGATCAACGCTATCGAAACGGCCCTCGGGCCGCGCACGCCTCCCTCGCGCCGCCGCCTCGCCGCAAGGCAGGCCGTCGAAATCGCCCAGGCCCAAGGCTGGACCGATGCGCGCGCCGGCTTCTCTCTCTACGCCCTCGGCCGGCTCTCCATCGTGGCCGAACCGGAACTCGCCATGGCGGCATTTCTGCAATCGGGCTCCGTCTACCGGCAAAGCACCTCGACCGATCTGCATGCCGCCCATGTCGCGATGCAGCTTGCGGCATTTGCACTTTCCGCCGGACAGGCCGATATCGCCATCGACATCGTGGACCGGAACCTTCGCCCCGTCGCCCGGGCAGAGAATGCGGCACTTCTGTCGACGCTCATGATGGTCAAGGCCGAGGCGCTCGAACTGAAGGGCGACAAAGCCACGGCCCGAAAAGTGCGCGAAGACGCACTGGGCTGGGCGCGCTATGGCTTTGGCTCAGACGCAGAGGTGCGCGCCCGCTACAGCGAAATCGCTGCCCTCGCCCCCGACAGGATACAGGGCTCATGATCGTTCTCGCAGGTGTGGTTCTGGGCGGCAGCTACGGCGCGTGGCTCGCAAAGAAGCGCGAAGGCACGCGCGCCGACATGGCGCAATACGCGGCGGGCTTCGGCATCGCCTTCGGCCTTCTCGGCCTCTTCCTCACGATTATTCTTGAGCGGATGGCCTGAGCCTCATCCTGCCCTGAGCCAGGTATCGTAGTCGCTGACCAGAAGATGCGCAGGTGCCGTGTCTTCCTCGATCTCGGAAAACCGTCCGATCGGCTCACGAAAGATGTTGTCGGTCACATCGTCATTCACTGTCGATACTTCACCGATCAGCACATCGCCCCCCTCGCCCCAGAAGGCGTGCCAGTCGCCGGGCATCAGCGTCACGCTTTCCCCCGGTGCGAATTTCAAAACCTCTCCCGCCGCGAATGTCCGCTCGATTCCGTCGCACAATACGCGCCCTCCCCGGTCCTCCGCGAAATTGCCCGCATCGTCCGACCCGAACAGTTCGACCGCAAGCGTCGCTCCGCCACGGTTGATGATGTCCTCGGATTTGATGACATGGGTGTGCATCGGGCTCAGCTGATCCTGTCGCGAAATCAGAAGCTTCTCGGCATAAACCATCCCCCGGCCCCGCTCGAGATCGGCAAGGCTGCCGTTCCTGAGAGTGAAGAGGAACAGGCCAAGCTCATCGAACCGCCCCTGCCCATAGTCGGTTATGTCCCAGCCCATCCGAGCCTCGACGATGCGCCTGGCGTCCGTGCGGGCCCGGAATTCATCGGGCGTCCAATAGGCGAAAGGTGGCAGGGTGAAGCCGTGGCTACGGATCAATTCGTCCGCCACGGCCATGATATCGTTGATGCGAGAGCGTTTCATGGCCTCCGGATATACCCTGAGCACGCGGCTGCGAAAGCGGAAAATACACAGGCGCCAGCGGGATTGCCGCGCGGCAGGAAGGGAATGGAATGATCCTTGCTTGCGGCGCGAAGAGACGGGCGTTCCTATCTCAGACCGCGTGAAGCTGTCGCGGGCGCTCCCCGTCCGACCAGGCCGCCACCGCTGCCCCAAAGGCCGTGAACAGCGGGCGTGAGACCGGGTCATCGGCCGCATTCCACTCCGGATGCCACTGCACACCCATCGCGAAGCCCCGCGCCCCATCAACATAGATCGCCTCTTCGGTGCCGTCATCGGCTTTGCCATCAACCACGATGCGGTCCCCGGGCCGCTTGATCCCCTGCCCGTGCAGCGAATTCGTCCGCACCACCGTAGACCCGAGAAGCCTGTGAAAAACCCCGCCTTCGGTCAGATGCACATCGTGGCGCAGCTCGAACTTCTCCTCAAGCGTACCATCCGGCGGCATCCGGTGGTTCATGCGCCCCGGAAGCTCGCGGATCTCAGGGTAAAGCGATCCACCCATCGCAACGTTCATCTCCTGAAACCCCCGGCAGATCGCAAAGAAAGGTTGGCCCCGCTCCACGCATGCCCGGACAAGCGGCAACGTGATCGCATCCCTGTTGCGGTCGAAGGTCCCGTGCGCCTCCGTCTCGTCCTCGCCATATTCCTCGGGGTGCACATTCGGGCGCCCTCCGGTCAGGAGGAACCCGTCACAAACCTCAAGAAGCTCCTCGACGCTTACAAAGGCCGGATCCGGCGGGATGATCAAAGGAATTGCCCGCGCCACGTTGCTCACGGCGCAACTGTTCATCGTCCCGCCCGCATGGACGGGATACTCGTCATTCAGAAGATTGCTGTTGCCGATGATACCGACGACGGGACGTGCCATCCTTTACCTTTATTCTCGGGCTTCCACGCGGGTATATGCGCGCCGTCCGGCGAAAAAAAGGCCATCTCGTGCACAGGCCGATGTGCAGGGCGGCAGGTGCCTAAATTTCAGGCGTCAGCCCGGCAGACTCGATCCCATGCGCGGCAGCGGCGGCATCGTTGTCTGACGTATCGCCCGTCACTCCCAGCGCGCCCACCACTGCGCCACGCGCATCGCGGATCAAAACGCCCCCGGGCACCGGAACCACCTGGCCGCCGTAAAGCCCGTTGATCGCCCCCATGAAATAGGCCTGCTGCTCGGCACGCGCCATCTGCGCCGTGCCCGCCATGCCCAACATAATCGCGCCGTAAGCCTTGCCATGGGCAATCTGGAACCGTCCGGGGCTCGCCCCGTCCTCGCGTTCGAACGCTTTTACATGCCCGCCGCTGTCGAGAACGACCACCGACAGGGGCTTCAACTCCATCTCGCGACCCTTCTGCAGGGTCTGGCGAATGATCTTACGGGCGCGGGTCAGGCTGATCTCGGCCATGGGCGTCTCTCCTCAGGCAGATTTCTTTTCAAGGCGGCGGGCATGCAGAATTGGCTCGGTATAGCCCGAAGGCTGCGTGCGTCCTTCAAAAACAAGGTCCGACGCTGCCCGGAACGCCACACCATCAAATCCCGGCGCCATCGGCTCATAGACCGGGTCGCCGGCATTCTGGCGATCCACCACCTCGGCCATCTTCCTCAGAACACCTTCAACCTCGTCGCGGCTCACCACCCCGTGGTGCAGCCAGTTCGCGATGTGCTGGGCCGAGATGCGGCAGGTCGCACGATCTTCCATCAGGCCCACATCGTTGATGTCGGGCACCTTGGAACAGCCGATCCCCTGATCGATCCAACGCACCACGTAACCAAGAATGCCCTGTGCGTTGTTTTCCACCTCGCGCAATATCTGTTCGCGGCTCCATTTCCGAAAACTCGCCAGCGGAATATCCAGAAGCCCGTCCACATGCGCCCTCCGTCCCCCAGCGCGCAGCTTCTTCTGCACCGCGAAGACATCGACCTTGTGATAATGCAGCGCATGGAGCGTCGCCGCCGTAGGCGACGGCACCCAGGCACAGTTTGCGCCCGCTTTCGGATGCTCGATCTTCGTCTCCAGCATCGCAGCCATCTGATCCGGCATCGCCCACATGCCCTTGCCGATCTGCGCCTTGCCGGACAGGCCACATTCAAGGCCGATATCGACGTTTCGGTTCTCGTACGCGGTGATCCACGATTTCCGCTTGATGAAGTCCTTGCGGCTGAATGGCCCCGCCTCCATCGAGGTATGAAGTTCGTCCCCGGTCCGGTCGAGGAAACCGGTGTTGATGAACGCCACACGATGCTTCGCTGCTCGAATGCATTCCTTGAGGTTCACGCTCGTGCGGCGCTCCTCGTCCATGATCCCGATCTTGACGGTATATTGCGGCAGGCCTAGCGCCGCCTCCACGTGAGTGAAGATTGCATCCGTGAAAGCCACCTCGTCGGGGCCGTGCATCTTCGGCTTCACCACATATACCGATCCGGTGACCGAATTCCGTAGGCCTTCGATCTTCTTCAGGTCGTGCATCGCGATCAGTGTCGTCACCATCGCGTCCATCAGGCCCTCGAAAACCTCGCCCTCCGCGCCTTGCACGGCAGGGTTCGTCATCAGATGCCCCACGTTCCGCACAAGCATCAGCGCGCGGCCCTTCACCGTCACCTCGCCACCGCCCGGCGCTGTGAAAACGAGATCCGGGCTGAGGCGGCGCGTCACCTGTTCGCCCCCCTTCTCAAAGGTGTCCTCAAGATCGCCCTTCATCAGGCCAAGCCAGTTGCGATAGGCCAGCACCTTGTCCTCGGCATCGACGCAGGCGACCGAATCCTCGCAATCCATGATCGCAGAGACGGCCGCCTCCAGCCGAACGTCGGCCAGCCCACATTGATCCCGCGCGCCGATCGCGCTCGTGCGATCGAAGACAAGCTCCACATGCAGCCCGTTGTTCTTCAGAAGCACCGCGTCAGGCGCGCGGGAATGGCCGCGATAGCCGACGAATTTCGCGGGCTCCAAGAGCGGCAGGTCATCGACCAGAAGCTGGCCGTTATGCACGTGATAGCGCCGCGCATCAGCATGGCTCGTGCCCTGAAGCGGAAACGCCTCGTCCAGAAACACCCGAACCCTCGCGACGACCCGTGCACCCCGGCCCCGGTCATAGGCCCCCGAAGGCGCCGGGCTTCCGATCGCGTCGGTTCCATAGAAAGCGTCGTAAAGGCTCCCCCACCGCGCATTGGCGGCATTGAGCGCGTAGCGCGCATTGGTAATCGGCACCACAAGCTGCGGGCCGGCAACGCTCGCGAATTCCGGGTCGGTATCGGCTGTCTCGATCTCGAACGCTTCGCCCTCCTGCACAAGATAACCGATGTCGTACAGGAACGCCTTGTAGGCCTCGTGATCGTGCGGCTGGTTCTGCCGTTTCAGATGCCACTCGTCGATCTGCGACTGAAGCTCTTCCCGCCGTTTCAGCAAGGCGGCATTCCGAGGGCCTAAGTCCCGGTCGAGATCCGCGAAGGCTTTCCAGAAGGCTTCCGGCGTTACACCGGTACCGGGCAGCGCCTCAGTCTCGATGAAATCCTTCAGAACGGTTGCAACGGTCAGACCTGCGATCTCGGTAGTGCTCATGGCGTCCCTGCTCGTATGCGGTGGTATGCGGGGTTTCTAGGGCGCGATATGGCCGCTGGCAACCAATTTGGTTCATTTACCTTACCAATTACGCTTAACGCTGACGCCTGCACCGGTCCGAGCAATAGCGAACCTCTTCCCAGACCTTCGCCCACTTCTTTCGCCAGACGAATGGCCGCCCGCAGCGCTCACAGGTCTTTTCCGGCAGGTCCGCCTTCCGTCGCATCTTACCCATGTCCCCCGGCCTCTCCCCATGCACTGCCATCCCGTCGGACCTATCCTAACGCTGCTCCTGATCAATGCCGGCCAACCCGGCTTGACGCGGCAGGCCAGAATAATACCGTCCGTCGACGCCACCCGAGCATCCATACTCCAAGGACGACAACCCGATGAAAGACGCCGCGCCGAAGGCCGTATTTCTCTCAGATTACACGCCGCCCGCCTATCTGATCGACGAGGTGCACCTGACCGTCAGGCTTGATCCGGAGCGGACCCGCGTCATCAGCCGCATCGCGTTCCGGCCGAACCCCGCGACAGAGGATCGTCGCTTCTTTCTTCACGGCGAGGGCCTCACGCGTATTTCCACCCGCATCGACGGGGCCGAGGTCTCACCCACCCAAGCCGAAGGGGGAATCACTTGCACCGCTCCCGACGCCCCGTTCACCTGGGAGGCGGAGGTTGAAATCAATCCCTCCGCCAACACCGCCCTCGAAGGGCTCTACATGTCGAACGGCATGTACTGCACCCAGTGCGAGGCCGAAGGCTTTCGCAAGATCACCTACTATCCCGACCGCCCCGATGTGATGGCCCCCTTCACAGTACGGATCGAGGGGAATTGCCCCATTCTTCTCTCGAACGGCAATCCTGGCGCCTCCGGCGCAGGCTGGGCCGAATGGCACGATCCATGGCCGAAACCCGCCTATCTCTTCGCCCTCGTGGCCGGCGATCTCGTGGCCCACGAAGACAGCTTCACGACGGCTTCGGGCCGACCTGTCGCACTCAATGTCTGGGTCCGTCCCGGCGATGAAGCCCGCTGCGCCTATGCCATGGACGCTCTCAAACGCTCCATGCGCTGGGATGAAGAGGTCTATGGACGGGAATACGACTTGAACGTTTTCAACATCGTCGCCGTGGACGACTTCAATATGGGGGCGATGGAGAACAAGGGCTTGAACATTTTCAACTCCAAGTATGTTCTCGCCAGTCCGGAGACCGCAACCGACCGCGACTTTGAGATGATCGAAGGGATCGTCGCCCACGAATACTTCCACAACTGGACCGGCAACCGCATCACCTGCCGCGACTGGTTCCAACTTTGCCTGAAGGAAGGTCTTACCGTATTCCGCGATCAACAGTTTTCTGGCGATCAAAGATCTCATTCTGTCAAAAGGATAGACGACGTACTTCAACTTCGCGGCCGCCAATTCCGCGAAGATGGCGGACCGCTCGCGCACCCGGTAAGACCGGCCAGCTTCGTCGAGATCAACAACTTCTACACCGCTACGGTCTACGAGAAGGGGGCCGAGCTGATCGGCATGCTGAAAACGCTCGTCGGCGATGCGGGCTACGCCAAGGCGCTCGACCTGTACTTTGATTGCCACGACGGCGATGCGGCCACCATCGAGGATTGGATCCGCGTGTTCGAAGACGCCACCGGCCGTGACCTGTCCCATTTTGCCGAATGGTATTCCCAGGCAGGCACGCCGCACCTGACTGTCCGGGAAGAATTCAACAACGGAACCTACAGCCTTCATTTCGAACAAGAAACGCCTCCAACGCCCGGGCAGCCCGACAAGCGCCACATGGTGATCCCGATCGCCACCGGCCTTCTTGCTCCCGACGGCCGCGAAATCGTGCCGACCACGATTCTCGAAATGACGGAACCCGCTCAGACTTTCACCTTCGACGGCCTCGATGCGCGCCCGATCCCTTCGATCCTCAGAAACTTCTCGGCCCCGGTCATTCTGAAACGCGAAACGAACGCGGAAGAACGCGCCTTCCTTCTTGCCCATGACACCGACCCGTTCAACCGGTGGGAGGCGGGCCGCCAGCTCGCCAAGGATGTTCTGACGGCAATGCTCACCGATGGCGCGGCGCCTGGCCCGGCTTATCTCGACGCGCTCGAACGCATGCTGCGCGATGATGGGCTCGATCCAGCCTTCCGCGCCCTCGCCCTGCGGCTGCCGTCCGAGGATGATCTCGCCCAAACCCTAACCGACGCGGGTGTCACCCCCGATCCCACGGCGATCCAAGAGGCCCGCGAACGTGTCGCCCTCATGCTCGCCGAACGCCTCTCTGGCCTCCTGCCCGATATCTACGAGGCGATGAACCTCCCCGGCCCCTACACCCCCGATCCGAAGGCGGCGGGTTGCCGCGCCCTGCGGCTCACGGCGCTCGGGCTCCTGAACCGCATCGACGGGGGCGACCGGGCCGCGGCGCTCTACCGCGCGGCCGACAACATGACCGAGGAACTCGGCGCGCTTGCCTGCCTACTCCGCCACGGCAACTCTACCGGGAAGGAGGCCGCAAGCCGCTTCTATCGCCGCTGGTCCGGCGACCGTCTGGTGATGGACAAGTGGTTCTCCCTCCAGGTTCTGGAAGCCGCCCCCGAAACTGCCGTAACCGTTGCCGAAACGCTCGTACAACATCCTGATTTCGAGTGGAAAAACCCCAATCGCTTCCGCTCGGTCATCGGCGCGCTTTCCGCCAATGCCGCCGGTTTCCACGACCCATCCGGTCGCGGCTACGCCTTCCTTGCCGACTGGCTGATCCGTCTCGACCCGGTGAACCCGCAAACGGCGGCCCGGATGACCACGCTGTTCGAAACCTGGCGGCGCTATGACGGCGACCGGCAGGGTATGATCCAGGACGCGCTCCGCCGCATCGCTGCCACCCCAAACCTGTCCCGCGATACGACCGAGATGGTGGGGCGCATTCTTGGCGGCTGAGCCCTTCAGTTTCGAACGTCGCGCCCGTCGCCCCTTTGGCCTCGCCATGGTGACGGCGGCGCTTCTGTGCCTCTCTCTGCTGATCTTCGCTGTCGACGCCCATCCGGTCATCGTCGCGCTCTTTGCGGTTGTTACCGGCCCGGCAGTTTGGGATGTGTTCCGCGACGCGCGCGCCACCCTGCAGATCAACGACAAGAGACTTGCGTGGAACACCGGCCACCACGAGATCACCGTGCCGCTGGGCGAGATACGCGAGGCCGTTCTCTCCACAAGTTTCGACTTCTCTCAGCGCGGCAAGATTCACCTCAGCGACGGTCGCCGCCTGCGCATTCCGCCGCAATGCATGCCGGGCGGGCGCACCCTCGACGCCGCGCTTGAACTTCGCGCAGTTCCTTATCGCCGCTCGCTCTTCGGGAACTGACCTGCCAAAGTGCGTCGTGAGGCGAAAAACGCCTTTAGAATCGGCCGCTATCCAACCGGAAAAACATTGAAGGCTGACCCGATAAAGGCTATACTTACCGAGTTGGGGGTAATTGATGTCGAAAGTATTTCGCAACCTATGGTCCGCCGCCCTTGCGATAGTGATCGCTGGGGGTGTTTCCGTGTCCGCTGCCAGCGCGACGGATTGCGGATCGGACACCTGCTTCAGCAGCTTGCAGCAGAGACTTCAGGCAATCCGCGCCGAAAGAGGCACACTTGATCCCGTGGTCGAGACCGAGACGCTCGACGGCGAATTCGTAAACCGGATTTCCTTCTTCGTGAACAGACGCGATTTCACGGCAACCGGTGTCAAAACCGTGGTCCGGACAAGGTTCAACAGCTTCATCGATCGCGATTTCAGCGTCATGCCAAGTCTGACGGAAACGTCACCTCGCCTGACCGGCCTGTTCGGTCGTCTCGACCGGAACCGGTTCAACCCGCAGGTCTTCATCGAAACGCCAGAACAATCGATTTACACGGCAGAATCGATTCTCGAAGGGCCGGATTACAAGGTTGCTTCGGTGCCTCTTCCGGCATCCCTTCCGCTGATCCTGGCTGGGCTTGGATCGTTCGCGGTCTTGCGCCGTCGGAAGCGTAACATCTGAATTTTCAGGCAGGTTTGCTGATTTACGTTCGACAGGACGGCAATTGGCGTGTCCACGCGATCATGTCCTCACGCTTGTTCGCCTGATGAAACGGCCCCCAGTCGGCCGCCACACCGCGCCCGCCGCGTGAAACCACGCCGTCGCGTGGAACGGTAACGGCCATGATCCGCAACCCGCACCGCAGATTGGCAGCCCCGTTCTTCAGGGCCGACGCATCAGTGGCCGCGCAGCCATATCCCCGTGCCGTGCCCGGAGAAATCTGCAGAAGTCCGTGCCACCGCCCTTCCCCGCCCGAAACCTCGGGACGCCAGGTACTTTCGTGCTTCGCAAGTGCTGATACCAGACCAACCCAGAAGGCCTTCCGCCCGTCGATCGAAGCGGTCTCGTACCCAGGGCACCAGACATCGATATCCGAAGGGGTGGTCAGGGCCAGCGTCTGCCCCGGCCCGTCGAGCGCCTCGAGCGCCGCACGCGTCCAGGTTTCACCGCGCGGCAGGTGATCCCAGCGCGCCACGACACCACCCGACGCCTCGGGCGCTTCATTTTCGGGAATTGAACATGACACGGATAGAAGAAGGGCTGCCAGCAAACCGACGCGTTTCATCACGTTTTTCATTCAAGGGTCCTTGTGCACACCCCGCACCGCGCCAGACGCTACAAAGAGAAGCGCCCGAAGCAAAGGCCCGGGCGCATACAGTTTTTTCGATAGGCAAAGTTACGCCGCGTCGCGGGCGTGCTTTCCTTCTTCGACTTCCTCAACGATCTTCGACACGAAGGCCTTCAGATCTTCGGGACTACGGCTCGTGATGATGCCGTTCGAAATGGCAATCTCCTGATCCACCCAATGGGCCCCGGCATTCTGAACATCGGTCTTGATCGAATGGTACGAGGTCATCTCGCGGCCCTCCGCAACACCGGACTCGACAAGAAGCCACGGCGCATGACAGATCGCGGCAACAATCTTGCCTTCGTTGACGAAGGCCCTGATCAATTCGATCGCGCCGTCATTCACCCTCAGAAGGTCCGGATTGATCTGCCCACCCGGCAGCACAAGCGCATCGTAATCGTCGACGCTGGCGGCCGACAGCGCAAGATCGGCTTCGGCGGGCCGGCCCCAATCGTCGCCATCCCAGCCCATGATCTCGGCACCGTCCGGTGTTGCCACATGAACCGTCGCGCCCTTGGCGCGAAGCTGATCGCGGGGGAATTCCAGCTCCGACTGTTCGAACCCGTTGGTCGACAGGATAAGTATCTTCGACTGGTCGATATTAGGCATCTGTAATCTCCTGTTTGGCGTCCCGGCGAAATAGCCGGTGTCCCCCTGTCAACGTGCGCCGACCAAGACTGTTCCACCCTTGCCGCGCTTTGCCTCCTCCCCTAGAACCACCGGCGGATCTGAAGGGATGCAACCGCCATGCTCGACCTGACCTACGAGGCACCTAAACCCAAAGTCATTCAGGGCGCCCAGCATGACTGGGAGCTTGTGATCGGTCTGGAAGTCCACGCCCAGGTTGCCTCGAAAGCCAAGCTGTTTTCCGGCGCCTCCACGGCTTTCGGCGCCGAGCCGAATTTCAACGTCTCATTCGTCGATGCGGCAATGCCCGGCATGCTTCCGGTCATCAACGAATTCTGCGTGGCTCAGGCGGTGCGCACCGGGCTCGGGTTGAATGCCGAAATCAACCTGCGCTCGGCCTTCGACCGCAAGAACTACTTCTATCCCGACCTGCCCCAGGGCTATCAGATCAGCCAGCTTTATCATCCGATCGTCGGCGAGGGCGAAGTGCTGGTCGACATGGGGCCGGGCGTTGCGCGGCGTGTACGGATCGAACGCATTCACCTCGAACAGGATGCCGGCAAGTCGATCCACGACATGGATCCGAACATGTCCTTCGTCGATCTCAACCGCACCGGCGTCGCGCTGATGGAAATCGTCTCCCGTCCCGATATCCGCGGGCCGGAAGAGGCAGCGGCCTATGTCGGCAAGCTTCGCCAGATCATGCGCTACCTCGGAACCTGCGACGGCAACATGCAGAACGGCAATCTTCGTGCCGACGTAAACGTATCGGTCTGCCGCCCGGGCGACTACGAACGCTTCCAGGAAACCGGCGACCACTCGATCCTCGGCACTCGCTGTGAAATCAAGAACATGAACTCCATGCGCTTCATCCAGCAAGCGATCGAATACGAGGCCCGCCGCCAGATCCGCATCATTGAAGGCGGCGGCACCGTGGATCAGGAAACCCGGCTCTATGACCCCGACAAGGGCGAAACCCGATCGATGCGCTCGAAGGAAGAGGCGCACGACTACCGCTACTTCCCCTGCCCCGATCTTCTCCCGCTCGAGATCGAACAAGCGTGGGTCGATGATATCGCCGCCTCGCTTCCCGAACTTCCCGATACCAAGCGCGAACGCTTTGTGACGGAGTTCGGGATGACGGAATACGATGCATCCGTCCTCACGGCCGATGTGGAATCGGCGGCCTACTTCGAAGAGGTCGCCCGCGGGCGCGACGGCAAGACCGCCGCGAACTGGGTCATCAACGAACTCTTCGGACGCCTCAAGAAAGAAGACCACGACATCACCGAAAGCCCCATTTCGGCCGCACAGCTCGGAACAATCATCGACCTGATACAGAAGGGCGACATCTCGGGAAAGATTGCGAAAGAACTATTCGAGATCGTATACACCGACGGGGGCGACCCCGCGGAGATCGTCGAGGCCCGCGGCATGAAACAGGTGACCGACACCGGTGCAATCGAAGCGGAGGTCGATCGGATCATCGCCGAAAACCCCGCCCAGGTCGAAAAGGCGAAGGTAAACCCGAAGCTTGCCGGTTGGTTCGTCGGTCAGGTGATGAAGGCAACCGGCGGCAAGGCCAACCCGAAAGCGGTCAACGACATCGTCGCCACCAAGCTCGGCCTATAGCATCCGGACAAAAGAAAACGGCGGCCCAAAAAAGGCCGCCGTTTCAGATCTCTTCGACCTTTACTTAGGAAATCTTGCGGCGAATTGCAGCAAGACCGCCCAACGCACCCAGCATCAGCAGAGCCGAAGCAGGAAGCGGAACGGCGCTCGGCGTCAGGTTCGTCGACACCTGGCCGTCATTGTCGTCATCAAGCGTCCAGACGTACTTGAGCGTGCCGGTGCCGGTGAAGTCGGCAAGGAACGCACCCTCGTCCCCGATCGCCGTCGTCAGCAGCACATCGTTGAAGTACAGGTCGTACGACCCAGCGCCGGAACCGTTGATGACCAGATCGGTCTTAACAAACGTCCGCAGAAGCCGCTGCGCCGTGTTGATGATGTCGATCGAAAGCGAGCCGGACTCAGGAAGAGCGACAAACTCGATGATGTAGCTGTCGTTTCCATCGGCAAGATCGATGTCCTCATCGCTGAAGTTGTCTTCTGCAGCAAGAGTGCCGAAATCGTACTCGACCGAGTTCGATCCGACCGGGTTGATATCCGGCGATACCGTCGCTGCCGAAACAGCAAACGGGAACATCGCGATAATCGCACCCGCTAGAAGATTGGAAAGTTTCATAGGTCCCCCTACACACGAAGTTACACGTCGTTAACTTACCACGCCGACCGAAGGTTCCAACACAATTTCAACAAATTCGCGCTGATCTGGCCCATGATTGAGCACACACTCCATCAATTGTCGCGCAAACGTGGACAACACCGCTATATCCAGTAGATACAAGCGCTCTGATGGACAGACTGCCTTACTTTTGCCACAATTCACGCAGGGCCGACCAAAGGCTTTCGAACAGCCTGCTCGGAAGCCACCTCGCATAACAGGTAAATCAGCCGGTCGATTCGCCGATCGTTGCCGCGTTGGGGACAATCTCGCATCTCGCGGCGGCCACCCACCACCGATGACGGACAGTGCATCACGATTTCGCCCCAAATCGGTTGTTTTCTTGCCAGATTCGGCCGGTGCCGGCTACCCCTTGCTCATCGATTTTGGAGTGTCCGACCATGCCGAAGTACGAGTACAAACTGATCCCCACCCCCACCTCCATCGATCGCAAGATCTGCACAGACCGGTCCCACGACGCAGTAACCGCAACCCTCGAGGCGCGGCTCAACAGCCAAGCCATCGAAGGCTGGGAATACGTCCGCACCGACCGCATGGAATTGCCGAGGGGCGGATGGTTCTCCTTCGGGCGCAAGGTAACCCGTGAAATGATGATCTTCCGACGCGAACCCTTCGCGCTCACCTCCAGCGACGAAAAGCCGGCGCCTGTCGATCGCGTTCACCTCAAGGTCGAACGGTCCGTCCCACCCGTCGTACCTCGGCGCATCGCTTCCTATGCAAGCGAGGCGCGTGCGGCAATCGCCGCCGAGTGATCTAGGCCTCGATCTTCAACTGCAGGGCGTGAATCCGCCCTACGATCTCCGGGCCGAGCGCGCTGTGCACGGCCCGATGGCGCTCGATCCGCGACATTTCCGAAAACGCCGGCGCAGCAATCGCCACGAACCAATGGCTTTCGCCACCCTCCTGGTATCCTGCATGGCCCCGATGCCGCTCACTGTCGTCGCGTATCTCCAGCCGCTCAGGGGCAAAAGCCGCTTCCAGCTTGCGGCGCATTTCATCCGCCATTCCCATAAAACCGTCTGCGCCCCCTTTCGTTTTCGGCCCGACACCGTAAACTCTGCGGTCCGAGTCGAAAAGGGGCCAGTGATGAGCAACAGTGATCCGTTCGGGTTCGACATCCGCGTATCGTCCGACAAGAAGAAGCGGCAGCGCACGCGCCGCGGCATGTCGGGCGCCTTCGAGACGTCGCAACGCGCCTGCGATCACCCCGAATGCCAGGAGCGGGGGCAGTATCGCGCTCCGAAATCGCCCGATACGCTCGACGACTACTACTGGTTCTGCAAAGACCATGTGCGCGAGTACAATACGAAATGGAATTTCTTCAACGGATCGACCGAGGAGGAATTCGAGGATCAGGTCGCCCGCGACCGTGTGTGGGACAGGCCCACAAAGCCATTCGGAAAGAACGGGGAAGAGGCCCGTGCCTGGTCGCGTCTGGGCGTTGACGATCCCCACCAGATCCTCGGCGAAAACGCCACGAAGAACCCCGGAAAGGGCGTGACGGGCAGTCGCAAGCTGCCGCCGACGGAACGCCGCGCCCTCGATATTCTCGAGGCCCGCGATCACTGGACCAAGGCGGAAATCCGCAAGCAATACAAAAGCTTGGTGAAAGACCTCCACCCCGACATGAATGGCGGCAACCGCGCTGACGAGGATCGTCTGCAAGAGGTCGTCTGGGCATGGGATCAGATCAAGGACAGCCGCAACTTCGCAACCTGATCGATCGGAAAATGAGGCGCATTTTAAGCGTCTCCTCCCTTCATGGTGCCCGATCGTTAAGTGCTTGAAAACCGGGATGCCGTTACGCCTGCGCGTCATGGGTAGGCGGAGGCATTGATGGTTGAGCTCTCGCAGTGGAGCATCGCGAAACGCATCTCCTTCATAGCGGCGGTGCTGTCGGCGGGGCTGGTCGTCTCCGGTGCTCAGGGCTTGTTTGCAAGCTGGCGCATCGGTGCCATCTTCGAAACCTACCGCTACGACACCGTCGAGAGCGCGCAGATTGACGAACTGCGCGCCGAGGTGCTCAACGCAAAGAAATACGAGATGCAGTTTCGCCGCGTCGCGTCGGAGGAACTTGTGGAACTTACCCGTACGTCCCTGTCCGACGCTATGCGCAAAAGCAACGCGGCGCAGGACACCTACGCCCGAAAACCCGGCGTCTTCGATGCGCTTGTGGCCGTTGAGAACAGCCTCGGAAATTTCAGGTCGGCGTTCGAAAAAGCCATCGGCCACGAGCGCGAACTGGCGGTTCGCTCGGATGAATTTAAGGCGCGCGGAACGGAAGCCCTGAAGCAGATCAACGCGCTCACCACCACGCTGATGTTCGACAACAACCAACGGGCAATCGTCGGCTTGGGCGAAAGCAAGCAAAGCTTTCTGCTGGCGCGAATTTTCGTCGAAAGCTTTCTGTTCAAGAATGATCCTGAATATCTGCAGACAGCGATCGATCATATGAACGCCGCGCGCACGCGTCTCGCCGACGTCGCAGGCAATCTGACGAACGAAAGCCGCCGGGAACAGGCTCAGAAGATCATTGATGAGGCAGAGGCATTCTGGACGACGGCGGAAGCCGCGATGGCGGCAATCAAATTGCGCAACACGGTCCGCGATCAGCTTGATCAGACATCAGACGATCTTACAGCAAGGCTCGACTCGATCACCGAAGAACTCGACAAGGGGTTGGCGTCGCACGCCGCGAAGGGCGAACAGACGCTGATCTCGACCGTTACGCTTCAGGCGTTTCTGGTGATCGCATCCATCGTGCTCTGCGTGGTTCTCGCGCGAAAGGTGCAGCGCGGGATATCCGATGCCATGGCAGGATCGGTGGCTGCGATGCGCCGGCTGGCCGAGGGCGATCTCGAAACGAAGATCGAGGGGCACCAGCGGGACGATGAACTCGGAGCAATCGCAAAGGCGCTCATCTCGTTCCGCGAAAACGGGTTGGAGCGCCGGCGGCTTGAGGCGGAACAGAAGCGGCAAGCCGATGCAAAGGAAGAAGAGAAGGCGGAGCGTGCCCGCAAAGACGCCGAGGCCGAAGCCGCCCGCCAGCGCCAGGTCGAAGAGGCCCGCCAGGCAATGCTCACCCGCCTGCGCGACGCGGTCGGCGATGTCGTTGACGCGGGCGCCCGCGGTCATTTCAGCGTCCGGATCGACGCAGCTTTCGAAGAGCCGGAACTGACGCAGCTTGCCCGATCGATCAACCAACTCGTCGACAATGTCGATCGCGGTTTGACGGAAGCCGCCCGTATCATGGCAGAAATGGCGGAGGGCAATCTCGCCGACAGCATGCACGGTGCCTTCGACGGCAAGTTCGCCGAACTCAAGATCAGCGTGAACCAGACCGTAGAAAGCCTCGGCGATCTGCTCGACCAGATCCGCGGCCAGTGCGAGGGCGTGGGAGAGTCCGCGGCCCGTATGACCGAGCAAAGCGGGGAACTCGCGCGCCGGGCGGAACAACAGGCCGCCTCGCTGGAGGAAACATCCGCAGCGATGGAGGAGATTTCCGCATCCGCGAGATCAAGTGCAGACGGCGCGTCGAACGCTGCCGAATTCGCGCAATCCGCCAGCCAGCAGGTCAATGAAGCCGAAGGCGTTGTCGCCTCGGCTGTCGGTGCGATGTCAGATATTCAGGATGCCTCTGACAGGATCGGCGAAATCGTGTCCGTGATCGACGGAATTGCATTCCAGACGAACCTTCTGGCCCTCAATGCGTCCGTGGAAGCGGCCCGCGCGGGCACTGCCGGCAAGGGCTTTGCCGTGGTAGCGACAGAGGTTCGCGCCCTGGCCCAGCGCTCGGGCGAAGCGTCGAAGGACATCAAGGAACTGATCGAGGAAAGCGCAACCCAGGTCCGCCGCGGCGTCGAACTTGTCGAACAGACGGGGGCGACGCTGGGAAAGATCATGACGGGCGTCTCGCAAATGGCCTCCACCATGCAGGAACTGACCGCCACGGCACGCGAACAGGCCACGGGCGTCGGCGAAGTGACTTCCGCGATCAGCCAGCTCGACGTCATTACCCAGAAGAACGCCGCCCTCTCCGACGAAACACGCGAGGCGGCATACTCCATGGCCGGCCAGGCACAAGCGATGCAGGCCCTCGTCGGACGCTTCCGCACCCGTTCCGGCGGCACCGCCATGGGATCGCCGGCCCCGGATACGATCGCTGCGGAATGAAGTGACCGCCCGGTCTTCTCCTCAGGCGGAACGGAAAACGAGGCTCACTCCGTTCAGGCAATGGCGCTTGCCCGTCGGCTGAGGTCCGTCGTCGAAGATGTGCCCCAGATGCGACCCGCAGCGGCGGCAATGCACCTCCGTGCGCACGCGAAACAGCTTGCGGTCAGGCTTCGTGCCCACCGCCCCAGGCTGGCTCTTCCAGAACGACGGCCAGCCCGTGCCGCTGTCATACTTGTGCTCGGAAGAGTAAACTGCGAGGTCGCATCCACGGCAGTGATAAAGGCCCGGCGCGTAAATCTTGTCGAGCGGGCTGGATCCCGGCGGTTCCGTTCCCTCACGCCGCATCACCTTGTATTCCAGATCGGTAAGCATCGCGCGCCATTCCCGGTCGCTCCGTGTCACCTCGAACGGGCCGGTCCCGGCCACCCCGGGCCCTGCTGCCGCCAGGGCTGTCAGAGAGACGGCCCCGGCCAGAAATCCCCGTCGTTTCATCGCGATACGCCTCATCTGCACCATATTTTACTTGCCTTCGCCGCAGACGGCCGTCACCGGACAGGGCAAGGCAGCGTCGCCATGATCCTAAGCACCCTGCAGCAAATCCCCCAATCAACTTCCCGCGCGCGCGCCGTGATCAACGCGCAACAGCCGCTCTGCGGCATCAAAACCACGCCGGGAAGGCCGCCACATCCTTGCCCGCCCCCCGCCTTGCCCTCGCCGCGCCACACCATATGATGGAGCCAAGATCGCGGTGCCTCTGGGGCGCCACCCAACAATCCCGAAGAGCGAGTAGGACATATGTCAGCATTCGGCATCATGGACGCAACCGAAAGACCGACCGAAGAGATTTCGGTACGCGAGGTCTTCGGAATCGACACCGACATGATCGTCAAGGGCTTCCCCGAGGCGATGGACCGTGTCCCCGAAATCGACCACACATACAAGTTCGACCCGGACACCACACTGGCGATCCTCGCAGGCTTCAGCCACAACCGCCGCGTGATGATCCAGGGCTATCACGGCACCGGGAAATCGACCCATATCGAACAGGTCGCCTCGCGCCTCAACTGGCCCTGTGTCCGAATCAACCTCGACAGCCACATCAGCCGGATCGACCTGATCGGCAAGGATGCGATCAAGCTCTACGGCGACAAGCAGGTCACCGAATTCCAGGAAGGCATCCTGCCCTGGGCGCTGCGCCACCCTGTTTCGATCGTCTTCGACGAATACGACGCGGGCCGCGCCGACGTGATGTTCGTGATCCAGCGTGTTCTGGAAGCCGACGGCAAGCTCACCCTTCTCGACCAGAACGAGGTGATCACGCCGCATCGCTACTTCCGCCTTTTCGCCACGGCGAACACCGTCGGCCTCGGCGACACCACCGGCCTCTATCACGGCACCCAGCAGATCAACCAGGGCCAGATGGACCGGTGGAGCCTCGTTGCCACGCTCAATTACCTCAGCCACGACGCGGAAGCGGCGATCGTCCTCTCGAAGGAGCCCACCTACAACACAGAAAAGGGCCGCAAGATCATCGGCCAGATGGTGACGGTGGCGGATCTCACCCGCACGGCATTCATGAACGGCGAGCTTTCGACGGTGATGAGCCCGCGGACGGTGATCTCCTGGGCCCAGAACGCCCAGATCTTCCGCAGTGTAGGCTATGCGTTCCGGCTTTCCTTCCTCAACAAGTGCGACGAACTTGAACGTCAAACGGTGGCCGAGTTCTATCAGCGCTGCTTCGACGAGGAACTGCCCGAAAGCGCGGCGTCGATGAGCCTCGGCTGATCCGACCGGGCCGGGTGGCGCCCACATGCGCCATCCCCGTCTCCAACCGAAGGACCCGGACACCAAAGCATGGGCGCCCCGAACGACAATCCAGCCGATCCCTTCAAGAAGGCGCTTGCAGAAGCGACCCGGGTGATCGCCGACGACCCCGACATGGCGGTCAGCTACACGGTCGACCCGCCGGGCATGTCGGCGGATACCGTACGCCTGCCCCAGATTTCGCGCCGGATGACGAAAGACGAGGTGCTGCTGGCCCGCGGTACCGCCGATGCCTATGCGCTCTACCGCAAATATCACGATGAACGCACGGCGGCGCGCTACGCCCCCCCGGGCCAGATGGCCCGCGATCTCTATGATGCCATGGAAACCGCCCGCTGCGAGGCGGTGGGTGCCCGCGCGATGCCCGGTACCGCCAGCAACATCGACGCCAAAATCGCGGTCGAGGCCGACCGCAAGGGCTACGGCCAGATCCGCGAAGCCTCCGAGGCGCCGCTCGCCGTAGCCGCCGGATACCTGATCCGCCACCTCGCCACCGGCCGCCCGCTGCCCAAGGGTGCCGACAACGTGATGGAACTCTGGCGCGGGTTCATAGAGGAGCAGGCGGGCGGCACTCTCGAAGGCCTCGCCGAAACGCTGGACGATCAGGCGGCCTTCGCGCGCTTCTCGCGCCAGATCATCGAAGATCTGGGCTACGGCGATCAGCTCGGCGACGATCCCGATGCCGAGGATCCCGATACCGAGGATCAGGCCGAGGAAGGCACCGAGGAAGAGGAAAACCCCGACGCCCAGGGCGATAGTGAGGGCGACGACGAGGGTATGGACGCCTCGCCCGAACAAAGCCAGGAGGCGATGGACGACGCACAGCAGGCGCAGATCTCGGCCGATGACATGGCCGATGCCGAGATGGGCGAAGAAGTCGACCTGCCCGAAGGCGAGGCACCGCTGGAGCCGCCTCCGCCGCAGCCGATCAGTGACGCCGATCCGAATTATGTGGTCTACACCTCTGAATATGATGAGGAAATCAAGGCAGAAGAGCTTGCCGAACCGGCCGAGCTTGAACGCCTCCGCGCCTATCTCGATCAGCAGCTCGATCCTTTGAAAGGCGCGGTCTCACGGCTCGCCAACAAGCTTCAGCGCCGCCTCCAGGCCAAGCAGGGGCGCAGCTGGGAATTCGACCTTGAAGAGGGCGTCCTGGATTCCGGCCGCCTCGCCCGCGTGGTCGCGAACCCAACCACCCCGCTGACCTTCAAGATGGAGAAGGACACGAACTTCCGCGACACCGTCGTGACGCTCCTTCTCGACAACTCCGGCTCGATGCGTGGCCGCCCGATCTCGATCGCGGCCATCTGCGCCGATGTCCTCGCCCGCACCCTCGAACGCTGCCAGGTGAAGGTCGAGATCCTGGGCTTCACCACCCGCGCATGGAAAGGCGGGCAGGCCCGCGAGGAATGGCTTCAGGCCGGTCGCCCGATGACGCCGGGCCGCCTCAATGACCTCCGCCATATCATCTACAAATCCGCCGATGCGCCCTGGCGCCGGGCGCGTGTGAACCTCGGGCTGATGATGAAAGAGGGGCTCCTGAAGGAAAACATCGACGGCGAAGCGCTCGAATGGGCGCACCGCCGGATGGAACGCCGCCGCGAAGCGCGCCGCATCCTGATGGTCATTTCCGACGGCGCGCCGGTCGATGATTCCACGCTGTCGGTGAACCCCGCGAACTACCTCGAAAAGCACCTTCGCGACGTCATCGCCATGATCGAGAAGCGAAAGGCGGTGGAACTGCTGGCCATCGGCATCGGTCACGACGTGACCCGCTATTATGACCGCGCCGTCACGATCACCGATGTCGAGCAACTTGCCGGCGCCATGACCGAACAGCTCGCCGCCCTCTTCGACAACGACCCGCGGATGCGGGCGCGTGTCCTGGGCATGCGGCGCGTCTGATGTTCCAAAGCTTCGAGGCGACGAGCACTCCCGAACAGGGCCCACCCCGGCTGAAAGCGCTCCGTGCCGCCATGAAGACGCAACAGGTCGACGGCTTTCTCATTCCGCGCTCCGACGCCCACCAGGGCGAATATGTGGCACCCTGCGACGACCGGCTAAGCTGGCTTACAGGCTTCACCGGCTCTGCGGGTTTTTCCGTCGTCCTTGCCGACGAGGCCGGCATCTTCATCGATGGACGCTACCGCACGCAGGTGAAGCACCAGGTCGACACAGGGCATTTCACCCCCGTGAACTGGCCCGAAACCAAGCTTGCAGATTGGGTCTCGGAACGGCTCGGCGACGAGGCGATCTTGGCTTTCGACCCCTGGCTCCACACTATCGACGAAGTCGAGAAACTTAGTGAAGCCCTTGAAAAGAAAGGGATCGAAGCTGCCTACTGGGAAAATATCGTCGACGAGATCTGGGAAGATCGACCGAACCGCCCGACCGGCGCGATCACGGCCTATCCCGAAGAACTGGCGGGCCGCAGCCTTACCGAGAAATGCGATCTCGTCGCGGAACAGCTGAAAGCTGCGGGCCAAAGCGCAGCCATCCTGACACTCCCCGATTCCATCGCCTGGCTCCTGAACATCCGCGGCAGTGACATCCCCCGCATCCCGATCCTCCAGGCCTTCGCGATCATCCACGCGACCGGAATGGTCGATCTCTTCACCGATGCCCCGGCCGATCAGGCGGTGCGCACGCATCTTGCCCCGCGCGTAGCACTTCACCCTTATGACGGGTTGCTCGATCACCTCGAAACCCTCGAAGGCGCGATCCGCGTCGATCCGAAAACCGCACCCTTGAAGATCTGGTCGCATCTCAAGGCCCGTGAAGGCTTAACGAACGGCGCGGTCCGCCCGGTCAAGGGCGATGACCCCTGCATTCTGCCGAAGGCGCAGAAGACCGAGGCTGAAATCGCCGCCACGACCGAGGCGCATCTTCGCGACGGCGCCGCAATGGTGGCATTCCTCGCCTGGCTCGACGACGCCGCCCCGAAAGGCGGGATCACCGAAATCGACGTGGTCGAACGGCTCGAAGGGTTCCGCCGCGCGACCAACGCGCTCCATGACATTTCCTTCGATACGATCTGCGGCGCTGGGCCGAATGGTGCCATCGTCCACTACCGCGTGACCCGGGACACGAACCGCGAGATCACGCCGGGCGACCTCCTCCTCGTCGATTCCGGCGGCCAGTATCTCGACGGTACGACCGACATCACCCGCACGGTCACGACCGGCACGCCGGCAGAAGATCAGAAAGCGGCCTTCACCCGTGTCCTGCAAGGCATGATCGCGGTCAGCCGCGCACGCTGGCCACGGGGCCTCGCGGGCCGCGATCTCGACGCGCTCGCACGCGCGCCGCTCTGGATGGCGGGGCAGGATTACGATCACGGCACCGGGCACGGTGTGGGCGTCTTCCTCTCGGTCCACGAAGGGCCCCAGCGGCTGTCGCGCCTCTCCGAAGTTGCCCTTGCCCCCGGCATGATCCTGTCCAACGAACCCGGCTATTACCGCGAGGGCCACTGGGGCATCCGCATCGAAAACCTCGTCGCGGTCGAAACGGCCCCCGAGATCGCCGGCGGCGACGGGCGCGATCAGCTTGCCTTCGGCACGCTGACATGGGTACCCATCGACACACGGCTCGTGAACACCGATTGGCTGTCACCAGGAGATCGGGACTGGCTCAACGCCTATCATGCTGACGTGCTTGAGAAAATCGGCCCTCGCCTTTCCGATGACGCGACGCGGGACTGGCTCAAACGGGCCTGCCGCGCTATCTAGGCGGCGACACACGGAATATTGGAGGGGGCGAAGATGGCAGATCATATCACCATCCGGAAGGCAGACGGCACCTGGACGGTTCGCGCCGGCGGCGCGGTCATTGGCGAAAGCGCGAATGCGTTATCCCTCCACGAAGGAGGCTACGATCCGGTCATCTACTTCCCGCGCGGCGACATCGCCATGGCCTTCCTCGACGCCACCGACAAGGTCACGACCTGCCCACACAAGGGCGAGGCGCAGCATTATTCGATCATCACGAAATCGACCGTCCTGAAAGACGCGGCGTGGAGTTACGAGAACCCGAAAGACGAGGTGGCGGGGATCAAGGATCACCTCGCCTTCTACCCAAGCGGCCTCGTGACGATCGAAGAGATCTGACGCCCCAGCCCCGGCCCCCGCGCCGGGGCTTCGTCTTCCCTGTCAGCTATGTTCCTCGGCCGCTGTAGCCGCCAGCGCGCGGTTATAGGCCTTCAGCGCATCCACCTGGTGCAGCGCGCCCAGAATCTCCGGCGCTTCGCCTTCCGCCCCAAGCCGCACCACCGCCAGGAACTGCCGGTTGGTCTTTTCGAAGATCGGCATCGCCGTCTCCAGCGTCGCGTTCCCCTCGACGGTAAAGCCCTGCTCGATCGCCTCCCAGATCGCGTCCGAAGGGGCGCAGCCCGGCTCGTCGGGCTTCCGCATCACATTCGACACCCGGAACATTGCCAGCAGATAGGCCTGCGGGCCCGCCGCAAGATGTATCCCCTTCCGTTCCAGCTGGGTCAGGAAGAAGGACCGGTCCACGAGTTTCGAGGCCAGCGCCGTCGAGGTCGACACCGCCACCATAACCGCAAGCCCCGTCTGCCAGTCCCCGGTCAGCTCGAACACGATCAGGGTCGTGGAAATCGGTGCGCCCAAAACGGCCGCCGCCAGCGCGCCCATTCCCGCAAAGGCATAAAGCGTCTCCGATCCCGAGACGTCCGGAAATATGCTGGTGGCGATCAGCCCGAAGGCCAGCCCCGTCATCCCGCCGATCATCAGGGATGGCGAAAACACCCCGCCCCCCATCCGGCCCGCCATGGTGATCGCAACAGCGGCCACCTTGATCACGGTAAATACGATCGCCTCGTGCAGAAGAAGCTGGCCGGTCAGCGCGGCCGAGGTCGTCTCATACCCGACCCCGATGATATGCGGGAAAAAGATCGCGATCCCGCCCAGCATCGCGCCAGCCACCGCAGGCCGCAGCACGCGGGGCAGGCCGGTCTTATCCTGAAGGACCGTGCCCATGTCATCGGCCCAGAAGATCGCCCTCATGAACAAGCCACCGATCAGCCCGCAGACCAGCCCGAGGATCAGAAACGCCGGCAGTTCGACATAGAACTCCAGCACGCTCGACGACGTCAGCGCGAACTCCGCCACATCCCCGAATTCCAGCCGATTAATCACCGTCCCCGCCGCCGAAGCGATCACGATCGGCGCGAAGGAATGCACCGCGAAATGCCGCAGAACGACTTCAAGCGCAAAGATCGCCCCCGCAATCGGCGCGTTGAACGAGGCCGACACGGCCGCCGCCACCGCGCATCCCAGAAGATCGCGCGCCGTGATCCCGCTCGCGTCTATCCGGTCCGACACCCAGGTCGAAATCACGCCGGCAAGGTGCACCACCGGCCCTTCCCGACCCGTGGACCCACCTGACGACAGCGTAATCAGCGACGCACAGGCCGAGGCAAGCCCCGCCTTCGTCTCCACACGCCCATCCCGAAGTGCGGCGCCCTCGATCACATCGGCCACCGACCGGACCCGCCCGTCATCGGTGAACCAGTTCAGGATCAGCCCGACGGCGAGGCCACCAAAGATCGGAATGACCAGAACCTGCCACCACTCCAGCGTCTCCGCGAAGGAATGAATCATCCGCACATCGTCGGTGCCGTAAAGCGTTGTCTGTAGTAAAGTGATGCCCTTGCGGAAGAACAGCGCGGCAAACCCGGCGGCGATCCCGATCACCAGTGCGATGAACCAGAACTGAACCTGCCCGGGGCCCTTGTCGCGCAAGGCCTCCCACGCCTCCCGGAGAACCGCGACCATGTCGCTCAGCTGGCCGCTTATCCCTCCCGGTTTCGCGCCGTCCGCCATTCCGTCACCGACCGCCTCTCACGCGCGGCCCCTTCCCCATCAAGGCCCGTTGCCCTAGGGTCCGGCGAAACCGAAATCCGGGGGTTATCCCAGTGACCATCGATGCCGCCATCGCCGAATTATCCACAGTGTTAGGCGATCGCCTCTCGCGGTCCAAGTCCGATCTGGATCTGCACGGGCAGAATGAAAGCTATTTCGATACAACACCGCCCGATGCCGTCGCCTATCCCACGTCAACCGAAGAGGTGCAGGAGATCGTGAAGATCTGCGCGCGCCACGGCTGCCCCATCGTACCCTGGGGCGTCGGCACCTCGCTCGAAGGCCACGCGCTTGCGATCCGGGGCGGCGTGTCGGTCGATTTCAGCCGCATGAACCGGGTGCTCTCGATCAATGCCGAAGACATGGATTGCGTCGTACAGCCCGGCATCACCCGCCGCGCGCTGGCCGAGGAGCTTCGCGCCACCGGGCTTTTCTTCTCGGTCGATCCCGGCGCCGACGCCACCCTGGGCGGCATGGCCGCCACCCGCGCCTCCGGCACCACCGCCGTCCGCTACGGCACGATGCGCGACAACGTTTTGGGGCTCGAGGTCGTCCTTGCCGACGGCCGGGTCATCCGCACCGGCACCCGCGCCCGCAAATCCTCAGCCGGCTACGACCTCACCGCCCTCTTCCTCGGCTCCGAAGGCACCCTCGGCCTCATCACCGAGCTCACGCTCAAGCTCCACGGCCAGCCCGAGGCGATCTCCTCCGCCGTCTGCGCCTTCCCCGACATCCATGCCGCCGTCTCGGCAGTGATCGCCACGATCCAGATGGGCATCCCCATGGCACGGATCGAGTTCGTCGATGCCGCCACGGCGCAGGCCTTCAACGCCTACGCGGGCTCTTCCCTGCCGGAAATGCCCCACCTGATGATCGAATTCCACGGCTCCGACACCTCCGTCGCCGAGGATGCCACACGCTTCGGCGAAGTGGCCGAGGAATTCGGCGCCGAAGGCTTTCAGTGGTCGACGAAGACAGAGGAACGCAACAAGCTCTGGCGCATGCGCCACGACGCTTATTACGCGATCATGGCAAGCCAGCCGGGCAAGCGCGCCATGGCGACCGACATCTGCGTTCCGATCTCGCGGCTTGCCGATGCGGTCGTGGAAACCCAGGAGGATATTGCCCAAAGCGGCCTCTACGGCCCTCTTCTGGGCCACGTGGGCGACGGCAACTTCCACGCCACCATCGTCACCGACCCGACCCGCCCCGAAGAACTCAAAACCGCCAAGGCGCTGGCCCGCCGCATGAACGAACGCGCGCTCCGCATGGGCGGCACCGTCACCGGCGAACACGGCGTTGGCATGGGCAAGATCGACTACATGTCGGAGGAGCACGGTGAAGCCTGGTCGGTGATGGGTGACCTCAAGCGTACGCTTGATCCGGCGAATATCCTCAACCCGGGGAAGGTTGTGAGGCTGAACTAACGGTGCGGGACGTCAACTCCAGACCACATAGGGCAAGGTCAACGGCGGCTTCGAGCCCTCTTTGCCCGGAACCAAGGGGCGTCAGCCCCGCCGGGCAGGGCCCGACCGCCCCCCGGGCGGGCCCTTCTGCAACGGTGCAAATCGTGCATCGGGTGTTCGGGATTGTGAGATAAAGCGCCCCGACCAACTGTCGGCGGGCCCACCCGCGGTCGAGCCCCGCCCGGCTCATCACAAGGACACGTCTATATCGAAGGTAGCGAAGGACGGCTTGGAGCCAAATTTTATGTCTCAGACGAAACAGAACCACGCTATGCTGGACGCCGGATTTCGACAACGTAGTCGGAGGGGTCAAAGTGTATCTAAGAGCGGGCACACAAGTTGGATATGATGGTCTCGAAGACGGAGGTCCAGAATATGGAGTTGTAGTTCATTTCTGATTCAACGACGAAATTCAATCCCATGATTGCTACGTCGCTTTCTTCGGGGACCACGAACCGGTTGGTGAGCCAAGTGACAGGCCCTACATCCTGCGCTACGCCTCAAGCTCGCTTACGGTGATATAGAGGTTTGTCCCGGGGATCCGCTTTGAGCTCAAAGTGATTGCCAACCGTCTGGATTGTTTTGTCACTTGCGAGTTTCAGTATTTTTTATAGGAAATTCAATAAGGTAATCTCTTGAGCAACATCTACGACTACATCGACGACATGAGACAACGGCCAAGCATGTTCACTACGGACCTATCTATTGGCCCTCTCGAATGGCTCCTTCAAGGATATTGCGCTTGCCTGCAAAGCAATGAAATCGAAGAGACTTATGCGGGCCGTAGGTTTCACCCTGGCGATTTCTCCGAATGGTTGTATGGCGAGATTGGGTGGTCGGGTGCGCGAGGGTTTGCCTTTGCAATTGAAGAGAATACCGCCACACCAGCAGAGGCCTTTGATACGTTCTTCCGTTTGGTTCAGCAATTTCGGCAGGGAAAGGTTCCCAAATAGATTGAACGAGCGGCCTTTGCGAAGGTCCGCAATGTCCCGCATTGCAGAATTCAGCGACATGGAACGTAGGCACCCCCGATACACCCCCTTCCTTTCTTCGCGGCCAGACCCACCCGACCCATCTCCTACTAGACGCCCCCCGCCCCCCACGCTAGACGCACGCCCATGGCACGGATCCTCATCACCTCCGCGATCCCCTACATCAACGGGATCAAGCACCTCGGCAATCTCGTCGGCTCGCAGCTCCCCGCCGACCTCTACGCCCGCTACATGCGCGCGCGCGGGCATGAAGTGCTGTTCCTCTGCGCGACGGACGAACACGGCACGCCTGCGGAACTTGCCGCCGCCAAGGCCGGCAAGCCCGTGGCGGAGTATTGCGCCGAGATGTGGCAGGTCCAGAAAGACCTCTCCGACGGCTTCCGCCTCTCCTTCGACAAGTTCGGCCGCTCCTCCTCGCCGCAAAACCACGCACTGACCCAGCATTTCGCGGGCAGGCTGGCGGAAAACGGCCTGATCGAGGAAGTGACCGAACAACAGGTCTACTCGAACGCCGACGGCCGCTTCCTCCCCGACCGCTATATCGAGGGCACCTGCCCCAATTGCGGCTACGATCGCGCCCGCGGCGACCAGTGCGAGAACTGCACCAAACAGCTCGACCCCACCGACCTTATCGAACCGCGCTCGGCCATCTCGGGTTCCACCGATCTCGAGGTGCGCGAAACCAAGCACCTCTACCTCAAACAGCGCAGCCTGCGTCAGGAGCTTTCGGACTGGATCGACAGCAAAACAGACTGGCCCGTCCTCACCACGTCCATCGCGAAGAAATGGCTCAACGACGGCGACGGCCTTCAGGATCGCGGCATCACCCGCGACCTCGACTGGGGCATTCCGGTCAAAAAAGGCTCCGAAGACTGGCCCGGAATGGAAGGCAAGGTCTTCTACGTCTGGTTCGACGCGCCCATCGAATACATCGCCTGCGCCAAGGAATGGACGGATGCGGCCGGATGTCCGGATAGTGAATGGGAACGCTGGTGGCGAACCGATAAAGGCGCCGACGATGTTCGATATGTGCAATTCATGGGCAAGGACAACGTGCCCTTCCACACCCTCAGTTTCCCCGCCACGATCATCGGTTCGGGCGAACCGTGGAAGCTTGTCGACTACATCAAGTCCTTCAACTACCTGAATTACGACGGCGGCCAGTTCTCGACGTCTCAGGGCCGCGGCGTCTTCATGGATCAGGCGCTGGAGATCCTGCCGGCCGATTACTGGCGCTGGTGGCTTCTCTCCCACGCGCCCGAAAACTCCGACAGCGAGTTCACCTGGGAAAACTTCCAGGCCTCCGTGAACAAGGATCTGGCCGACGTCCTCGGCAACTTCGTCTCTCGCGTCACCAAGTTCTGCCGTTCGAAGTTCGGCGAAGTGGTGCCGGAGGGCGGCACATACGGCGACCGCGAAACCGCGCTCATTGCCGACATAGAGGCGCGCCTCCGCACCTACGAAGGGCATATGGAAGCGATCGAAGTCCGCAAAGCCGCATCGGAACTTCGCGCGATCTGGGTCGCGGGCAACGAATATCTGCAGGCCGCCGAACCCTGGGCCGTTTTCAAGACCGATCCCGAGCGCGCGGCCGCTATCGTACGCCTCTCGCTCAACCTCATCCGCCTCTACGCGGTGATTTCAGCCCCCTTCATCCCCGATGCGGCGGCGCGGATGCTCTCGGCCATGAACACGCTGGATACCGCCTGGCCCGACGACGCCGAAAGCGCGCTCTCGGCGCTTCCTGCCGGGCATGCGTTCACGGTGCCGGACGTGCTGTTCAAGAAGATCGCCGATGAGGAGCGCGAGGATTGGCAGACGCGCTTCGCGGGCAGAAGATAAGAAACGCGCGGCCGCAGGCCACCTGTGCCGGGCCGGAAAACAGCCCGAACACCCAAAACGGGAGGATCGGATCATGAGACGACTGCTTTTGAAGATCTTCCCCGGCATGCGAGAATTCTCGTCGGCGGAAGACCTAAGATCAGACAGCGACAACGGCGCCTACAACCTCGCCGTGCGCCGCGCCGTCGCCTCCTACCGCCATTTCGCGAACTTCAAGCGCGACAAGGATTACAACAAGATCCTCGAACACGTCTCGGAACAGGACGGGCGGGAATACCTGAAAATCCTGCAGGATCGGAACGACGGCATTTTCAATGGCGCCCGCAAGACGCTCCTGCGAAGCGACGCGATCGGGAACCCCCGCAAATACGATTACGGCACGGGCGCCCCCCTGTCCCCCACCACGCTCCGCTATCTCAAGGTCGCATCCGATCTTAAGATCCTCTTCGGCGATCTCTCGGGGACCCGGATCGCGGAAATCGGCTGCGGCTACGGCGGTCAGGCGCTGGTTTGCGACACGCTGTTCAAGACGCGCGAATACGTCATCTTCGACTTGCCCGATGTGACGAGGCTTGCCGCGAAGTACCTCGAAAGCTTCCTCTTGAACGGCTGCTATGTCCCGCGCACGCTGAACGCGGCGACACCGGAACCTTACGATCTCGTCATCAGCAACTATGCCTTTTCCGAACTTCCGCGCGCGGTGCAGTAAACCTACATCCGCAAGGTTCTTGCAAAGGCGCAGCGGGGCTACCTCACCATGAATTCGGGACTGGCGGATCATGCGGGCCGGCCCGACGAAAAGCTAAGCCTCGACGACCTGAAGGGCCTCCTGGCTGAATTCGAGGTCTTCGACGAAAAACCGCTGACCGCCCGGCAGAACTACATCATAGCCTGGGGCCACCGGCCCGGCGCCAGCCTCTGATCCGGATCAGTCGCGCCGAATTCCCCAGCATTGTGCCCAGCCGTGCAACACCCCGCGGTGACAGTCCGCGCACATGGTGCCAGGAGGAGGGGAATTGGGCTATTCAATAGGCTAGGACGCGGTCTGACGGCAGGCCCGTAAGGCACTGAAAAGGGGCCCGGACGTGAAGTTTCGCCTCATCCATCATCGCGGGCAGCCAATGTTCTGGAGCACGGCGGGCTCGGGCAGGCCCGTGTCGCCATGATGGCCCAGCCATCCCCCGTCACCCAAGGTACGGGCCGCTGGGATACGATCCGCCGCGCGATAGGGCTTCTCACCCCGGCGCAAAGGCGCGAAGGGGCAATCGTGCTTGGCATCAGCATCCTGAGTGCGGCGCTTTCTGCCATGATGGTCTGGTCGATCCTGCCCTTTCTCACGCTCCTGTCCGATCCCGGGCGGCTGAAAACCGACACCGCGCTGATCCGCCTCCACCAGATCTTCGGCAGCCCGCCGGAAGCCTCGTTCCTCACCTTCCTCGGCATTATGACAATCACCGCAGTCGTGGTGTCCTCGGCACTTCAGATCCTGCGCACCTATCTCATCTCGCGGATGACGACCGGCCTCGCGCACAGTTTCGGCCTGCGGCTTCTCGGCAGATATCTCGGCCAGCCGTGGGAATACTTCCTTCGCCGGAATACCGCCGATCTCTCCGCGAAACTTCTGACCGAGGCTCAGGAGGCCGTCGATCAGTATTACACGCCGTCCCTCGATCTGGTCGCAGCCCTTGCGACGACGACGCTCGTTTTCCTCGTCCTGACCGCCGTCAACATGCAGGTGGCGGTGCTCTCCGTCCTGATCATCGGCTCGTCCTACGGCGCGATCTACACGCTGATCCGCCGCCGGATCCGCCGCGCGGGAAATCAACGGGTCAGGGATAATTCCGGGCTCTACCGCACCGTGGCAGAAAGCCTGAAAGGCCTGAAGGACATTCGCATCCTCGGCCGCGAACAGGCCTACTTGGACAGGTTCGAAACCCATTCGGGCCGCGTCCGCGATGCGAATGTCGCGGTGCGCGTCCTTGCCGAAACGCCCCGCCATGTCATCTATGGGTTGATCATCATCTCTGTCGTGGGCCTTTCGCTTTTCATCGTGGGGCGCGGGGCGGACGGCGCCGGCGCAATCGGCGAAATCGTGCCCCTGATCGGCGTGTTCGGCTTTGCGGGCATGCGCCTCGTTCCCGAACTGAACCGGCTCTACCGCAGCATCTCCACCCTTCAGTTCGGTGGCCCTGCCCTCGATGCGATCCACACCGAGCTGGCCGGCGCTCCGCATGCCGCCTTTTCGAGTTCTGACGATGGGCCCGAATTCACCCGCGAAGTGCGGCTAGAAGGGGTCAGCTATACATACCCCGATGCCTCCACGCGTGGCCTTGACGGCATTGACCTTACCATCCCGGCTGGTCAGCGGCTTGGCATCGCCGGCCCCTCGGGGGCGGGAAAATCCACGCTGGGCGACATCATCCTGGGCCTGATCAGCCCCACGGCCGGACAGATCCTGATCGACGGTGTGCCTTTGGGGCCCGGCGACATCAGGGGATGGCAGGCCCGCGTCGGCTTCGTCCCGCAGGATATCTTCCTTGCCGACGCCACCGCGGCGGAAAACATCGCCCTCGGCCTCACGTCGGAAGAAATCGACAGGCGCCGCGTGGAAGAGGCCGCGCGGGCCGCACGGATTCACGAGTTTCTCTCAGGCCTCCCCGAGGGATACGAAACCCCGGTGGGGGAAATGGGCGTACGCCTCTCGGGCGGCCAGCGTCAGCGGATCGCGATTGCCCGCGCGCTCTACAAGGGGGCCGATCTCATCGTCTTCGACGAGGCAACAAGCGCGCTGGATTCCGAGACCGAAGCGGGTGTTATGGAGGCGATCGCCAATCTTCCCCACGGCAAAACCCTCGTCGTGATCGCCCACCGGCTGACCACGCTTGATGTCTGCGACAAGATCGCGGTGATCGATCAGGGCCGGCTTGCCGGGCTGGGTGATCGCGCGACGCTCAGTGAAACCTGCCCGGCCTTCCGTGCTCTGGCGCGAACGGAACCGGAAGCGTCCACATAGCAAACGCCGTCATACACGGTCCCGCAACCGCGCCAGCGCCTCTGCCAGGACCTCGCTGAACGGCGCCTCGTTCGGGCCCTTGAACATGTCGAGATGGGTCCCCGGAACGGGCAGAACCTCAAGCCCGGACACGACCTGCGACCAGCCATGGTCCGGCAGGTTTCCGATCCCCGATCGCGCCTTGCTTCTCAAAAGAACCGTCGGCGCATCATGAGGAGCGGGACGGTAGCGCCGGCCGAGATCCCTTTGGGCAAGCTGAATCGCAAGGCGGCGCTCGCGCTCCGCCACATGGTCAAATCCGTTCGCGCCGGTCCCGGCCCCGGCTGCCGAAACGGCCGGCGCACGCAGGCCCTCGGCCAGCTTTTCGATCCGGCGCTTGCCCGCGGCCAGACGCGACCGTGCCCGCCACAGCGTGCTGCTCAGCGCGGCCGAGTGCGTATCGATCAACACGACACCGGCCCGCCGGCCATCAGCGAGCAGCTGCCGTGCAATTTCATGCGCCACCAGCCCGCCATAGGAATATCCGGCAATGAAGCAGGGCCCGTTCGCGTCGAGCGTGCCGATCGCGTCGATGTAGCACCCGGCCAGATCTTCGACCGAGGCCGCCGGTGCCTCTCCCACCAGAAGCGGATCGACAAGCCCGATCCCTTCCCACGTCTCCGCAAGCCTCCTCGCCACGCCGGCAAAGGGAAGGACGTGGCCACCCGCGCCCGATACGATGAAGAACCGGGGACGTTCGGCCCCCTCCCCGCGCCTATGACTCAGCGGGCAAAGGATCGGTGACGCCAACGCATCTGCAGTGTCCCCGGCAGCGTCGCGACGATCGATGTGAGTAGCGATCGAACGGATCGTCGGATCCTGAAACAGAACGGCAAGCGGTACCTCGACCCCGAATTCCTCGGAAATACTGAACGCAATCTGCATGAGAAGAAGCGAGTCGCCGCCCGCCTCGAAAAAGGATTGCTCGCAATCCGATACGCTCGTCTCGAGAAGCTCCGACCAGAGGATCGCCAGCGTCGCCTCGGTCAGCGTGCGGGGCATGTTTGCCTCAGATGCTCTGTCCCGCGTCTCTCCCGCGATCTGCCGGAGGGCCGCACGGTCGATCTTGCCGTTCCGCGTCACGGGCAGCGCTGGCACTCGGATCAGCCGCGCAGGCACCAAATACGGCGGCAGCCTGCCGCTCAGGTGCCGGCGCACCTCATCCGGCGCCGGGCCGTGGGACGCCTTGTCGATTGGCGCGTAGAATCCCAGAAGACGGCGCTGCCCATCCGCGCCCTCTTCGGCCAGCACGTGGGCGTGCTCGACCCCGGGATGGGCGATCAGTTGGGCCACGATTTCCGCCGGTTCCACCAGGAAGCCCCGGATCTTCACCTGGTGATCGATCCGGCCCCGGAACTCAACCTCGCCGGCGCGATTAAGCCGTGCGCGATCTCCGGTAAGGTACATCCGCGCCCCCGGCGCGTCCGAGAACGGATCGTCCCTGAACTTCTCCGCCGTCAGCTCGGGCGCGTTGAGATAGCCAAGCCCCACGCCCGGCCCGCCCACCGCCAGTTCCCCTTCAATGCCCGAAGGCAGCAGACGGCCCTCGGAATCGAGAATGTAGATAAAGGTATTGGCAATCGCCCGCCCGATCGGGATCGACACCCCACGCGCGCTTTCTTCCGTCACCACATGCGCAGTGGACCAGACCGAGTTTTCTGTCGGCCCGTAAGCGTTCACCAGTCGCGCCCCCGGCGCATCGCGCAAAAAGCGGCGCGCATGGTCGGGCGACAAGGCATCGCCCCCAACCAGCACCTGATGCAGATGCGCAAAGCAATCGCACCGCAGATCCACCAGCTTCTCGAAAAGCGGCGTCGTGATTTCCAGCGAGGTCACTTCGGGCCGCGCGATGAGATCCGCCAGTTCCCCAAGCCCCGGCAGCGGCCAGGGGGCCTGGATCACGTGGCCGCCATTCAGAAGGCAGCCCCAGATATCGAAACTCGACACATCGAAGGTCGTCGGCGCGACCTGAAGGAAAGCGTGGTCGGGGCCGAGATCGGCGATATCGGTCCCTTTCACGAGGCGCAGGATGCCCCGGTTCGGGATAACAACGCCCTTCGGCCGCCCAGTGGAACCCGAAGTGAACAGCACATAAGCCGGCGTTTCGGGCGCGCCACGTTCGGCCACGGGCTCCGCGGGCACCGGCAAGTCGTCGGGCGAAAGCGGCAGGTGCACACGCTCGATACACTCCGACAGCTCCGGCAGGGCGGATCCTGCCTGCACCAGCGCATGGCGCGTCGCGGCATCGTCCAGAACCGCGGCCAGGCGCGGGGCGGGCTGCGCCGGGTCGAGCGGGACATAGCCCGCTCCGGCCTTCAGACACCCCAGGATACCCGCAACGAAGGCCGGGCTCCGCTCGGCACTGACAGCCACCAGATCGCCAGCTGCGACGCCGCGCTCCACAAGGTGGGCGGCGACGGCGTCAGACCAGGCATCCAGCATGCGGTATGTGATCGTCGTGCCATCGGGCCCTGTCACCGCGGGCAATTCAGGCCCTGCCTTCACCTGCGCGCGAAACTCGGCCGCAATCGTGCTGTCTTGCGGAAAGGGCACCTGCGCGCCCCGTGTCCTGTCCACCAGAACAGCCTCGGCGCTGGGTTCCATCAACGGATAGGACACGATCTTGCGGCCCGGATCTCGGGTCATTTCGTCGATGAGGTGTTCATAAACCGAAACCAGACGCTCGACTGATGCGTGGTCGAACATGTCCTTGCGATACTCGACGAACCCGCCCAGACCGTCTTCGTCGACGTCGTCCACCAGCATCAGCGTGAAATCGAACCGCGACTGGCTGCGGCCCATATCCATGGGCTCGAAATCCGATCCGCTGCCGATCCCCGTGCCACGCCGGGGCATCAGGCCGAAGAACGCCTGCACGAGCGGGTGATAGCTTTGCGTCCTCGGGGGGTTGATCATCTGCACGATCCGCTCGAATGGCATCTCTGCATGGCGCAGGCCTTCCGACAGCGACGCGCGCGTCTGGCGCAGAAGATCGGCGAACGTCATTCCGGCCGACAACCGCGCGGCAATCGGAAGCACGTTGACATAAAGCCCAAGCGTCCGCCCTTCGGTGCCGGGCGGACGGCCATCGACACCGGTGCCGATGATCATTTCGTTCTGTCCGCAACTCCGGCACAGAAGCACCTGGAATGCCGCAAGCGCGGTGGCGAAAACCGTCGTGCCATGTTCCGCCGCCGCCCGGCGCAACTGATCGTGAAGCGCTTTCGGGAAGTTCAGCCGCACCCGCCCGCCGTCATAGGCTGCCTTCGCGGGCCGGGGCCTGTCGCTCGGCAGCGCAAGAACCGTGGGCACACCTTCGAGGCTCTCGCGCCAGTACCGGCTCAACTGGTCGAGGTGCGGCCCCGAAAGACGCTCCCGCAGCCAGGCCGCGTAGTCACCATAGGGAAGCGGTTCCGGCAACGCGCCGGGATCTTCGCCGCTATAGACGTGCAGAAACTCGCGATCCATCAATGGATTTGAAATTCCATCGGTAATCAGATGGCTCAGGCAGAAAAGCAGAACGCCGCTCTCGTCCGAAAGCCGAAGGAAATGCGCCCGGAAGAGCGGCCCCGCCTCAATGTCGTATGGATCCGCGATCAGGGCCTGCGCGGTGTCGTTCAGGATCGCTTCGGGATCGCCTTCGGTCCGTTCCCTGAGATCGATCTCCGGAAGTTCGACCCGATCTATGGCGTCGAAACACTGAATCGGACGGCCCGCGACGGAGGGAAACCTTGCCCGCAGAATTTCGTGCCGGTCGACCAGCGTCTGCAATGCCGCCTTCATACGCGGCAAGTCCACGCTGTTCCGAAACCTGATCCCGTGCCCGTTGCGATAGCTCGCCCCCGAAGGATCGGCTTCGATCACGAACCACAGACGTTCCTGCGCGAAGGTCAGCGGCACTGTTTCGCCGGGCGGTCGTGCCGCGATCTCCACCTTCCGGTTGCGGTTCGCGGGCACCGCATCGCCGGCCGCCAGCACCGCCTCGATCGCGGCCGCCATCCCCGAGATCGTCGCCCCGCTGCCATAGATCGTTTCGGTCGACAGGGTGACGCCGTAGGCCTCTTCGATCTCAAGCACGAGCCGCAGGGCCTGAAGTGAGTCACCCCCGCGCACCACGAAACTCTCGCCCAGCCCCACCGACGACAGGCCAAGCACCCGTTTCCAGATCTCGGCAAGCCCCAGCTTCAGGTCCGTCCAGGTCCCGCCTCCATCTCCGGCCTCGACGAGGCCCAGCGCCTCCAGTGCACGCGACGGTTGGAACTTGCCGTCCGGGGACCGCGGAACGCGATCACTCAGGATGATCCGGTCGGGCACCTTGTAACGTGCGAGCCGCGCCGCCAGCGCCTCCATCAGGCCCGCCTCGTCCAATGTCGTGCCGGGTTCGGGCGCGACGACGGCGGCCGGGATCTGGCCCAGCGTCGGATGCGGCAGCGCGAAACAGCCGCAATCGGCCACACCGTCGAGCGAAAGAAGCGCGCGCTCCACCTCCGTCGGCGAAATCTTCTGCCCACCCCGGTTGATCACCAGCGTCTTGCGCCCGGCGACTGTGAGGTAACCGTCCGCATCGAAGAACCCCAGATCGCCGGTCATGAACCAACCGTCCTGAAACGCCTTGTCCGCTTCGGGATCATTGTAATAGCCCGGCGCCAGCTCTGGCCCTCTCACAGCGATCTGCCCCTCTTCACCTGGGCCAAGGGGCTGGCCATCCTCGTCGAGAATGCGAACCTCGCACCCAAGAGGCTTGCCCACCGTGTCGGGCCTGTGCGCAACGCCGCTGGCCGCCGTCGCGATCATGCCCGCATCGGTCGAGCCGTATTTCACGACCACTCGAAGACCGAGTTCGGTTTCGAGCCGCGCCCGCGTCGCCTCAGGCAGACGGTAGCTGGCGGAACGCGCGATCTTCATGCGCCAGCGCCCGATCACCTCAGGGTAGGCCCCTGCCCGGGCAAGGATCGCCTCGTGATAGGCCGCGCCGCCGGAATACCATGTCGCGCCATGCGCATCGGCCAGTTCAAAGAACAGATCCGCGTCGAAATCTGGCGGCACAACGATGCACCCGCCGGAATACAGCGTCGACTGAAAGCCGGTGTTGATCGCCCCGCCCACATGGGCGGGACGGAAATTCAGCGACACGTCCTCGTGGGTCAGACCGATGCTTTCCGACGCTGTTCTGGCACGACGCACCGCGATGCGATGCGGCACGCACACCGCCTTGGGCCGCGACGTGGTGCCGGAACTCATCAGAAGATAGGCGAGGTCATCGGGTTCGGCCGGGCCCGGATGTGGCGCCGCGCCCTGCCCGGACGGGAAGGACAGATCGAAGGTGCCCGCAGGGCCGTCCATCGCCGGTGTCAGCGTGATGACAGGAAGCCCGGCCTCGCGCGCGGCCGCCCGCGCGCCCTCGTGCCCCGCGGTCGTCACGACCGCATGCGCCTCGATATGGCGAAGGGCCGCGGCATATTCCACAACCGTCAGTTTCGGGTCCATCAAAGCCGGCGTGGCCGAGGCCGAGAGCGTTTGCAGGGCAATGAAGGTTTCGGGCCGCGAGTTGACGATCACGGCGATCCGGTGGCCGCGTCCGAACCCGTTCGCATTCAATGCCTCACGGATCCGGGCGATCTCATCCGTCAGCCTGCGATAGCTGAGCGGAGCACGGCCCGGCGCCTTCAGCACCGGCGCCTCCGGCCGCGCGGCCGCGTGCGCCGCGATGATCTCTTCAAACCGCTCCAAACCCCGGGTCTCTCCCGCCACAATCAAAGCGATCTTACGATACAGTCACCCGGGGATTAAGCCTGCCGGGTGAATTCTTCTCATAGTTGCAAGATGTTGCGGCTTCCGGGCGTAATCGGGAAACAATCGTGAGGACGCCATTTCACCGTAGACGCTTTGGGATCGGCCCCGATTTCCTCGATCCGGCCGTATTCCGCCGTGGTACCCGCGGCCGGACTCGAACCGGCACGGCTTGCGCCTGGGGATTTTAAGTCCCCTGTGTCTACCATTCCACCACGCGGGCCACGCCCGTTCGAGTGCCACAGGTGCCGCGCGAAGGGAAGGCTCCTCCCGCAGTCAGAGGTCTTGTTCCGGTGCCTCCGTCAGCAGAAAACGCTCCGAAATCCACGGGTTCAGGGCCACCGCCTTGCGGATCCAGATCTGCGCCTCCTCCTCGCGGCCAAGCTGGATCAAAGTGAGGCCAAGGCCGGTGAGCGCCCCGATATGGCGCGGCTCTCGGGCGAGCGCCTGTTCGAGATCGCGTTCCGCCTCCTCGAAGGCACCGCTCAGGAAATACATGAAGGCGCGCTGGTTCCAGCCTTCCGCATAGTGCGGGCAATAATCGACAAGCCTGTCGTAAGTTTCGATCGCGCCAAGGAAATTCGCCGCCCGCCCCATCGAGGAGCCGCGTTCGAGAAGCGCCTGCGCGGCCTCGTCCGGGGCATCGAACCAGATTTCCCACATCTGCTGATTGAGCGCCCGGCCCTCGGCCTCGGTTTCGGCCACGCGGGCGGCATCGAAAAGCGCCGTCAGCTCTGCCCCGCGATCCGCCACCGGCGGACAGTCGGCAAAGGCGGGTGCGGCGGAAAGAAGAAGGATCGGAAGAAGCTGTCTCATACGGCAAGAAGGCCGCGTGCGCGGGGCCCCTGTCAAGCGCGATGCGCCTTGACGGCGACGGCGGATTTGCCCAGCGTTCGGCACGATGCTGCCGATCCGAGATCACAACCCCTCCCGCGCCATGCCCTTCGTGACATGGGCCCTGATCGCAGCCAACATATTGATTTTCATAAGCTACTGGCCTCTGTTCGATCAGCCGTTCGCCCTGCAGCGCTTCTTCGAAACCTGGGGGCTCGTGCCGGCCCAAAGCACCGCGCAGCCGCTTGGCTTCATCACGTCAATGTTCCTGCACGGGGGTGTGATGCACCTGTTCGGGAACATGCTGTTCCTATGGATCTTCGGCGACAACATGGAAGAGGAAATGGGGCATCTTGGTTTCCTCGCCTTCTATCTCGCCACCGGAATCGCCGCCGCCCTGGGCCAGATCGCGGCCGATCCGGCATCGCAGGTGCCGATGGTCGGCGCATCGGGGGCAATCGCGGGGGTCATGGGGGGATACCTTCTGTTATTCCCGAAGGCGCGGGTCGATGTGCTGATCTTCCTAGTGATCTTCGTGCGGATCATTCCGGTGCCGGCATGGATCGTGCTCGGCTTCTGGTTCGGATCGCAGATCGTCTCGGGCAGCCTCGCCTCCGCCGAACTGGGCGGCGGCGCCTACTGGGCCCATGCGGGCGGATTTCTGGCCGGCGTTGCGCTTTCGCTAAAGGTCTGGCTCAGCCGCGGCGGCGCCGGCTTCTGGCGGCGGACAGAGGGGCACCCGCCCCATGCCGAAGCAAGCTACCGCTATGTCCGGACAAGCGTGCCGCGGGTGCCGCGGCGGCGCTAGGCCCCGCGTCTCAGGTGTTGCGGATGACGGCAGCGAAGCGGTCGAAGATCTGCGCATTCCCTGCGAGGATCGAGCGGGTGTCGGTGATCGACTTGCCCGGTTCGACGGCCTCGATGAAGCCGCCCGCTTCGCGGATCAGGATGATCCCTGCGGCGATATCCCAGATGTTGAGGCCGCGTTCCCAGAAACCTTCGTACCGGCCCGCCGCCACATAGGCGAGATCGAGTGCGGCGGCGCCGAACCGGCGGACGCCGGCGACCTCGGGCATCAGCCGCGCAAGATCCTGAAGCGTGGCGGGAAGATCGGGCCGGCCGCCGAAGGGCACGCCGGTGGCGAAGACGCTTTCGATCATCCGGTTTCTGTCCGAGACGCGCAGGCGCTGGTCGTTGAGCCAGGCGCCCTGCCCCTTTTCGGCAAAGAACATCTCGTCCTTCACCGGGTCGTAGATCACGCCCGAGACGATTTCGCCCTTGAATTCAAGGGCGATGGAGATCGCCCAATGGGGCAGGCCATGCAGAAAGTTCGTGGTGCCGTCGAGGGGATCGACGATCCAGCGGCGGGTGGGATCCTTGCCCTCTTCCGCGTCGCTTTCTTCACCGACCCAGCCGTAATTGGGCCGCGCTTCCATCAGCATTTCGCGGATCGTCTTCTCGGCGGCGATGTCGGCACGGCTGACGAAATCGCCTGCGCCCTTCGACGAGACCTGCAGGTTCTCGACCTCGCGGAAATCCTTCACAAGCCCCCGCGCGGCCTTGCGGGCGGCCTTGAACATGATGTTGAGGTTGGCGGATCCCTGCATTCTCGGCTCCCGGGCGCTCGGCATTCAGAAGCCGGGCGTATAGGCGAGGCGCCGGGGAAAGCCAAGACTGTTCGGGGGATACCCCCGGTATCAGCCGTCGCGGCGGACGCGGCGGCCTTCGAAAACAAGGTAGCGGTCGGTGACGTAGGAAATGAACAACGCCGTGAGAAACCCCCAGACGACCCAGATCGTCGTCAGGATCATCATGCAGAGAACCGCCGCGCTGACGAGAAAGGCATTGGTGTAATTCGGAGCCATTGAACCCTTTCCTAAACGCCCCTCACCAACCCAATCCTAACGCGCCGCGCGCAGTTGAAAAGGCGTTTTGTCGCAGGTCAGCGGGGGGTGTGGCGGTAAACCACGCGGGCCCGGGCGCGACGCGCCTCGACCCGGCGCAGAACGATGTCGGTCAGCGCCGCCGCCATCGCCACGCCGGCGATGCCGCCCAGAAGGAAGATCACGGTTTCCGCGAGAAGAACGGCGGTGATCAGCATCATCATGTGAAAGTCGGTGTCTCGGGACATGGCCACTCTCCCTGTTGGGCTCTATAGGCCCTTAACGCACAAAAGCCTTATAAGTTCGTTGTCTCGCGCGCCGCCTCCAGCGCCTTGGGCAGGGTTTCGGCGATGATCGCGAGATCCTCATCCGTCCCGCAGGTGATGCGAATGCAGCGGTTGCCCGGTGCCGCGAAGGGCATGCGTACGAAGACGTCGCGCGCCACCATCTCGTCGAGCACCGACTTTGCGAAGCGCGCATCGCCCCCGCAGTCGATGGTCACGAAATTGGCCGCAGACGGGATCGCGGACAGGCCGTTTTCGGCAGCGATGCGGGTGATCTCGTCGCGGGCCGCGGCGACCCGGCGGATCACGGAACCAAGCCAGGCTTCGTCGCCCAGCGCGGCGAGCGCGCCGATCTGGCTGATCCGGCTCATGCCGAAATGGTTGCGGATCCGGTCGAAGGCGCGGATCAGGTCGGGATGCCCTACGGCGTATCCGACGCGCAGCCCGGCAAGGCCGTAAGCTTTTGAAAAGGTTCGCATTCTGATGAGACGGCGATCATCGATATCGAGCGGCGGCAAGGTGCCCACCGGCGCGAATTCGGCATAGGCCTCGTCGAGGACGAGAAGCGTGCCGTCGGGCACGGCCGCGATGGCCCCGGTGATGCGGTCGGCCCCGTGCCAGGTGCCCATCGGGTTGTCGGGGTTGCAGAGGTAGACGAGCCTGGCATCCGTTTCGCGGGCGCGGGCCAGCAGCGCGTCGATGTCCTCGCGGTCGTCCATCCCGAAGGGCACCTTGTGGAGCGTGCCGCCGAAGCCCGCCACGTGGTAATTGAAGGTCGGGTAGGCCCCGTCGGAGGTGACGACCGCGTCACCCGGGCCCACGGTCAGACGCGCGACATAGCCCAGAAGCCCGTCGATCCCCTCGCCCACGAGGATCGCCTCGGTCGGGACGCCGAGCCTGTCGGAGAGGCCGGCTTTCAGATCATGGCTTTCGGGATCGCCGTATTTCCAGGCTTCGGCCGCGGCCTCCGCCATCGCATCGATCGCGCGGGGGGACGGGCCGAAGACGCTTTCGTTGGCCCCGACCCGCGCGCGGAAGGGGCGGCCCCGCGCGCGTTCCTGCGTCTCGGGCCCGACGAAGGGCACCGTGGGCGGCAGGCTTTGCACAAGCGGGGTGAGGCGTGGGCCGGTCATAAGAGAAAGTGAAATCAGGATGCGGGGGCCCGCGCAAGATATTCAGTGCGGGGAGCCTTACGGGCGCCTCGATGCCGGACGTGACCGTGATGCGCCGTCGAGACTTGGCGAGGGTGTTGCGCGGGCGGGTCATGGCGATCTCTCCTGAAGCGGGGGAGAGCGTGCCCGACGAGGTTAAGGATTTTCTGACGCCGCCGGGCGGCGGCGTCTTTCAGGCCACTTCTTCCAGCTTTTCAAGGGCTTTGGCGAGGCGGCTGCGTTCGCTTTCCTTCTCTGCCGCAAGCTCCCGCGTTTCTTCCACCACGTCTTCCGGCGCGCTTTCGATGAACTTCGGATTCTTGAGGCGGCCGGTTAAGCCTTTGAGATCCTTGTCGAGTTTTTCCAGCGACTTGGAGAGGCGGGCTTTTTCGGCGGCAACGTCGATGATGTCGGCCAAGGGCAGCGCGTAGGTGCCCCCGTTAACCGTGATCGTTGCCGAACCGCGCGGTGCCTCCGACGCCCCCGTCGTGATCTCTTCGATCCGGGCCAGGCGCTTGATAAGAGGCGCGTTTTTCTCGTAGGCCGCGCGGCCCGCATCGTCGAGCTCAAGCTCGAGCAGCGTGACCTTCAGGCCCGCCGGCACGTTCATCTCGCCCCGGACGCTGCGCACCGCGTCGATCAGGGAGATGACCCACTCGATCTCTGATTCGGCTTTGGGATCAACGGCTTCCGCGGCGGTGTAGAGGGGCCAGTCGGCGTGGACGAGGAGTTTTTCACGCGGTCCCGTTTCGCCCCAGAGCTCTTCGGTAATGAATGGCATGAAGGGGTGGAGCAGGATCAGGCACTGATCGAGCACCCAGCGCATGGTTGTGCGGGTTTCCTGAATGAGTTCAGGATCTTCCGAGGCGAAAAGAGGTTTCGCGAATTCGATATACCAGTCGCAGACCTTGCCCCAGACGAAGGCGTAGAGCGTGTTCGCCGCGTCGTTGAAGCGGAAGGTGTGAAGGGCGCGATCAACATCTTCACGAACGCGCGCCGTCTCGCCGATGATCCATTTGTTGACTGTATGTCTGGCGTACACATCCCGTACACCGCCCGTACACGGACTTTCGCTAAAGACTTCGTTCATCTCTGCAAACCGAAAGGCGTTCCAGAGCTTCGTCGTGAAGTTGCGGTAGCCGGCGATTCTTTGCGTCGAAAGTTTCAGGTCGCGGCCCATGGCGGCCATCGACGCCAGCGTGAAGCGCACCGCGTCCGCGCCGAACTCGTCGACGAGGTCCAGCGGGTCGAGGACGTTGCCGAGGGATTTCGACATCTTCTTGCCCTTCTCGTCGCGGACGAGGGCGTGGACATAGACGGTGTCGAACGGGTGTTTTCCGACCACGGCGTATTGCATCATCATCATTCGGGCGACCCAGAAGAAGATGATGTCGAAGCCGGTGACAAGGACGGAGGTGGGGAAGTATTTCTGGAGTTCCGGCGTGTCCTCGGGCCAGCCGAGGGTGCCGATGGGCCAGAGGCCGGAGGAGAACCAGGTGTCGAGGACGTCGGGGTCGCGATAAAGCGGAACAGAACCGACAAAGTCCCAGTTTTCGGCGCTGTAAAGATCGCTGGCTTCAAAGAAACCAGTGATATTCCAAGTCTCGGGGTAATGCGCCTTGGCTTTGTCGCATGCCTCGTCAAACGACGCGGCGCAGAATGGAACCGGCGCATCGCCATTATGGATGGGAGGCCCATACCACACAGGGATCTGGTGCCCCCACCAGAGCTGGCGGGAGATGCACCAGGGTTCGATGTGTTCGAGCCAGTTGAAATAGACCTTCTTGTCCTGTTCGGGCAGGATCTGAACGGTGCCGTCGCGGACGGCGTCGATGGCGGGGCCGACGATCTTTTCGGCGTCGACGAACCACTGGTCGGTGAGCATGGGCTCGATCACGACCTTGGAGCGGTCGCCGTAGGGGGCCATGATCTTTTTCGCTTCGACGAGGGGGACGCGTGCGAGGTCATGGGTATCGGTGGGGTGAAACCCCACCCTACCGTCATCCGACGCCCCCGTCGCGCCATCCGTAGGGTGGGGTTTCACCCCACCTTTGCCGAGGCGCGGATCGTCCGCGTCGGTCATGACCGCGAGGTCTTCGGACGTGATCTGCTCGACCACGCGCTTCCGCGCCTCGAACCGGTCGAGGCCGCGCAGGTCATCCGGCACAAGGTTAACGGCGTCGCATTCACTTTCCGTTAAGGTGGCTTCGCCCCTGGCAACCTTTAAGGCGAGCGTTGCATCTTCGGCGTAGGAGCGTCCGTCGGCGCGCATCGCGCCTTTCGTGTCCATCAGCCGGTACATCGGAATCTGGTTTCGACTCGCTACTAAATAGTCGTTGAAGTCATGCGCGCCGGTGATCTTCACCGCGCCCGAGCCGAAGGCCGGATCGGGGTAGTCATCCGTGATGATCGGGATCAGGCGGCGGTGTTCCTTCGGGCCCACCGGGATCTCGCAGAGCTTGCCGACGATGGGGGCGTAGCGGGTGTCGGACGGGTGGACGGCGACGGCGCCGTCGCCGAGCATGGTTTCGGGGCGCGTGGTGGCGATAGAGATGTAATCGCGCTCTTCCTCGAAGAGGACGTTACCGTCCTCGTCGCGCTCGACATAGGTGTAGGTGGCGCCGCCCTCGAGCGGGTATTTGAAGTGCCACATGTGGCCGTCGACCTCGATATTCTCGACCTCGAGGTCGGAGATCGCGGTTTCGAAATGCGGATCCCAGTTCACCAGCCGCTTGCCGCGGTAGATGAGGCCCTTTTCGTACATGTCGACGAAGACGCGGATCACCGCGTCGTGGAAGTTCTGGCCGCCGGGCGTGTCGCCCGGATCGCCCGGCGCGCCGGCCATGGTGAAGGCCTCGCGGTCCCAGTCGCACGACGCGCCGAGGCGTTCGAGCTGGGCGCGGATGTTGCCGCGGGATTTCTGTTTCTGTTCCCAGACCAGGGCCAGGAAATCCTCGCGCGAGAAATCGGTGCGGCGGCGGTTGGTTTTGGCAAGCTCGCGTTCGACGACCATCTGCGTGGCGATGCCCGCGTGATCGGTGCCCGGCTGCCATAGCGTGTCGTGCCCCTGCATCCGGTGCCAGCGCACGAGAATATCCTGCAGCGTGTTGTTGAAGGCGTGGCCCATGTGGAGGTTGCCCGTCACGTTGGGCGGGGGGATCATGATCGAGAAGGTTTCGGCCCCAGGCTTTGCATTCGCGCCGGCGGCGAAGGCTTTCGCCTCGTCCCAGGCCGCGCTGATCCGGGGTTCGGCCTCTGTCGCGTCGAAGGTCTTTTCCATCGCTCGTCTCTCTCGTTCACGCCCGGGGGAGATAGCGGAGGGGCGCGGAGAGGAAAAGGGCGGATTGGGGGCGCTGCCCCGCGCCCCGGCGGGGCCGGGGCGCCCCCCGGAGTATTTGCCGCCAAAATGAAGGGCGGGCCGGATCGGGGCGATTGTCGGGAAGGGCCGAACATTCTGTTGCGATTTTGGGGATAGGAAATCGGCGCGGATCGGGTAAGCTGAGCAAACGTTCAAAAATCCAAGGTTGGGGACATCCGGACCGGGCCAGTTTCGCGAACCAGAGAGCCAGCACGAGTGCACCGGGCCGCTCCCTTGCGGGGGCGGCCCGATTTCTTGCCGGCACGCGCGCCTGGCGCGGGCGCCCTAGCCGCGGGGGCCGGGCTTCAGGTGCTTGCGAAGCCGGGAGGGCGTGGATTTCTTCCTGTCCTTGTAGGGGTTCGCATCGGCCTGCGAACGCATCCAGAGGCGGATGGGCGTGCCCGGCATGTCGAAATCCTGGCGGAGCCCGTTCACGAGGAAGCGCGTGTAGCTTTCGGGCAGCTTGTCGGGATGGGAACACATCACGACGAAGCCCGGCGGCCGGGTCTTGGCCTGGGTCATGTAGCGGAGCTTGATGCGGCGGCCGCCCGGCGCGGGGGGCGGATGCGCCTCGACCATGCCGGCGAGCCAGCGGTTGAGTTTCGCCGTGCCGATCCGGCGGTTCCACGTCACGTAGGCGCGTTCGACAGCGGCGCGGAGCCTGTCGAGCCCCTTGCCCGTCTTGGCCGAGACCGTGACGAGGGGCGCGCCGCGAAGCTGCGGCAGGAGGCGTTCGAAGGCCTCGCGGAGGTCGCGGAGCTTTTCCTGCTTGTGCGGTTCGGCATCCCACTTGTTGACCGCGACGACGACCGCCCGGCCTTCGCGTTCGGCAAGGTCGGCGATGCGAAGATCCTGCTGTTCGAAGGGGATCGCGGCGTCGAGGAGGACGATCACGACCTCGGCGAACTTGACCGCGCGGAGGCCGTCAGAGACCGAGAGTTTTTCGAGCTTTTCCTGCACCTTGGCGCGCTTGCGCATACCCGCGGTGTCGAAGATGCGGACCGGGAGCCCTTCCCAGTCGAAATTGACCGAGATCGCGTCGCGGGTGATGCCGGCCTCGGGCCCGGTGAGAAGGCGGTCTTCGCCCAGAAGCCGGTTGACGAGGGTGGACTTGCCCGCGTTGGGGCGGCCCACCACGGCGATCTGGAGGGGTTTCTTTTCCGTGGGCCAGGGGATTTCGGGGGCGTCCTCGTCGCCGTCCCAATCCTCGCCGTCGGGGGAGAGATCGACATCGGTTTCGGGCCGGTCGTCTTCGGCGGCCGCGGCCTCGGCGGCGTCGGCGATGGGACGGAGCACGTTGTAGAGATCGGTGAGCCCCTCGCCATGTTCCGCCGAAAGCCGGATCGGATCGCCGAGCCCGAGGCTCCAGGCCTCGATCAGCCCCGCCTCGCCTGCCCGGCCCTCGGCCTTGTTGGCGGCGAGGATCACGTGGGCGGATTTCTTGCGCAGGATATCGGCGAAGACCTCGTCGGCGGGCAGGACGCCCGCGCGGGCGTCGATCATGAAGAGGCAGATATCGGCCATTTCCACCGCGCGCTCGGTGAGTTTGCGCATGCGGCCCTGGAGGCTTTCGTCGGTGGCCTCCTCAAGCCCGGCGGTGTCGATCACGGTGAAGCGGAGGTCGCCGATCCGGGCCTGGCCTTCACGCAGGTCGCGGGTGACGCCGGGCTGATCGTCGACGAGCGCGAGCTTCCGGCCCACGAGCCGGTTGAAGAGGGTCGACTTGCCGACATTGGGGCGGCCGACGATGGCGAGGGTGAAGCTCACGGGGAGGCACTCCGATTCTCAGAAGCGGGGGTTCTAGCGCGGGAGGGGCGCGGCGGGAAGGGGGTGTGGCAGCGGGGCGCTGCGCCGGGACAGCCGCGACGGCAGTCAGCCTTTCGGCGGAGGCGCCGGGAAGATCATGCAGGTGGTGGAGCCGGTGGCATAAAGCTTGCCGTCTTCGAGGCCGCGCAGCTCTGCCGTGGCGACGCCAGTCGAGCGGCCGCGGTGATCGAGCTGGCCGATGGCCTCGACCTGCATCCCCGGCGGGATCGCGCGGGTGAGGTTCACCTTGTATTCGAGCGTCACATAGGCCTCGCCCGCGGCAAGGCTTGAATGCACCGCGCAGCCCAGCGCGCTGTCGAGGATCGCGCCATACCAGCCGCCATGGACAAGCCCGACCGGGTTCAGCACATCGCCGCCCGGCGTGCCGCGGAAGGTGGCCTTTCCATGCTCCACCGCCACGAGACGGAAGTTCAGGGTGCGGGCGATCGTCGGGCCCGGGTGCTTTCCGTCGATGACGCGGCGAAGGGCGTCGAGCCCCGCGAGAGATCTGAGATCGGTCAAAAAAACGGGTCCGCTTTGGGGTTAACCGCGCGGACCCTAAGTGGTCTCTCAAGGAGCTGCAATGGCCGGTCAGGCGACCTTTTCGAGCGCGACCTCGGGCAGGATGCCGAGGGCGTGGACGACGTCGCGGGTGAGGCCCGGCTTATTCAGGGTGTAGAAGTGGAGGTCTTCGACGCCGCCTTCGATCAGATCCGAGCAAAGCTCGGTGCAGACGGCTGTGGCAAGGAGATCCTCGCGGCCGTCGCGAGTGGCGGTTTCGAATGCGTCGACCAGCCAGCCCGGGATGCTTGCCCCGCAGCGGGCGGCGAATTTCTGAACCCCCGCCCAGTTTTCGATCGGCAGGATGCCCGGGATGATCGGGGCGTCGATGCCGGCGGCCGCGCAGGCATCGCGGAAGCGGAAGAAGGTTTCGGCCTCGAAGAAGAACTGGGTTATGGCGGAGTGCGCGCCCGCGTCGATCTTGCGCTTCAGCCACTCGACATCCGCCGTCCGGTTGGGCGCCTCGGGATGGGGATCGGGATAGGCGCCGACGCGGATGGTGAAATCGCCGGTCTCGGCGAGAGCCGCCACGAGTTCGGTGCTGTCGCGGAAGCCCTGGGGGTGCGGGGTGAAACCCCCGGCCCCTTTCGGCGGATCGCCGCGGAGCGCCACGATTTCGCGCACGCCCGCATCGGCATAGCGGCGTGCGATCTGAAGCGTTTCCTCGCGCGAGGCGTTCACGCAGGTCAGGTGCGCCGCGACGTTCAGCCCGTAATGCCTGCCGATGGTGCCCACCGCGTCATGGGTGAGATCGCGCGTGGTGCCGCCGGCCCCGTAGGTGACGGAGACGAATTGCGGCGCGAGCGGCGCGAGTATGCGCACCGTATCCCAGAGCCGGAACGAGGCCTCGAGCGATTGCGGCGGAAAGAATTCGAAGCTGATCCGAGGAGGGGTGGACGCTTTGGTGGCGGGCATGACTGGTACTCCGGGTGTCGGTAAGCGCTTGTCTCACGGGGGCGCATGTGAGACAAACTCATAATTCTCAAAACGATTATGAGTTTCGCCTCATGCACATCGAATTCCGCCACTTGCGTACGATCCGGGCCATTCACGAGACCGGGGGGCTGGCGCGGGCCGCAGAGCAATTGAACATCACCCAGTCGGCGCTGTCGCACCAGGTGAAGGGGATCGAGGACCAGGTGGGGGTTGAGCTTTTCGTGCGACGGTCGAAACCCCTGAAGCTGTCGGCGGCGGGCAAGCGGCTTCTGGCGCTGGCGGAGCGCATTCTGCCGGAGATCGAGGCGCTTGAACTGGAATTCGAGGGGCTGAAGAGCGGGCGGAGCGGGCGGCTTCACATCGCGATCGAGTGCCATGCCTGTTTCGAGTGGCTGTTTCCGGTGCTCGAGCAGTTCCGCAAGGCCTGGCCGGATGTGGACGTGGATATCCGGCCCGGGCTGGCCTTCGACGCGCTGCCTGCGCTGAGGCGTGAAGAGGTGGATCTTGTCGTATCGTCCGACCCCGAGGCGCTGCCGGATGTCGAGTTCACGCCGCTCTTCGACTATGCGCCCGTCTTCGTGGCCTCGGCCCAGCATCCGCTGGCGGCGAAGGACTATATCGAAGCGGAGGATTTTCGGGGTGAGACACTGATCACCTACCCGGTGGACCGGGCGCGGCTTGATGTGTTCAGCCAGCTACTGATGCCCGCGAAGGTGGAACCCGGTGCGGTGCGGCAGGTGGAACTGACCGCCGTGATCCTGCTTCTGGTGGCCTCGAACCGGGGGGTGGCGGTGCTGCCCGACTGGGTGGTGCGCGAGGTGCGCTACAATTCCGATTACGTGACGCGGCCGCTTACCCGGGACGGAATCACCCGGCGGCTTTACGCCGCGACCCGGGCGGAGGACACGACGAAGCCCTTCATGGCGCATCTGATCCGGCTCGCGCGCACCGAGCCCGTCAAGCTTCAGCGCGCCGGGGAAACGGTGGGGGCGTGAGGCGGGGCCGATGATCGGGCGCGTGGCGACGGTTTTTGCCTTCGCCGTCAACCTGATGCTGGCGGCGATCGTGGCCGGGGCCGCCCTGCCCGGCCAGCACCGGATCCTGATGCCCAAGGCCTATGGCCTGAGCGAGATCGCGCCGCGGGTCTGGACCGATGCGCCGGGCCGCCGGGCGGAGCTTCTGGCGCTGCGGGACCGGGCGAAGGCGCGGGTGGCCGCGTTCTTCGAGGACGCGCCGCCCGATCCGGCGCTGGTTCTCTGTACGACGGAGGCCTGCCGCGAGGCGTTTCGGATCAGGGGCAACGGGCTGTCGATCGCCGATCTTGTGGTGATGGCGGCGCCGGGCGGGCTGACGGAAGGCACGCTGACCCATGAAATGACGCATTCGCGGCTGCACCGGTCGATGGGGCTTTCGAACCTTGTTCGCCCGCCCTATCCGACCTGGTTCGACGAGGGGCTGGCGACCCGTCTGGCCGATCACCCGAAATGGACCGGCACGATCCGTGCGGCGGACCGGGCGCGGGTGCGCGAGGTGCGCCGGTCCTGGCAGCTTCGGCCGGCCTTCGGGGAGCTGGGTGTCGGGCGGACCTATCGCGCCGCGGCGGCCGAAGTTGCGCGGATCGAGCGGCTGGCGGGGCGCGCGGGGCTTCTGGCGCTGATCCGCCGGGCCGAGGCGGGTGAGGATTTCGACCGCGTCCTGAAGGAAGTGACCGGGGAGTGAGGGGGCGTTGCCCCCATCGCCCTGGCGGGCGATTCCCCCAGAGTATTTCGGCCAAAATGAACGGGGCCCGCGCCTCTGGAGCGCGTTGACAGGCCCCGCCGCCCGGGCCGAAGCTTGCCGAAACGGGAGGCCCCCCCATGACCGGAGAGATCGCCTGTTCCGCCGTCTATCCGACGCTTGCGGTGCGGGATGTGGAGGAGAGCTGCGCCTGGTATGTCGAGCGGCTGGGCTTTGCGATGCGGTTTCTCTGGGGCGCGCCGCCGACCCATGGCGCGGTTCTGTTCGGGTCGGCCTGCGTGCATTTCTGGAGCGGGGTGCCGGAGCCCGGGCAGAACTGGCTTTACTTCGACATCACCGGGCTCGAGGCGATGCTTGCGCGGGCGCAGGCGAACGGGGTGACGATCGTGCGGCCCCCGAGACCTATCCCTGGGGGATGCGGGAGTTCAATGCGGTGGACCTGAACGGGTACAACATCCGGTTCGGTGAGTTCGTCGGGGCGGAGGGCTGTGGGCGCGTACCGGCGCGATTTGACCGCGGGTGCCGGCGCACTAATTTCCGGGTTTCAGGCGGGAATTTCTTCCGCCAGAGGTTTGGGTGACATTTACGTGAAACGATTTTTCTCTGCCGCTGCGGCGGTGGTTTGCCTGTCGGCGCCGGCGGCCCATGCGATCACCGTCGATGAGATTTACGTCTTCGGCGACAGCCTGAACGATTGCTGCATCAACCCGGCCGCGCCGTTCACGAACGGGCCGGAAACCTGGCTGGTGGAATTCGCGGCACTGCTCGGGGCGAGTTATGCCGAGAGCACCACATACAACTATGCCACGGGGGGCGCGCAATCGGGCGATTACAACGCGATCGCGCCCGGGGGCGCGCCGCAGCCCAACGGCCTGCAGTCGCAGATCGACCTGTTCGAAGGCGATGCCCCGGCGGTCGATAGCGACGACCTGGCCGTGATCTGGGTGGGGACGAACGACATCTGGGCGTCGTCCTATGACAGCCCGACGCTGTTCGGGATCGAGGGGCTCGATATCGTGAAGCCTCTCGGCGAGGATCCGAGCACGGGCGACCTGACCGATTACATCATCGGGAACCTGCAGGATGCGGTGATCGACCTGCGGGAGGCCGGGTTCGGCACCGTCCTGTTGCTGACGCCCTACGACATCGGGGATTCCGCGCTTGTCGACAGTGCCGGGGGATCGGCGCAGAACACCGCCTATTCCGAGGCGCTGAGCGAGGCGATGCTGGCGCTTTACACCCCTGGAATAGATACCTTCGTGCTGGACACTGTGGCCCTGATCCGGAGCCTGCAGGACGGATCGCCGGAGAACGGGTTCACCGAACTGACGACCGCGCCGTCCTGTACCTTCGGGGAGATCCTGTGCGAGACGCGCACACCGCCGGAGCAGGACAGCTTTATATATTACGACTTCGTGCACCTGACGCGGGCGACGAACCGGGAAGTGGCAATGGCTGCGGCCGACCTTTTGCAGAACGGAACGCCGGTGGCGCCGGTGCCGCTTCCCGCAGGAGGACTGCTGCTTCTGTCGGCGGCGGGCGGGCTTTTGCTGCTGCGCAGGCGCGCGACCTGAGCGGTCGCGCGTCCCGTCAGGGGCGCGACCGCCGGCGGAGGATCATCCACTCGCCGATATTCTCGCGCGTGATGTAGCCGAGGAAAATGCCGCGCGCGTCGGTGACCGCCACGGCGGGCACGGCGGGCTGGGACAGGGCATCCAGTGCATGCTCCAGCGGCTCGTCGAGCCGGAGCGCGGGGATGTCGGTGGCCATGACCGCCGAGACCCGCATCTGGGGCGGATCGTTCTGGACACCGGACGCGATGGCGGCCCGGGTGAGCATCCCGAGAAGCCGGTTGTCGGGGCTCACCACCGGAAACTCCGTCTGCGTCGTCCGCACGAGGGCGCGGGCGGCCGTGTCGAGGCTGTCGCCGGGCGCAAGCGCTTCGAACGAGGTGATCATCGCGTCGCGGGCCGGAACGTCGTGGGTGCGGGCATGGAGGGCGACATCCGAGCTTTCAGCCGCGGCGGCCATGAAGACGAAGACCGCGATCAGAAGCAGAAGCACGTTGCCGGTGGTGAGGCCGAGGAAGCCGAAGAGAAACGCGATGACCTGGCCCGCGCGGGCGGCAATCTGCGTGGCGCGGACCCTGTCGAGCCGTGTGGCGAGCAGCGCGCGAAGGACGCGGCCGCCATCCATCGGGAAGGCCGGGATCATGTTGAAGAGCACGAGAAACAGGTTCACCGCCGCGAGGCGCGAAAGAAAGCCCGTGGCGGGATCTTCGAGAGAGCCCAGGGCCGCGAGTTCCGTGCGGGCGCCGAGGCCGATGGCGAGGATCGCCCAGATCGCCACGTTCACCGCCGGGCCCGCGAGGGCGACGGCGATTTCCTGACCCGGCTTTTCGGGCATGCGTTCGAGCCGGGCCATGCCGCCGATGGGCAGAAGCGTGATGTCGGGCGTGCGGATGCCGAAGCGGCGGGCCATCAGGGCGTGGCCGAACTCATGCGCCACGACGCAGGAGAAGAGTGCGAGGATGAAGGCGATGTTGACGATCGCGGAGGCGGGCCCTTCGGCCATCCATGCAGAGGCGCCGATCCAGGCAATGAGCAGGAAGAAGGTTGCGTGGACGCGCAGTTCGGAGCCGAGGAGCCGGCCAATGGGAAAGGACCATGACATGGTCTGAAGATAGGCGTTCCCGGGCGCGGCCGGAAGATGTGCGGCAGGGGCGCGGCCAATTGCGGCACCGGGCCTTGCGCGGAAGGCCGTTCGGCCCGACACTCCGCCATCGGCCACCACGGGGATGCGCGCATGACGGCTTCGGTTTTCACGGCTTCGCCATCCGAGATGCAGGCGATCGCGGCGGTGATGGACAAGGGGTTTCAAGACGATCCGACCGTCCGCTGGGCCGCGGCGACGCAGGAGGATTTCGAGGCCCTGCACCACCGGTTCGTGGAGATCTGCGCCCGGCCCGCCTTTGCCGTCGGCGGTGTGCATGTGCTTGAGGGTTGCAAGGGGGCGGCGGTGTGGTATCCGCCGGGGGTGGCGCTTGATGTCGGGGCGCTGGAGGCGATTTTCGCGACGGCGTCTCGGCAGGACCGGATCGGCGCGTTCTTCGATCTGCTGGAGGCCTGCGAGCCGTTTCGGCCCAAGCACGACTATTGGGAGCTTGAGCTTCTGGCCGTCGATCCCGCCTGCCAGGGACAGGGGCTTGGCGCGGCGCTTCTGGCGCATGGGCTTGGGATCTGCGATCGCGCGGGGCAGCCCGTTTACCTGGAATCGAGCAATCCCGCGAACCTGTCGATCTATCGGCGGCACGGGTTCGAGTGTCTGGCCGAGGTGCAGTTGCCCGGGACGCCGAAGCGTTTTCCGATGCTGCGGGCGGCGCGGGGCTAGAGGTCGATCCGAAGCGCGGCGGGCGAGCCGACATCGATCCCGCGGGCGGCCCAGTCCTTTGCGATGGCCTGGATGTCCTGCCGGATACGCTTTGCCGTGACCGGGCCAGAGCCATCGCTCGGCGTGACCGGGAGGGATGCGGCGAGCCGGTCGATCATGTGGACGAGGTGATCGCCGCGGGAGAGCGGGTTGCGCAGGACGCTGTAGGTGAAGCGGAGGCCGTCGAAGCGGCCCGGATGGTGATCGACGATCCGGCCGGCCACGAGGGGGAAGAGCCAGATCGGAATGTCCTCGCCGACGTCGCCTAACGCCCGGACGCCGAAGTAATCGCCGATCTGAGAGACCTGCAGGTCGGTGAATTGCGCGAAGTCGAACTGGCGCGGAGGCGGGAAATTCGGGTTCTCGTGGCCGGTGATCGTGAAGAGATCACCGAAGGTCGGGCCCGGACCGTCGAAGAGGAGATCGACGGCGATCTCGCTTTGCGGTGCGAGGGGCGCGCCGGGGGCCATCGGGTATCCCTTTCGCTGCGACGGGCGGATCAGCCGCCCGCAGCCTCCGCGAGAACGCCCGCCGCCGCGTCGAGGCCTCCCGGGGCGAAGGGGATGCCCGCGCCGCGGAGGCCGATTTCGATGGCGCCGAGCGCGCCCATGATCATGTGGGCGTTCACGTGGCCCATGTGGCCGATGCGGAAATAGGCGTCGCTGGCGCGGTCGGTCGGTTCGCCCATGCCGATCCCGAGACCGAGCGTGAGACCCGTCATGCGTTCGACCGTGGCGCGCAGTTCGGCGCCGCGGGTCTCGCCCGCGAGGATCGTGGTGACGGCATGGCTGCGATGGGCCGGGTCGGGGATGTTGAGTTCGAGGGGGCCGCCCTGCCCCCAGGTTTCCACCGCTGCCCAGACCGCGCGGGCAAGGGCCTCGTGGCGGGCCCAGATCGCTTCGATCCCCTCTTCGGCGATCATGCCGAGCGCGGCGCGAAGGCCGTAGAGGTGGTGGGTGGGGGCGGTGCCGTCGAAATAGTTCGGGAACAATCGGGGCGAGACGCGGGGCCGCCAGTCCCAGTAATGGGTGACGCAATCGGCATGGTCGCGGGCGGCATCTGCGCGGTCGTTGAAGAAGACGAAGGCGAGGCCCGGGGGTGTCATCAGCCCTTTCTGGCTTCCGGTGACGACGACATCGACGCCCCATGCATCCATCTCCATCACGTCGCAGCAGAGGCAGGCGATGCTGTCGACCATGAGAAGCGCGGGGTGGCCGGCCGCGTCGAGCGTGCGGCGGATGGCGGCGATATCGTTGCGGACGCTGGTTGAGGTGTCGACCTGGACGGTGAGAACGGCCTTGTAGGCATGGCCCGTGTCGGCGGCGAGCACCTCTGCCAGGCGAGCGGTGTCGACGGGACCACGGGTGCCGAAAGAGAGCATCTCGACCTCGGCGCCGAGCCGTTCGGCCATTTCCGACCAGCCGACGGAGAAGCGGCCGGTGTGGAGGACGAGAACCCTGTCGCCCCGGGAGAGCACATTGGCCAGCGACGCCTCCCACCCCGCGTGCCCGTTGCCGATGTAGATCGCGACGTGATGGCGGGTGCGGGCCACGGATCTGAGCCCGTCGAGGAGGCCCGGCACCATATCGACCAGTTCGCCCTCGTAGATGTTGGGCGCGGCGCGGTGCATTTCGCGTAGCACGCGCTCGGGCATCACGGAGGGCCCTGGGATCGCGAGGTAATCGCGTCCGCTGGCGAGGTTCGGCCTGTTCTTCATGTCGGGTGCCCCACGGCAGTTGCGCTGCCGGAGCTAGCCCGGGCGAAGGGCGCGGTCAATCGGGTGAACTTGTTTCACCGCGGGAGACCCGGTACATCCGGGGGAACGCCCCTTGCGAGCCCGGATTTGACCCCTTCCCCCGACAACACGACCCCGCCCAGCGCCACCGGCCTTATCGGCCGGTTGTGGCGCGGCTACCTGAGGCGGCACTGGCCCTGGCTGGTGCTGGCGACGGGGCTGATGATGATCGAGGGCTCGACGCTCGGCTTTCTGAGCTATGCGCTGGAGCCGATGTTCGACCGGGTTCTGGTGGGCCGCGACGAAAGCATGATCTACGTGATCGGCGGCGCGATCATGGCGCTGTTCGTGATCCGGGCGGCAACAGGGGTCGCGCACCGGGTGATCCTGACGCGGGTGGGCCAGATTTCCGTCACGGACATGCAGAAGGACATGCTGGCGCACATGATGCGGCTGGACAGCCTGTATTTCCATGAGCATCCGCCGGGCGCGCTTCTGGAGCGGGTGCAGGGCGACACGATGCAGGTGCAGACGGTGTGGCAGACGCTGATCCAGGGCGCCGCGCGCGATCTGATTTCGCTTCTGTCGCTCGGTGTCGTGGCCGTTCTGATCGATCCGGTGTGGACGCTCACGGCGCTTGTGGGCTTTCCCCTTCTGATCCTGCCCGCCGCGGCCCTGCAGCGGTATCTGAGGCGGAAGGCGGGATCGATCCGGGAAGCCTCCTACGCCCGGGCGACGCGGCTGTCCGAGATCTTCGGCGGTATGGACACCGTGAAGCTGAACCGGATGGAGGACTATCAGACCCGGCGATTCACCGAGATCGTGGACCGGCTGGTGATCGCGATTGTGAAGACCGCCGGAAGCTCGGCCCTCTTGCCCGGGCTTCTCGATATCGTGGTGGGAGTGGGGTTCTTCGCGGTCCTGGTGCTGGGGGGGCAGGATATCCTGTCGGGCGAGAAGACGGTGGGCGAGTTCATGTCGTTCTTCACCGCAATGGCGCTGGCGTTTCAGCCGATGCGGCGGCTGGCGAACCTTGCGGGCATTCTGCAGACGACGGCGGCGAGCCTCGAGCGGGTGTTCAGCGTGCTCGACACCGCGCCCGGGATCACGAGCCCCGCCGCACCGCGCCCGGTGCCGGAGGCGACCGATATCGCGTTTCGGGACGTTGCCTTCACCTATGGGGACGAGCCGGTTCTGAACGGGCTGAGCTTTACCGCCGAGGCCGGGAAGATGACGGCGCTTGTGGGCCCCTCCGGCGCGGGGAAATCGACGGTATTCCGGCTTCTGACGCGGCTTGTGGAGCCCCAGGCGGGCGAAGTGTGCCTGGGCGGCGCGCCCGTGGAGACGCTGGATCTGGGCGCCTTGCGGGACCGGTTTGCCGTGGTGACGCAGGACGCGCCGATGTTCGATGAAAGCATACGCGAGAACATCGTGCTGGGGCGCCGGGATGTGGACGACGCGCGGCTGAGCGAGATCCTCGAGGAAGCGAACCTGTCGGAATTCGTGGCCGGGCTTGAGGCCGGGTTGGAGACGCGGGCGGGCCCGCGCGGGGCAAACCTGTCCGGCGGGCAGCGGCAGCGGGTAGCGATCGCGCGGGCGTTTCTGAAAGATGCGCCGGTGCTGTTGCTGGACGAGGCGACCTCGGCGCTTGATGCGAAATCGGAAGCCGCGATCCATGCCGCGCTGGCCCGACTGTCGCAGAACCGGACGACGCTGGTGATCGCGCACCGGCTGTCGACGATCCGGGACGCGGACAAGATCGTGGTGATGGAGGCGGGCCGAGCCGTCGACGAGGGCGTGCACGACGAGTTGCTGGCCCATGACGGGCTTTACGCCGCGCTTTACCGGCTTCAGTTCTCGGGCCGCGAGGCGTAGCGGCGGGCGAGTTTCGCCGGATCGGCCCCGAGAAAGAAGCGGACCTGCAGGGCGAGGTTTCGGGTACCGCGGGTTATCCAGCCTTCGGACTGGTAGCGGGCGGGGGAGGTGCGGGCCTCGGCCTCGAGCGGACGGAGGCGGCCTTTCAGCGCGCGGGCGAGCGCCACGTCTTCCATGAGCGGAAGATCGGGGACGCCGCCGATGCTGTCGAGCGTTTTGCGGGAGATCAGGAGGCCCTGATCGCCGAAAGGAAGGCCGAGGACCCGCGCGCGGAGGTTGGCCCAGCCCGCGACGATCCGGCCGGGGGTGCCGCCGTCGCGGAAGGCGAGGCGGAAATGGGCGGCGTGATCGGGGGTCCGGGCGATATGGGCCTCGACCGCGTCGGTCCAGCCCGGGGAAAGTTCGGTATCGGCGTGGAGGAAAAGGAGCCAGTCGCCCCCTGCCCGTTCCGCGCCCCGGGCGAGTTGCGCACCGCGCCCCGGGCGGCCGGTGAGAAGCCGGGCACCGACCTCTTCGGCAATCCGGATGGTGGCGTCGGTGGAGCCGCCATCACTGATCAGAAGCTCGCGGATCAGCCCCGCCTGCAGGCCCGACATGAGGCTTGCGAGCGTGCCGGGCAGGCCCTCGGCGGCATCGAGCGTGGGGATGATGACGGAGAGCGGCGCGCGCATGGATCCTCGTGCGACAGATGGCGCCGGGCGCCGTTCGCCCCTATATACGCCGGACGTCGGGCTGCGAGGAAGAGAGCGATATGGGTGAGCGCAGGGTTCTGGAGATCGGGGGGCCGGAGCGGCGGCATTTCCTGCAAGGACTGGTCACGAATGACGTGCCGAAGGCGCCCGGGCGGCTGGTTTACGCCGCGCTGCTGACGCCGCAGGGGAAGTTTCTGGCCGATTTCTTTTTGCAGGAGACCGGCGACGCGATCCTCCTCGATGTCGATGCTGGGCTGGCCGAGGGGCTGATGCGGCGGCTGATGATGTACAAGCTTCGCGCCGACGTGACGGTTGCGGAGAGCGATCTGAAGGTGTTTCGCGGGACAGGCGAGGCGCCCGAGGGGGCGCTGGCCGATCCGCGGCACGCGGGGCTGGGCTGGCGCCTTTACGGCGCGCGGGCCGGAGATGACGGCACCGACTGGGATGCGCTGAGGGTGGCGCACGGGGTGCCGGAGACCGGCATCGAGCTTCAGCCCGACGACACCTATATCCTGGAAGCCGGCTTCGAGCGGCTTCACGGGGTCGATTTCAAAAAAGGCTGTTACGTCGGCCAGGAAGTGACCGCGCGGATGAAGCACAAGACGGAGCTTCGGAAGGGGTTTGCCGTGGTGGAGGTCGAGGGCGACGCGCCGGTCGGAACCGAGATCACGGCGGACGGGAAGCCCGTGGGCACGCTTTACACGCAGGCCGCGGGCCGGGGGATCGCCTATCTGCGGTTCGACCGGGCCGGGGCGGAGATGACGGCCGGAGAGGCGCGCGTCACCTATCCGGCGTGAGGTTTCGGACGCTTCTTGGACGCGATGTTCGCCATGTGACACCGCTGGGCGGGGGGAGCCTGTCGGAGGTGTTTGCCGTCTGGCTCGCCGATGGCCGGGAGGTGGTTGTGAAGCTGGCACCGGGCGCGGAGGCGGAGGCGCGGATGCTGGCGGCGATCGGGGCGGCAGGATGTGCGGCGCCTGAGGTTCTTTCGGCGGAAGACGGTATCCTCGTGATGTCGCGGCTCGAGGCGGGCGGCGCGGGCGATGCGCGCAGTTGGCGGGAGGCCGGGGCAGCGGTGGCGCGGCTTCATGCCGCCCGGGGCGCGGGCTATGGCTGGCCCGAGGATCATGCCTTCGGCGACGTGGCGATCCCGAACGGTGCGGCAGAGGACTGGCCCGGGTTCTGGGGCGCGCGGCGGCTGATGGCCGCGCCCGAGGCCCTGCCGGTGGAGGTGGCGCGTCGGCTCGAAAAGCTGTGCCGGGCCCTGCCGGGGCGCCTGCCGGCCACGCCGCCGCCAGCGCTTCTGCACGGGGATCTCTGGTCGGGAAACGTGCTGTTCGGGCCGGAAGGGTTCAGCGGAGTGATCGATCCCGCCTGCTATCATGGGGATGGCGAGGTGGATCTGGCGATGCTGACGCTGTTCGGGAGGCCGCCGGCGGCATTCTTCGAAGGTTACGGGGCGCTGCCCCCCGGCTGGGAGGCGCGGCGGACGATCTATCAGCTTTGGCCCGCGCTGGTGCACCTTCGGCTTTTCGGAGCCGGATACCGGGGGATGGTCGAGCGTCTTCTGGACGCGGCGGGGGTGTGACCCCGAACCCGACCCTGTGCTCGCCTCGGCGCCTTGCGGCGCCGATCCGCCGGGGGCGCTGCCCCCGCCTCCCTGACGGTCGGCCCCCCGGAGTATTTCGGCCAAAATGAAGGGGCTACCCCCTGCCCCGACAGCCGGGTCGGACGATCAGGCGCGCTCGGAATATTCCATGGTTTCGGTGTTCACGACGATCGCCTCGCCCTCGCCCACGAAAGGCGGGATCATGACGCGGACACCGTTGTCGAGCACCGCCGGCTTGAAGCTGTTCGCCGCCGTCTGGCCCTTCACCACCGGTTCGGTTTCGGACACCGTGCAGGTGACTTTCTGAGGCAGCGTCGCGTTCAGCGCCTCGCTGTCGTAGAATTCGACCGTGATCGTCATGCCGTCCTGCAGAAACGGGCGGCGATCGCCCAGAAGCTCTGCCGGAAGCTCGATCTGTTCGTAGGTTTCGGTATCCATGAAGACGAGGTTGCCGTCCGTCTCGTAGAGGAACTGCTGATCCTTCTGTTCGAGGCGTACGCGTTCCACCTTGTCGGCGGAGCGGAATCTTTCGTTCAGTTTGGAACCGTTCCGCAGGTTGCGGAGTTCCACCTGCGCAAAGGCACCGCCTTTGCCGGGTTTGACGTGGTCGACTTTGACGGCAGCCCAGAGGCCGCCGTTATGTTCAAGCACGTTTCCGGGACGGATCTCGTTTCCGTTGATCTTCGGCATGTGTCAAATCCATGACAAAAGGTTGAAGGAAGGTTGACGGGAGCTATATCTGCGCAGTGGACGGCTGGCAACTCCACAATATCCTGTGTTTGTGCGCGTAAGAGTTATGCGGCTAATGCATGAGAGCTATGCAAAAGCAGGGTAGTCGAATCAGCGCTAACACGGCATAAGGGACGCCACGCCGAAAAGACAAGAGCAACAAGTTCGGGATAACACATGGTCGATTTCGTAGATGGCACCGCATTCAACAATGAGCAGGGCAACCGTGCGCGCAAACTTTTTGCAGCCGTCGTCCTGGCCGCGCTGGATGATGCGATTGCCGACGACAAGAAATACGGCAATGGACCGGAGCAGATCGCGCGCTGGGCGCGGTCGCGCGACGGGCGTGAGGTGCTGACCTGTGCTGGGATCGACCCCAACGAGCGGGTCGTCTCGGGGCTGATGGATTTCGTGTCCAAGGGTGTGCGCACCTCGGTGGCGCTGAGCCGCGAGGAAAGCGAGCGCCGTCAGGCCGCGGAACAGGCGCGCGCCGCCTGAGCCCAACCATTGCGGTTTTTCATGCGTGGCGCGCCCGAACCGGGCGCGCTTTCGCTTTTCAGGGCGGCCGCTTCAGAAGACCAGGCGCCAGATGAAGAAGGGCGCAACCTGAAGCGCACCGATCCCGAGAAACACCCATTTCCAGAGTGAGGCGCGAAAGCGCCAGAGGAGAAGCGCGGTCAGGAGTGCGACCGCCGCGACCTCGATCATGCCCACGACGTCGCCGCCCCGCGCGCTTTCCCAGTAGCTGATCGGGCTTTCGAAGCGCCAGGTTGTGAGCGGCCAGAAATGCATGCGTGCATCGTGGTTGTGGAGCGGGAAATCGAAGGCGAGGTGAAGAAGTGCGGCCCCGGTGAGGGCGACAGCCCAGCGCGACCGGCGCCACAGCGCGAGCGCGAGGCCCGTGCCCCAGAGGATGAAGCTGTTGTCGATGGCGAAAATGCCCTGCCAGGCCTCGGAATAGTAAAGCTGGCGAAACACGACATCGGGCGGCGTTTCGAGGATGATGAGGTGCCAGCCCGCGAGGCAATAGAGCGAGGCATCGGGCAGAAGCGCGCCGATCAGGGCGGCGAGGGTGATGCGGGTGTGGCCGGGGCGGGCAAAGGCCGCCGCACCGAAGATCAGATGGGCGGGCGTGTTCAGAGGCGCGCCTAGTTGAAGTCGCGCGTCATGATCGCGCGGTGGATCTCGCGCCGGACGAGTTTGCGGACGTTGCGGGTGATTCTTTCGCCCAGCTCGCCCTGAAGCTCCTGGCGGACGATCTCTGCCACGATGTCGCGCAGCATCTCTTCGTCGATAATGCTTTCCTCGACGAGATCGGGCGCAGCGGTTTCGTCCGTTGATGTATCCTGCGTGGGCGCGACGGCCTCGACCGCGGGTTCGGGACGGGCCGGCTCGTCGGGCCGGTCGGTACGAAAGCGCAGCGTGGCTGACGCGGGATCGGGCGCGGCCTCGATGATCGGGGCCTCCGGAGCCGCCGGGGCATCCTTCGGTTCATCGGTGAGGATTGTCGCATCCTCGATCTCATCTTCCGGCGGGCGATAGCCGAACGGGAAACGGCGCGGGGTTTCTGTGTCGATCTCCTCGCTGCCGTCGGGTTCCCAGGAGCCGTCGTCGCTGACGGCCTTTTCGAGTTCGGCGATGCGCTGTTCGAGCGTGATCCGCTCTGCCGTCAGAGTGCGTGTGGTCACGCGGGGCCGGCGGCGGGGCGGAAGCTCGGGCGCGGGATCGGCATCGGTTTCGTCGACGCGGAGGGCGGGCGTGAGAAGCAGACGTTCGGCGCGCTCTTCTTCCGGTGACGGATGGGGCGCTTCGACCGGTTCCGGCGCGCGCACGGAAGGATCCGCCATGGAGCGGGTCACGATACGCCGAACGGTGGACAGGACTGCGTCTGCCTCGGGATGCGGTTTGTTCTCCGACATATCCAGACTCACTTACGCCCCTCACGACATACGGTAGTACGAGTACCAGGTTCACACAACCACTCGTCGTGTGACAGGTCTTGCGCCCGGGGCGCGATTGTCTACTGCAGGTTGAGGCGGCGCATCACACGATCGAGTTTTTCGCCCTGCGGACTTGTGACCGTTCCAAGAGGCGCGTTCTTCACCGCGTTGTAATAGGCCGCCGGATCGTAGGTGGCGACGCCGAGGGCGAGATGATCGACGGTGAGCAGGCCCATGGCGGCCAGAAGCTCGTAAATCGTGACCGCGCGGTTGATCTGGGCCGAGATCAGGTTCGTCTGCGCATCGAGCAGATCCTGTTCGAGATCGAGCACGTCAAGCGTGGTGCGCGAGCCGACTTCCAGTTCCTCCTGCGCGCCGCGCAATGCGAGGCGGGCGGCGCGGACTTCCTCTTCGGAGGCGCGTTCGCTGGCCACGGAGACGGCAAGATCGGCCCAGGCATTGCCGACGCCCTGTTCGATCCGCTTGTTGACGAAGTGAAGGCTGGCACGGGACGCATCGCGGCGGGCCTGCGACTGGCGGATCACAGAGGAGATATTGCCGCCCGAGTAGATCGGCCCGCGGAGTGTCACGCCCACCGAGCTTGCATCGTCGCCATCTTCGTCGAGCGAGACGCCGACGGTGCCGCGAAGCGTTGGGTTCAGGGCGGCACGGGCAACGGCGATGCCGATTTCGCTTACGGTAACGTTGCGCTGAGCTTCGAGAATGTCGGGATGGCGGCCGAGCGCGATGCCCTTGGCCTCGGCCTCGGATGCCGGGATGCGCGGCGCGGGCGGCGGCGGGCGGAGGCTCATGGGATAGGCGCCGGTGACGGCCTTGTACTCTTCACGCGCCTGAGCGAGCGCGCCCTGCGCAGCGGCAAACCCGGAACGGGCGGCGGCAAGGCGGGCCTCTGCGATCGACACGTCGGTGCGGGTGACTTCGCCCACTTCGAACCTGTCGCGGGCGGCGCGGAGCTGTTGCGTGATCACGCGGACATCGTTTTCACGCAGGCCCACGAAGGCGTTCTGAAGGCGGACGTTGAAATAGGCGTTGACGCCGCGCAAAAGCACATCCTGTTCGATCCCCTTCAGCCCCTCGCGGAGGGCGAGAACGGTTTCCTTCTGGAGATCGATGGTGAGCTGGCTGCGGCCGAAATCGAAGAGAAGCAAGCTTGCTTCGAGCCCGACATTGCCGGTGAGATGGTCGCCGATCGATGGATCGCTGTAGCTGACCCGGCCCACGTATTCGAGCACCGGGCGGAGGCTCGACACCGATTGGGCGACGTCTTCGTCGGCAGCTCGCAGAAGGGCGCGGTTCTGATCGAGAAGATCGCTGGTGCGGTAGGCGTTGATCAATGTGTCGGTGAGCGATTGGGCCCCTGCCGGTAACGCCGTTGCAACGGCAAGTGCCGTCGCGCAAAGTAGGGATTTCAATGTCATGCGTCCCATGGCCAGACTGCCTTTGCTAAAATGAAAACGCGCGCGCGCGTTCGAACCCTGGCAGGACCGGGGCTGCGGCATTGAAGGCGAAGCGCCAGCTGATCTTGCCGTCGACCATGTGGCCGATGCGGCAGACACCAAGCGCGCCTTCCATGAAAACAGCACCGATGCGCCCGCCGTCCTTCAGTTGCGCTTCGAGCCCGGGAGGAATGGATTCAACGCCGCCTTGAATGAGAATCGCGTCGTAGGGCCCGTGTTTCGGGGCACCTTCGGCCAATGTGCCGGCGACGATGACCGCGTTGTCGGCGGCCACGTCCGAAAGGGCAGCCTCGGCTTCGGAGGCCCAGCTTTCATCTTCTTCGACGGCGACAACGGCCTCTGCAAGCCGGGACAGGACGGCCGCGGAATACCCGAGCGCGGGCCCCACATCGAGCACCAGATCAGTCGGACCGATGTTCATGGCATCGAGCATCTTGGCCATCGTGCGCGGCTCGAGAATCACGCGGCCCTGCCCCAGATCCATGTTCTCGCCCACATAGGCCGCCTCGCGGCGATTGTCGGGCACGAAGCGTTCGCGCGGCACCGACAGCATCGCGTCTATGATGGGAAACTTGGTCACGTCGGACGGGCGCACCTGCGTGTCGACCATCATCGTCCGTCGGAGCGCAAAATCGGTCATGTATACTTATCTTCGGTGTCGTTTTTCCAGAACAAGTCCTCGCACATTCCTGCGATCCGGGCAACACCTGCGGCGAATTGCGATACGCCCATCCTCCGCCGTCCACCCTTGGACTTTCAGGGCGTCCTAGCGATGTCAGAGGCGCAGATCGCTGTCTTCGGGCGCGAAGACGCTTTTGACGTCGAACAGCACATGCGGATCGCGGCCATAGGCGCGCAGGCCCCCTGCCCCGGCCTCGCGAAACGCGCAGTGGGCCACGGCGACGATGACGGCATCGTAGCTGCCCGGGGACGGATCCGCGGTCAGGGCGATTCCGTATTCGGCCCTGGCCTCTTCCGCGGAGACCCAGGGGTCGTGCACGTCGACCTCGGCGCCGTATTCCTTCAACTCGGCGATCACATCGATGACACGGGTGTTGCGGAGATCCGGGCAATCTTCCTTGAAGGTTAGCCCGAGAAGGAGGACGCGCGCGCCTCGGACGGGGATGTCTCGGCGGATCAGTTCCTTGACAAGCTTGCCTGCCACATAGGCCCCCATGCCGTCGTTGAGGCGGCGGCCGGCGAGGATGATCTGGGGGTGATAGCCGCTCTGTTCCGCCCGGTAGGTCAGGTAATAGGGATCGACCCCGATGCAGTGGCCGCCGACGAGGCCAGGGCGGAACGGCAGGAAATTCCACTTGCTGCCGGCGGCGCGGAGCACGGTTTCGGTGTCGAGCCCGAGACGGTCGAAGACGATCGCAAGCTCGTTCATCAGCGCGATGTTGAGGTCGCGCTGGGTGTTTTCGATGACCTTCGCGGCCTCGGCAACGCGGATGCTTTCGGCCCGGTACGTGCCCGCGGGGATGATCGCGCGGTAAAGCGCGTCGATCCGTTCCGCCGCCTCGGGCGTGGAGCCGGACGTGACCTTGACGATGTTCGGCAGGCGGCGGGCCTTGTCGCCGGGGTTGATCCGCTCGGGCGAGTAGCCGGCGGTGAAATCGGTGTTGAAGCGGAGGCCAGAGGCACGTTCGAGGATCGGGATACAGACCTCTTCGGTCGCGCCCGGAAAGACGGTGGATTCGTAGACGACGGTGTCGCCGGGTTTCAGGACGGCGCCAACGGTTTCAGAGGCTGCCCGGAGGGGGGCGAGATCGGGGCGCTTGGCCGCATCGATGGGTGTCGGGACCGTCACGATGAAGACGGTGCAGGCGGCGAGATCCGCGGGATCGGTCGAGACGGTGAGATGGGTGGCCGTGCGAAGATCGTCTTCGGGGACCTCGTGGGTGCTGTCAGCCCCGGCCCGGATCTCGGTCACGCGGGCGGTCTTGACGTCGAAGCCCACCGTGTCGAAGACCCGCCCGAAGGCAACGGCCAGCGGCAGGCCCACATAGCCAAGCCCGATCACGCCAATTCGCGGGGTATCTGATGTCATCTCAAAGTGCTCTTCACGCTTAAGTCTTGCCACTGAATGGAAATTCTCAATCCAACCCGCAAGGATTTACCGCAGAGACGGGCCCGATGCCACAGGATTGCGGCGGAATTGCAATTGGTGCGGATGACTCAGAAGAAAAGGTGGAAGAGGACGTAGAGCGCGGCCGCCCAGAAGGCCCCCGTCATGAGGACGATCGGCCCCCAGATCAGGCCGGACCAGCGCGGGAGCGGACCGTCCGACGGTGGCAGGGGCCTGGGCTTTTCGACGACGGCGCAAGACCCGGAGACGCGCGGGTCTGCGCGTCCGACCCGGTGCGCCGGGATATCCAAGCTGATCTTGCCCATTTCCTGCCAATCCGCGTGCCGTGCGGTCAGTGCCTCGGACTTTTTTTCTTTATGCTAACACAGATTAAGAAATCGTTGGTGGTCGCCAGGAAAATCGGTTGCAGGTGTTGCCTAAACTTCCACGGGGCGAGCGCTGTGATAGCTGGTTACGGGCACGTAGCCTGCCATCGCCTCGCCGCCGAGAAGGACGACCGGCCCGACATTGAGCCATGCGTGTGCGGCCATGCCCTCTGCGTCGGACCCCTCGCCCGCGCGGTTCATCTTGGCGCCAAGGATCAGCGTATTTTCCACCCCGCGGCGGTTGAGCATCGCCTTACCGGCCATCCCTTGCATCAGGCAGGTGAAGCGGCCGAAGAACGTGCGGTTCACCGCGCCGATGGCCCACTTCACGTCGCGCAGAAGTTCGAGATCGCCATGGAGATCGGTGGTGCTGTGTGCGCCGGCATGGGCGTGCCCGAGATCGCCCGCATAGCTTCGGAACGGTTTGAACCGCACCGTCCACCAGGCGCGCAGAAGCTCGCGCAGGGCCTCTGCCACGAGGCGCCGCCGCCGGGCGGGTTGTTTCAGAAGTGTCAGGGCGCGCATGGGCCTGGGCTTACCGTTACATCACAGATTGCGCGGCAGGTTAGCGCGACGTGCGCCGCGCGAAAAGACCGGTACGGCGTTACTTCGAGGTTGCATCGTAGACGCCGTCCCAACCGTCGGGCGCGGGGGCGTGCGAAACCTCGGCAAGCCGGGCGCGGTAATTCGCGATATGCGTCTCGAGGCCGGTACCCTGGGCCGCGTTGAGACGATCCAGATCGGCAATCGCGGCCTCGGTTTCCGCCCAGTTTCCGGCGCGGAAGGCGTCGAGCATGCGCGAGTTCGCATCCCTGAGTTCGGCAAAGTCTGCACTTTCGCGCATCGTGGCGTCGCCCATGAGGGCGAAGACGCGTTCGGCCTGGGTTTTGCCCTTCACGCGGATCAGGTCGAGCTCGAGAAAAGCGAAATCTTCGCGTGCGACCTCTTCCGTCGCAGAGCCGACGATGACGGTTTTGCCGTAGTATTTCGACTGGCCTTCGAGCCGGGAGGCGAGGTTCACCGGATCGCCCATGGCGGTGTAGTCGAAGCGGGTGTCGGAGCCCATGTTGCCGACCATGCAGGAGCCGCTCGACACACCAATGCCGATGTTGAGTGCGAGAAACTCGCCGTCTTCGGCCTCTTCGCGGCGGGCCTTGTTCAGAGCTTCGACACTTTGCTGCATCTTCAGGGCCGCGCGGCAGGCGGCGCGGGCATGGTCGTCGTGATCTAGCGGGGCGTTCCAGAAGGCCATGACGGCGTCGCCCATGAACTTATCGATCGTGCCACGTTCTTCGAGGATCGCGTTCGACAGAAGCGTCAGGAAGCGGTTCATGAGCTGCGTGAGGCCCGCGGGGTTCTGGCGGAACCCCTCGGCGATGGCCGTGAAGCCGCGAACGTCACTGAAGAGCAGCGTGAGTTCGCGGGTCTCGCCGCCGAGTTGCAGGGCTTCGCTGTTATCGGTCAGCGCGTTCACGAGATCGGCCGAGACGTAATGGCGGAAGGCATTGCGGATCTCGCGGCGGCGTTTCTCTTCCCGAAGGTAGTTCGCCGTGGCCATGAACATGATGGTGGCAAGCCCGGCGACGATCGGGAAGCTCGGGTCGAGCAGCATCCGCTGCTGCTGGAAGACCCAGAAGGACACGAAACCGCAGGTGGTGAGGAAGAGGAGCGTGGAGAGGACGAGAAAGCTTGCGGTCATGATCGGGGTGAGAATGATCAGGAGCACGCAGATCACGGCCGCGGCGACGAGTTCGACCGCGATGGCGTAGTTCGGGCGGAAGAGGAGCGAGCCCGAGAGCATGTTTTCCATCAGCTGGGCGTGGATTTCGACCCCGGGCACCTGAACGCCCATGGGCGTGGCCCGGAAATCGCCGAGACCGATGGCGGAGGTGCCGACGAGCACAAGGTGGCCATTGAGGCGACCCGGCTCCATCCGGTCGTAGAGAAGATCGGCAGCCGGCACGAAGCGCGAGGGCTGGGAGACGGTAAGATAGGGGCGGACCGTGCCGTCGCCCGCCGTGCGGAAAAAGTTGCGGGCAAGGACGACGCCATCGATGCCCGCGTCATTGGTGCGCAGGACGAACGGCTCGCCTCCCGTGGCAACACGCAGGAGTTCGGGCGCAAGCCCGAGGCGCATCTGACCGTCGACAAGAGCGACGATGGGCAGCCGGCGGTAGATGCCATCCGGGTCGGGCCGCGCGGAGAAGACGCCGCGGCCTGCGGCGGCCTCTTCCAATTCGGGCAGGTTCTGCACGAGTTCGGGCAGCTTCATGATGAAGGGGGCGGGATCGGGGCCCACGACGGCGTGGGGGACCGGAGGTATGCTGGCCTCGTTCCCGAGGCGGTTGAAGGCGCTTCGCACACTGGTCTGCCCGACAACAACGCGGGCGCGGCGGAACGCATCGGCCAGCGTTTCATCGTTGCTGGGCATCGCGGAGAGGGCAACCACGACGGGTTCGGAGAGGTTGGGGTTGTCTTCGGCGATGAGCTGTGGAGACAGCCTGTCGGGTTCGGCGAAGATGATATCGAAGCCGATCGCCGCCGCGCCCGCCTGCGTCGCCTTGTCGACCAGTTCCGCGAAGCGGGTGCGCGGCCAGGGCCACTGGCCGATTTCCGCGATACTGGCGTCGTCAACATCGAGGATCGCGACCGGGAACGCCTCGGGCTCGCGGGGGAGAACGCGCTGGAAGAAATCGAAGGTGAGGTTGCGGACAATCTGAATCGGGATCGGATCAATCACGCGAACGGCGAGCGCGAAGAGCACCAGCCCGAGCGCGATCAGGCGGGCGGTGCCGATCCGACTATAGAGCGCTCTGAACATGGCCGCGTGTCACTGAGGTTATTCTAAGAGTCCAATGCACTGCGGCGCCGTCGTCGTCACAGCACGATCTCTTGCGCAAAAGACGGCAAATGAACCGTAAAGAGGAAGATCAGAACGGCGTCCATCCTCACTGCTATCCCGGCGGTAAACATATAGCGCCTTGGCGAATTAGCCCGGGCGGGCAGCAGCCTCCGGGCTGGCCTTCAAGTCCGGGCGGGCAACATTCGCCGCTTGGAGTAAACCCGGGCAGACAAAGGCCTGGGGCCTGAAGAGGATCGCAAAACTTCTCGCTGAAGCCTTCGGTTTCGATTTGGGTGATCGTCGCCAGGATTTGCGCTTGCTCTGCAGTCAGTCGCGTAATTTCTTCCTCAGTCGTTGCCGCATCAATCTGCAATTGCAGGGCGTCCGCCTCGAACTCCAGTGTCGCTAGAACAACAATTTCCGTGCAAATTTGACTATTGGTAAAACTGCTTCCCGAGCCGCTGAACGTGCTGGAACTTGTCCGGCTTGGCAGGGTCGGATCCTGGTTCCGGGCCTGCGACGGTGTGGTCGGGGTCGTACCGGGCACCTGGTTGTTGCCCTCGTCTTCGTTCTCGGGCTGCTGCGGGTTCTCTCCCGGAGCCTGATCGTTGTTGGAGGCCCCGCCAATCTTTCCAGCCGCGGCACAGGCTTCGAGATCAAGCAAATAGTCTTCCAAGATGTTCAATTCGCTCTGCCTAGGCAACATGAAATCCCTAAGGCTTTGGTCCTCGGGACGCCCTGTCTCTTGATCAAAAGTAGCTATCACGGCGCACTCGTCCGCCGGCACCAGTAGACAGGTGCTTAGATCGACCTCTCCCCCCGGCAACTTCTTACACAGGAGCCCTACACCTTCGGTGAAGACAACTTTGTCGAGGATTGCGTTGGGAGGTGCACCATCCTGCGGCACAGGTGGCTGCGATCCATCGTCTGGCGCAGAGTCAGGCTGACCAGCATTCTCAGGGCGCCGCATTTCAAATGCTGAGCCGCGGATGCCAAGCGTCGAGGTCGGAGTTTCTATGTTGTACGCCTCGCTTTCGCTGTTGCCCGTGATCATTCGCATGATGCCAACGGTGAACCCAACAGCGAGGTTTTCGAAAGTGCCATCATCGTCACCAACGAGAGCCGCATCAATGCTCAAAGATGTACCGGGGCCGACAACAACCCTAGTTTCATCGTTAAGGAGCACATGCATAAGGCCGATATCGGTCGTCTCAAGAAGATCGCCCTGTTCGACCGGTTCGCCACTTTCTGCAGCAATTCGGTCGCCCTCTCGAATAATAAAACCGTTCTCCGCTTGTTCAATCGTGCCCACCTCGGCCAACGCCGTGGATGCGCAGAGCATGGCGATCAATGCGATGCTGCGTTTCATTCTTCCGTCACAATCCAGCATGCCGCCAAGTGCGACAGGCGTTCTAAAAATCTGAAAAGCCCCAAAACGCGGCACAAGCACCCAACCCCCTACTGTCTTCTTCATAGCGCTTATCATAAGGGAATCCTAGAAAAAGGCGCGGCGACGCCTAGAAATCTGCGTTTCTTGGCGCATCAGAACGGGATTTCGCATGTATTGCCGCAATTTCAGGCTCCTAATTCGTGCGATGGGGCGTGCATTTCCACTTTTGGCAGGACGAGCTGGACGCGCCAGAATGTTTGACGCACGTAGCATTTGAGACTGATGACCGGGCAACTCCAGCGGCAGTCGCCCCGTCCGATATGGCCGCCCGGCAATTGCTGCAGCGTCTTAGTCACCTTTCTTCAAGTGCAGTGCAATCTTGTTGGGCGCCGGAAAAGCAAGGCTCAGCCGCCATCACCCTTGAGGTAGGCCTTCTTCTCGGCATGGGTAAAGCTCTGAGCATAGCCGAGACCGAGGATCACCGCGAAAAGGGCTGCGATAGCAGGCATCTGCAGACTGAAGTCGAAGACTGAATGAAATGCCGCCGTCGCCGCACAGCCGAGTGCAAAACAGGAGAAGGCGCGGTTCATATGACGGAGCTTCGCACCGCGGTAGATGCGGGACGCGATCAGGCCCAGCGCGAGAAGGAAGAAGGCAGTTGCGGGAAGGCCGAGCCCAAAAGCGAGTTCGAGATAGTCGTTGTGGGCACGTCTCAGTTCAAGTTGCGATACTTCGAACGGGATGTAAGGGCGAAACGCGTCCTCGAAGGCGCCAAGGCCATGCCCGAACAGTGGGCGGTCCGCAATTGCGTCGACGATGAGAGGATAGATCGTGAAGCGGATTTCCTCTTCGCTGGTGGCGAGAAGGCGTTCGGTAAGTCCCGTTGCGCTGGTGAGGCCGATGAAGATCAGCACCGCAACGAGGAGCCCGAGCATCACCATATCCCACCGAGTTGCCCGGTCGCGACGCCAGGCCAGAAGGAACACCGCAAGACCAACAAGACCCGCAATGCCACCCGCGCGGGATTGCGTCATCGACACGGTTCCAATGCAGACGATCAGGCCGAACGCGTAGATCCAGGCGCCAGAGAAAAACCCTTCGAGGCGACCGCGGAAGCCATCCGTCTGGCGTGAGGAGACATGGAGGTACGCCGCGAGATTGGCAAACGCGCCGAAGGCCACGTATGTGGCGTAATTGTTGCGGTTCACGAAACTCGCCTTCACGACGGCACCGGCCTCGGGGCCGAGGAACATGTTCGTTCGCGTGACCGAGGCATAGAGCGCATAGATGGCTAGACCCGTTGAAAAGAAAGCGATCACCTTGAGCACCGTCGAGGCTCGTCGCCCCTCTGTCGTGGCCCAAACCGTCATAACAAAGATCATCGCATAGCAGAGCAGCCGCACCACGCTCTGCCGTGTTTCGGTCGGGTCGGCCGAAATCGATGCGGCAGCGTCAGGGACGTAGGCCCAGAGCGGGTGCGCGGCAGATGTTGGCATACCGCCAATGGACTGGATCCAGGCCCAGGCCAGAACTGCGAGATAGAGCCCCCCCGGCACCATTAGTCGGTGGATGGCGAGCGGCACAATGCTGGTGAGGCTGAGAAGAATTTGCGCGGAGAAAAGCAGAAAAACTGTGATCGCAAGAAGCGACCAGATGAGCGGGCTGTTTCCGCCGAGGACGAGCACTGACAGAAGCACCAGAGATACGGCCGCATAAAGCACTGCACCCTGCGTCCGCTGAAATGGTTCCTGCCCCACGTCTACGCGCCCCCCTTTGCGTGGCGGTTTGCCTCCGTTCCGGGAGGCCCGGGCGACTTGTTAGCCGAGATTGTACCGCGATTCCATTGTGTTCATGCCTTGCCCGCCTTCCATCGGAACCGTGTGGCTTCCTGTGTTCGGTACCGGAGGGAAGACGCGGTCAATTCCGAAGGCGCGCCTGATCCACGGCTGCGACGATCGAGCTGGTGGCCAAGATCTCTCGCTTTCGGCGCGGCTCAAACCGGCCGAGAATATCAAGATCCCTGGCAATCGCGTCGAAATCAGCCTCTGTCAGCCGGCTTCCGTCTGCGGTCTTGCGCGAAAGGACCCCGGCCAGGTTCAGGCGGGTGCCCGCAAGCGTCTTGTTGTAAGGCGCGATCCGGTAGGAAACCCGCCAGGCCGAAAGGGCGCCCTCGCGATCGCCGAGCTTGGCCCGTGCCCAGGCGAGCGCAGCCCAGGCGTGGGCATTGCCCGGATCTATCCGAACGGCGCTTTGCAACGCAGCGTCGGCGCGCTCGGCACGCTCCAGCGCGAGGTCAGGAGAGAATTGCCGAGTTTGCGCGCCAACGGCGCCCGTGATGACGGTGTTTGCCATCAGGAAACCGTAGCCGCGCTGGAAATCATAGAGGCCGCGGTCATACATCATATGGCTCATCGGAAGACGCCCCTGCCCCACAAGTGTTTCAGAGACGAGACGCGGGTTGAAAGCCGGGGTCTGACCGAGCGTCGACCAGATTGCCGCGGCAGAAATTAGCGCGAGTGCAATCATCATGAGGCGCGGTGCGAGCACGGTTTGGCATCCTCCAGAGTGACTGCGCCTGACGTCAGGTGCCAGGCAGATTGCGGCCGAAGATAGCGGAGCGCCGCACGTGGTGGAACCTGCAATGATTGAGGAAACGGGTTACGCGTGGCGAGTCTGCGTCATACGGTTGATGAGATCGCGATAGATGTCGACCACGATAGCCTGGCTGAACCGCTTCTCCATGAGGGAGCGACCGGCACCGCCGAAGACCGAACGTCCTTCGGGCCCGATCTCGATCATCCGAAGGAGTGCTCGGGCGAGACCGTCGGCGTCGCGAGCGCGGCAAAGCAGCCCCGTCACGCCATCCTGCGCCACGTCGCGGCAGCCGGGAACATCGGTAGCGACGACTGGCCGGCCCATGGCTGCCGCTTCGAGAAGGGTGCGCGGCATGCCTTCCCGGTAGGACGGCAGGACAACGCAATCTGCGGCAGCGATGAATGGCCGGACGTCGCCTGTCTTTCCAAGATACTCGACGACGCCCTCTTCGACCCATGCAGCTACAGTTTCGGCACTGATGGCGGTACGGTTTTCGGCCCCCACCTCGCCCAATAGCTGAAACCGGACCTCGGGGTGCTGTTGGCGCACTGCCCGGGCAGCTTCGACGAATTCCACCACCCCTTTGTCGCGGAGAAGACGGGCGATCAGCAGAAAAGTCACCTGCCCTCCCCCCGAAGCTGGCAGGGGCACGGGGGCGTAATGATCGAGGTCTATGCCGGAGCCCGGGACAAGCACCGCTTGCGCTTCGCGCACCATACCCCGCTCGACAAAGAGGTCGCGATCGTCCCCGTTCTGAAAGATCACGTGGGGCAGCGGGCGGAACGCCTGACGGTAGAGGCGTACCGCGACGGCCTCGAGCGCGCCGCCGCTGAGAAACGCTGTGCCGAGACCCGAGACGTTCGGCAGAAAAGGCAATGCAAGTGTACGCGCGGCGAGACCGCCATAGATGTTCGGTTTTATGGTGTAGCTGAGGACGAGATCTGGCGCCTCCTCTTGCAGCGCGCGGCGATAGGCACGGATCAGAAGCATGTCGCTCAGGGGTGAGGTACCCTTGCTGTCAATCGCAATGGACCGGTGCGGCACCTCGTGGCCGGCGAGAGCCACAACGCCCTCATCCTCGGGTGCGAGGGCCACGAGATCGTGTCCCTCGGCCTTCAATGCCTCGATCACCGGCTTGCGGAAATGCGCGAGGTTCCAGGAAGCGTTGGCTGTGAGGAGGATCTTCACGGGGCGGCTGGACCTGCGGTGAACGCATGAAGCGATGGATAACAGTCACAGGCCTAGCAGGGCTGACGGTATGTGGGAAGGCGGTTGCGACCCAACTGCGCCTTTGCACGTGTCATCGTTTCCTTTTGCATGGCATTCGATTTATGCAGTGTCCAAATGGAGGACGCGCGACATGATAAAGACGACGATTGCCGGAAGCCTGCCGAAGCCGAGCTGGCTGGCCGAACCCGAGAAGCTCTGGGCGCCCTGGCGGCTTGAAGGTGACGGGCTGATCGAGGGGCAGCGGGATGCCGCCCTGCGATGGCTGAAGATCCAGGACGAGGCAGGAATCGACATCCAGTCGGATGGCGAGCAGTTCAGGAAGCATTTCGTGCACGGTTTCCTCGAGGAGGTCGAAGGGATCGACTGGGGCCTGATGACGACCATGGGGATCCGCGACAACCGGTATGAGGCGCAGGTCCCGACGGTGACTTCAGAAGTGCGGCGGAAGGGATCGGTGCATGGCGAGAGCGTAAAATTCCTGCGCGCCCATGCTGCCAGCGAACTCAAGTTCACACTGCCCGGCCCGATGACGATTTGCGACACGATCGCGGATGCGCATTACGGCAGCCGGCCGGAGATGGCGATGGCTTTTGCCGGGCTCCTGAACGAGGAGGCGCGAGAGCTTGAAGCCCTGGGTGTCGATGTGATCCAGTTCGACGAGCCCGCCTTCAACGCCTTCATGGATCAGGTGCCTGTATGGGGTGTCGATTGCCTACATCGTGCGATCGAAGGGCTGAGCTGCAAGACGGCGGTGCATATCTGTTACGGCTATGGCATCCAGCAGAATATCGACTGGAAGGCTTCGCTTGGCGAGGAATGGCGCCAGTACGAAGAGTTCTTTCCGGCGCTGAACGAAAGCCGGATCGATCAGGTTTCGCTGGAATGCGCGGATTCCCACGTACCCCTGTCGGTTCTTTCGACGCTGAAGGACAAGGAAGTGCTGGTGGGCGCGATCAACGTGGCGACGAACGAGATCGAGACGCCGCAGAAGGTGGCCGCGACGCTTCGTGCGGCGATGGAATTCGTCGATCCCGAACGGCTGATCGCCTGCACGAATTGCGGGATGGCCCCCTTGCCCGTCGAGGTGGCGGAAGGGAAGCTGATGGCTTTGGGCGCAGGCGCCGAGATCCTGCGGAAGGAGCTTCGCGGCTAGCCGTTTCAGCGGGGCGTCGCGCCCATCTTCCGCCAGACCCAGCGGGCCGTGGCGAGGAGGCGGGCATCTTCGCCTGCCCGGCCCACGAGTTGCACCCCCATCGGCAGGCCGTTCGGGGTGGCGAGCAGCGGAAGCGTGATTGCCGGGGTGCCCGCCATCGTCCAGAGCCCGTTGAAGATCGAATCTCCCGTCGAGCCGAGCCCTGCCGGCGCCGGGCCGAGGGCCGCGGGGCAGAGGAGCGCGTCGTACTCGGCGAAAAGCGGCTCGAGCGCGGGGGTGAGCGCCGCCTGCACCTTGAGAGCAGCAATGTATTCGGTGGCGGGCAAAGCCATACCCTCGCGGATCGCATCGCGGGTTTTGGGGCCAAGGCGATCTGCCCCGGTTTCGATGTACCGGCGGTAGTAATGGGCCATCTCGGCGGCATTGATGCGGGCGCGATGGGTGGCGGCCTCGTCGAATACGGACGGCAGGTCGGCGTCTGTGACGACGGGCCCGAGAGCCTCGCGGAACGCATCCATGGCATCGGTGAGAGCTTGGTCGGCCCGCTCCTGACCCGGCAGGCGGATATGGGCCAGTCTGGGCCGGGCATCGTGCTGCGCCTCGCCTCCGGTTTCCGCCCCCTTCCCGCCCATCAGAACCGCGGCGAGGAGCTGCGCGCCCTCGGGGTCGCGGGCGAAGACGCCCAGCGTATCGAGACTGTGGGATTGCATGCAGACACCGGCACGCGGGATGGCGCCGAAGCTTGGCTTGAAGCCGGTGATGCCACAGAACGAGGCGGGGCGGATTACCGACCCTCCCGTCTGGGTGCCGACCGCGAGCGGGATCATCCCGTCTGCCACCGCGGCAGCCGAGCCCGAGGAGGAGCCACCAGGGGTATGGCCGGGGTTTCTTGGGTTCCGCGTCTTGTTCGGGTGGAGGAAGGCAAGTTCGGTGGTGACGGTCTTACCGAAAATGAGTGCACCTGCCTCCCTGAGACGGCGGACGATGGCGGCATCTTCCTCGGGCACCCTGCCCGCATCGACGGGGCAGCCGTTTTCCGTAGGGATCCCGGCGGTGTCGATGATGTCCTTCAGCCCGACAGGCAAACCGTGAAGGGGGCCAAGGGGCGCACCAGAGGCGCGGAGCGTGTCAAGGCGTTCTGCCTCGCGAAGCACGTATGTCGGATCGAACCAGGCCCAGGCACGGATCTCGGGCTCCCGCATCTCGATCCTTTCGATGCAGGCGCAAGCCAGATCGAACGCCGTGAGCGCGCCCGTGGCGAGACGTTTGCGGAGGTCAGCGGCAGAGAGCGTCGGGAGGGGGGGAACTGTCATGGGAGGCTTCGCTGAGGTCGTCGGACGGTGGATGCGCGCGGCAAGAGATTTGCGCCGCATAAACCGCAGATTTCGATTTAGCGCATGTAAGTGCGTGCGCAAGAGAACAGGTTATTCTTTGTCCGCAGTCAGGATCGATACGCTGCGCCATCGGTTTTTTTTAATCATGACTGGTATGCGTTTCACCAGATATTCGTCTTTATGGGAGGCTATTTTGAGAATATTTCATATTAAAACAAAATCTTAATTCCCATCAGGCCGACGGACAACCAAAGGTAGAAATTGGCTTTGTTTCGAAATTATGGGTTCCCGTGTCGCAGCCAGGTCTTGAGGGCACGGCTGCGCCTGGTCTCTGCCCCGCGTCGGTAACGACGAAACACTCGCACCTTTCTCAGCAACTCCGCAGGACGGTTGGGGTTCGTCTTCCTGAGTATTCTGGCGATAAGTGCCAGGAGAGGCTCTCGTTGAGCGGAGAGCTCCGCTGCCACAAACTTTAGTAATTCATCATCGTCATAGTCGGGGCCATCCTCAAGCAGCTCGGCCAGGCTGCGTCGACCGCGTTTGCCGAAGACCTCTGCGACTTTGGTGAGGTGGTCCTGCTCCGCAATTGTCGCGCGCGCGAGATGGGCCTCTGCCTCGGCAAGGGCCAGCGCAGCCCGGTCTTTATCAGAAGCAAGGAGACCTGGAAGGTTGGCGTCGACGTCCTGCAGAATGATCCTGTACCAACGGAGGACTTCGTTGATGTCCAGTTGTCCAGTCAGCCCATGCTGTCGTGCATTTGCAGACGCGCGCCTCTTTCCGGCCGTCGTCGTTGGTCCGGTGCTGCGCTTTGCATTCCCACAATTGGCCTTGTGTTGTCGCTCAGTCGACATTGTTTTCGATCACGTCCGCATCCTGCACATTGGAGCGGATGCGTTTGCCCTTAAGCTGATCGTAATCCTCACGCAGACGACGTCGGCGCGGCTCGAGTTCTGCAATGTGACGCTCGATTGGACTGAGAGCGTCCCGCTCAAGTGAATAGGCCTCAGCAAGCAATGCACCTTCCTCAACGCCATGCTGAGAGAGTTCGACCAATGCGGCATTGCGCTCCTTTGATTCACCGCTGATCAAGGCATCTGCCAGCGCCTCTGCTTTTTCCGCGTCTTCATCCTCATCGGAATATGGATTGTAAAAAACGTGTTTTGCCAAATGCCGAAATCGCTTAAGCCAAAGATCGTCACGGATGGTTCGGAAGCGATGCGCCTCCCACTCAAGCTCTACGAGGTTCTCGGCAAGCGCAGCTTCGTAAGGAGTGCCGGGATTGAGATCGTTCAGAAGAGCTTCACGAAGGGCGTCGTAGGCGACGCTGTCTTCCCCAGGAAGACGACGCCGCCGAGGTATCAGGTCAAAGAGTTCGACCGAGATAGACGCCGTCGGGGCGGTTTGCCTCCCCATAATCTTACCTCATATTGTTAAACTTTTTACGGAGGGCACAAAATATGGCGTAGCCTCGGGTGGAAGTCAAGCTTGCGAAGAGCTTCGGGAGCGCCAGATTTTCGGTGAAAGTGAGGCACACTTGGAACAACCCAACGAAGACGTTTGGATATGAACTCTTGAGCCCGCTCTCTGAATTCTCGACCGTCCGCAGGTTGGACATCACTAACTGGGGCGCCGGAAGTCTTCGAATAACCTTCGCCAAGGGATACCGGATCGTTACTGAGAAGGCTTTACTGCGATCAAGTCTCTACGCGAGAGCCAACTGGCGGAAGATCAGATATATTGACGGTGCGAGGGCATCCAATGGTTTCCTGCCCCACCCATGGAAAGCGATGAACCGCTATCTCAGTGCGACGCCTAGGAAGAACCTGTTGAAGTAAAGTCTAGCCGCACCTGCTTAATGCCATAAGAGATCGATAACGTCGCCGTCTGCATCAAACTTTGGCTTATTGATGGCTGGATCAAAGTCGCAGTAGTCATCACAGCCACCGCCTCCGTCGCCATCAATCGAGCAATGTTGCGGCGAAACTACCGAGAGACAGAGGCGATCCCAAGTGCGGGCCTCTATTGCGATCCTGGTAAATGGGAGAGGAAGTGTTCTGCGGGCCGCTGAGCGGCCCGCAGCTCTGATATCAAATGATCAGGAAGTCATCCTCATCAAATATGCCGGACGCCACTGTGATGCTTGCAACTAGAACTGCATCGTCCCCTCCTGCACCGTCGGCGTCAAAGAATAGGTTCCCTGAGTCGGTGTCGTAGAGGAAGAAGTCATTGGCGTCTGCAGCGCTTATTGCGTCCACGTTTGTACCAGACACGAAACTGCTTGCATCGAGTGTCCCTGCAACAAGCGGCGAGAACCCGGAGGCATAGAATACCAGCGTATCGAGACTGTCCGCTTCGAAGTCAGTTATCGCATCGGGCAGTTCATTCAGCGACATGAAGACAAAGCTGTCTGCATCAGCGCCACCGGTAAGCGTATCCGCGCCAAGACCCCCATAGATGGTGTCGTTGCCCGCCAGACCATTGATCACGTCATTACCGTCAAGGCCGGCGATGATGTTGGCGTTGGCATTACCATTCAAGGGATCGTTGCCGAGCTCGGTGCCGATGAAATTGTCGCCGCTATCCGGTATCCAGTTCAGATAGAAGAGGCTGTCAATCGTATCTCCGTCTTCATCGACACCGACGACATCGAATTGCATTTCGATTGGTTGCAATGGATTGGTGAGCGAGACGGAGAAGATTCCGAGCTTAAACTTGGAAAAGTCGGGCTCTTCATCCACGTTCAGTGCCGTTATCTGCACAGATGTGAAATCCTGGCCTACAACAGCGTATTCCCAATCCTTCTGCATGATGTCTTCGGTTATGAGCGACTTCCCGTCGCCTCCGAAGAGATTGGCATCATTGCCCAGATCCATAACAAGAGTGTGCGACACCAATACCGGCTCATCAAAGCCCGGGATGTTGATCTCAAAATCATCAGTCCCCCAGGTCCCATTGTAGTAGACGCGTTGTATATTGTCGGCGTCATCTAGGATCACGACGTATTCCATTACGAGAGCAACGTCGTTCGGGTCCCCATAGAGTGTCGCTGTAGGCGTGTCATCGAGCTCCTCTCCGGGACCGACATCATCGTTCGAGAGTATCTCGATCTTGAAGCTCGTCGTGGGATCAGAAGAGTTCACATCTTCAATGACTTGCCGGAAGGCAGAAGCCGTCAGGACAGTGTCGTAGTAGAAGTACTTGTCCGGTGGACCACTCCATGTGAGTTCGGTAACGAAATCGAAACGCACGGACTCGGGTTCGAATACGTCCGGAGCCACCTCGATAAGATCGCCGATGCTCTGGCCCGCGCCGACGCCAACCGAGAAATCACTCGTATTAACTGAGTCATTACCCGAAATCAGGAAGTCAATCTCGTTGTTGTCGTCGTTCGCGCCGACGCCGGCAAGATTTTCGTTCCCGCCCTTTGCGTCTGCAAAGTTGATATCCCGGAATTCAGCGCCTGTCGCCAGGACATCAAAGTACTCGACACTATAGCTATCTGTGTCCGCATCGAGCTCGACGATGAAGGCGAGCCAGTCGGGAGCCGTGATAGCGGTATAGTCATTTGTCGGAACGAAGTTCGTCGTTGCATCAACTACATTTGTTACACCGACAAGCATGTCATCTGTGCCGTCCAGATCGCTGTCATAGAGGAGGTACGAGACTGCCTTTCGCCCACTATCAGTGATCGCGAAGATCTGGTTACCGTCAGTGTCGAGCGCATTTGCGCCATCAAGTGATCCTGCGAAATACACGGCGCCGATTTCGTCGGCTCCAACAGCACCGTCCCAGCCAAGTGCGAAGGTGTTGTTTTCCGTGCCAATAGTCCCATCGTTGAAGAGGAAGCCGTTCTCCGGGAAGAACTCGATCGGAACGTCGTTCTCGACCGCGACCGTGAACTGTCCGGCCGGCACGCCAATCACCTTGTCTCCGTCGAAGTCGGTGCCCTCGAGGATCGGCGAGAAGTCGATCGCATCGATCGAGTCGCCACCGGCAACCAGAAGCCAGGTCGACTGATCCGGGTCGTAGACCGTGTCAGAAGCGCCAAGCCCCAGTAGGGTCAGGATATCGGTCGTCCCCTCGACCTCGAGAACACCCTCGTAGCGGATCTCAATCTCACCCGTAGAGGTGAAGGTGACGTCAACGCCGTTCTGCTCGAGAGCGGCCTCGAGCTGTGCTAGCCCATCGCCGGTCGTATAGGTGTAGCTAGACAGAGTCGTCCCCTCGGCGTCCTTCAGCGTGATCGTGTCAACGCCGTTCGTAAGGCTGCTGAGATCCGTTGCGTCATTGCCGCGCACCCGCAGCGTCACGTCGTGATCCAGCTGGTCATCCAGGTCATAAAGCCAGGATCCGTCCGCGTTCACACGCAACGAGAACACCAGCCGTCCGCCCGCCGTTGCAGACAGAATCCAGGCGTCGTCTTTGCTGTCGGCATCGGTGTCATAGCCCACAACGTTGTAGCTCAGCGCGTCGCCCTTCGACGTTAGCGCAGGCATATCCGACCCCACGTTGCCGACTGTCAGTGACGTGGTCAGAGGCTCGTCTGCGCCCACGCTAAAGAGCGCCGTCAGAGAACCTGCTGCGCCACCGGTCTCATCACCGTCGGAGTTCGAACCACCCTCGATATTGCCGATCGACAGGTCGTCAACGTCATTGTCGTCGAACCCGTCGCCGTCATCGTCGTCGCCATCATTCGGGTTCGCGTCGCTCCCCGCGGCGTCATCGACGTCGTCATTGTCGTCCGCGTCGCTGTCTGCCGAATCCAGGTAGTCCTCCGCGACAGCACCCGTCACCGCAGACGCCTGACCATCCGGAACAGGCGCGTCGTTCTCGATGTCTACGAGCAGACCGTTGTCGAGGACCAGCTTGTCCCCGTCGTCGTCGGAGGCCTCGAACGCCCCGGCGATGTCGATGCGGTCTTTGTCGCCCTCGCCCTCGCCCGTGTCGAGATCGTCGTCATCGTCATTGTCGACCTGGTCGAGAAGGACGAACTGGAACATCTCCGTCTCGGGCGTCTCCGCATCGCCCGTGTTATCGTCATCTTCGATCGGCTCGATCCGGAAGATCACACGGTCGACGTTGTCCGCCGTGAGGTCGTCCGGCTTGGCCCCGGTCGCGGTGTCGTCAAGCAGCGTCACCCCGAGGATGTCGCCCTCGTCTCCGAAGTCGCCCGCTGTGTCGACGTACCAGTAGATGCCGTCGCCCTGCGACGTCAGACGCTCGGCGTCGGCGTTGTCGCCGGCCACCGCCAGCCGCGTCACGTCCGTGCCGGTCAGCGCGGTCGCGTCGCTGCCCGTCACCAGCGCAAAGCTCGCAGGCTCGTCTGCACCCACCGTCACCAACTGGATCAGGTCCTCGTAGAGGATCGCCGCCGTGGTCGTCTTGTTGCCGACCTCCGCTCCGGTCTCGTTGCCGGTCGATCCGATGACGTTGTCGCCACCAACCGGAACGACGTCGTCCGGGTCGTAGTTGTTCAGCGCGTCCTCGTGTACCGTCTTCAGAACCGTCGCAGTGTTCTGAACAGGCGCGTCGTTCTCGATGTCTACGAGCAGACCGTTGTCGAGGACCAGCTTGTCCCCGTCGTCGTCGGAGGCC
>NZ_JAWHTE010000015.1:0-126887 GCF_032586175.1 Ovoidimarina sediminis
ATCTATACTCACCCGAAGAGTGTTGGAACTACTTCAGGGCTGCCGGATATGTCTCAGGTTAAAGGCCGGATGCTTTAAAGCCTTATTTTACAACGACGGAGAAATTATCGGAAGACCTCTGGAATCCGGGTGTCCGGTATTCCTCATGGCCAGAACGCGTTTGCATGTCATTTCCTGCGCTTCCACGTATGCGGCGTGGGGGGGGCCTTCAGGCCAATGCTGGGTGGGATGAGTCGGGGTTGGCCTTGCCGGAGTGTTTCCATCTTTCACCAAGTCTTTCACCAAGCAGATGGAGCGTTGGCCAAAGCTTCGAGCTTCATGTTTCCGCTTCCGCGCTCGAGGCAATGACGAGGCGATATTGCCAGGCGTGGTGTGCCTTGGACCGAAGCTCTGCGCCTACCCTTTGCATCCGCGACGGGGCGTGGGACGACACTGGTCGCGCGCATGGAACCGGTTTTCCATCAGTCGAGCGATCGCTACGCAGAGCGCAGTGGTTGCTTGGGTTGGTTCACCGGAAAACAGGGGCCGGTTCCAGAGAAGGTGCAGCCCGTATTCCAGCCCCAGACAGGGCTTGACTTGCGATGCGCTTCCACCGATAAGCGCGGCCCTGAGGCGGGCTTATCCCGCCTCGCTCTGTTTTGACATCATGACGCCCTCAGCGGGGCGCGCTGTCCGAGGCGGCGGAAGCCGGAACACCCGGAAGGGGGCCACAGGACGCGGGAAACGAAGGAAGATCAAGATGTTTGCGGTCCTCAAGACCGGCGGCAAGCAATACCGGGTTCAGGCGGGCGATGTGCTCCGCGTCGAGAAACTCGCAGCAGATGCCGGCGAAAAAGTTCAGTTCAACGATATTCTCATGGTCGGCTCGACCGTGGGCACGCCGTTCGTTGACGGTGCGGCCGTGCAGGCCGAGGTGATCGATCAGATCAAGGGCGACAAGGTTATCCACTTCGTGAAGCGCCGCCGGAAGCACGGCTCGAAGCGCACGAAGGGTCATCGCCAGCAGCTGACGCTTCTGCGGGTGACGGACATCCTCGAAAAGGGTGGCGACAAGTCCGGCGTGAAGATCGCGCTCGGGGCCGCCGCGGCCGTCGCCGCCGGTGTCGTCGCGACCGCCGCCGTTGCCGCCGCCACCTCGAAGAAGAAAGAGGACGCGCCGAAAGCCGAAGCCAAGAAGGCCGAAACGCCCAAGGCTGCGCCGAAGGCGGACGCCGCGGGTGCGGACGATCTGAAGCAGCTTTCGGGCGTGGGCCCGGCGCTTGAGAAGAAGCTTCACGCCGCGGGCATCACGAGCTTTGCGCAGATCGCCGCGTGGTCGGAAGACGATATCGCGAAATTCGACGAAGAGCTGTCCTTCAAGGGCCGCATCGAACGCGAAGGCTGGGTCGAGCAGGCCAAAGCACTCGCCGCTGAAAAGGAGTAACCGGATATGGCACACAAGAAAGCAGGCGGTTCCAGCCGTAACGGCCGCGACAGTGCCGGCCGTCGCCTTGGCGTGAAGCTTTTTGGCGGGCAGTCGGCCATTCCCGGTAACATCATCGTGCGCCAGCGCGGCACGAAGTTCTGGCCGGGCGAAGGCGTGGGCATCGGCAAGGATCATACGATCTTCGCAACGGTTGAAGGCGCCGTGACCTTCCATAAAGGTTTGAAAGGCCGTACATTTATCTCGGTCCTCCCAACGGCGGAGGCCGCGGAGTAGCCGATAGAACCCGGGTTCGAGAAAACCAGAAGAGGGGGATCGGCAGACCGCCGGTCCCCCTTGGTCTTTCTGAGCCCAGGGCCCGCGTCATCTTGCGAGGCAAGCGCGAGATGCCCACCTGATTGAGGTGGGAAAGCCGGGCCCCGCAATACCAGCGCTTCTGGAGGAGGAAGCCGATGAAGATTGATCTGATCGTCAACCAGGCGACGATCGAGACCGAACGCTTCGCGCTGCGGCCCGTGCGCCGCTCGGATGCCGGTCTGTTGAGTATGTATGCCTCGGATGCCCGGATCGCGACCATGACGCGCTCCATCCCGCACCCGCTTCCGCCCGGCGCGACGGAGGCGTTCATCGAACGCGCGATGTCGGAGGACCGGGCCGAGGACGTCTGGATCATCGACGGATCGAGCGCGGGACATGGCGAGGTTCTCGGCACGGTCGGGCTGAAGAAGATGGACCGGGCGCAATCCGAGATCGGTTACTGGATCGCGCCGGCCTTCTGGAACACCGGGCTTGCCTCGGAAGCCGTGCGGGCCCTGATCGACGCGAACCCCAATGGCGACGACGCCTATTTCGCGAGCGTGTTTCAGGACAACCCGGCCTCGGCGCGCGTTCTGACCAATGCGGGCTTCGAATATATCGGGGATGCCGAAACCTTCTCGGTCGCCCGCGGCGCCAACCTGCCCACCTGGACCTATATCCTCAAACTCTCCTGAAGGACCGCGCGGCCATGGCGGTGTCGGATCACGCATATATCTCGACACCGCGGCTTCGGTTGACCCCGGTGGGCGATGGCGACCCGGTGGAAGTGGCCGAGGCGATCGGGAATTACGACGTCGCCCGCTGGCTGGGCCGTGTGCCGTACCCCTATCGCCCGGCGGATGCAGAGGCGTTCATGGCCGCGAACGCGCATCTCGTGGGCAAGGTGTGGTTCATCTACGACCGTGAGGGGCTTGTCGGCGGAATAGGGATCGACGGCGAACTTGGATACTGGCTGGCGCGCACCGCCTGGGGGCAGGGCTATGCCACCGAAGCCTGCGACGCGGTGCTGGATGCGCATTTCTCGGATCCGGCGGCGGAAAGCCTTCTGTCGGGGCATTATCCGGGCAACCACCGCTCGGCCACCGTCCTGCGGAAGCTGGGCTTCGTCTATACCGGCCGGCGGCCCGTCCAGGCGCAGGCGCTGGCGCAGACGGTCGAGGGGCACGAACTCTTGCTCACACGGGACGCGTGGGAGGCCCGGCGTAACATCCTGATCCGCACCGAACGGCTGACCTTGCGGCCCCTGCGCGATGCCGACTGGCGGCAGATGCAGAAGCTGGGGGGCGTGCCCGAAGTGGCGCGGATGATGCTGATGCTGACCGTCCCCTGGCCCGAGGCCGCGGTGCGCCAGTGGATCGCCACCTCGGCCTTCCGCGGGCGGCCCGGCTACCGGCTTGCCGTCGAGCGGAACGACGGCGGGCTGATCGGATCCGTGGGGTTCGGGCCCGATCATTCGCTGAACTACATGATCGACAGGCGGTTCTGGGGCCGAGGTTATGCAAGCGAGGCGGTTCGGGCCTTCCTGGCAGATCTCTTTGCGCGGTTTCCCGAAATCGACGTGATCGAGGCCGATCATTTCGCCGACAACCCCGCCTCGGGAGCGGTTTTGCGGAAACTTGGCTTCGAGAAAACCGGAACCGGGCTTGGCGCGTCGAAGGCGCGGGTTGAGCGCGCGCCCAATGTCCTCTATCGCCTCTCGCGGGAGGCCTTCAGGACAGCGCCATGAAATTTCTCGATCTCGCGAAAGTCTATATCCGGTCAGGCAGCGGCGGAAACGGGTGCACCTCGTTCCGGCGCGAGAAGTTCATCGAATTCGGCGGGCCCGATGGCGGCGACGGCGGCCGGGGCGGCGATGTCTGGGCCGAGGCGGTTGAGGGGCTGAACACGCTGATCGACTTCCGCTATCAGCAGCACTTCTTCGCCAAGAACGGGCGTCCGGGGCAGGGAAGCCAGAAGACGGGTGCGTCCGGCGCCGATATCGTGCTCAGAGTGCCGGTGGGAACCGAGATCCTCGATGAGGATGAGGAAACGGTGATCGCCGATCTTACCGGCGTGGGCGAACGTGTGCTTCTGGCCAAGGGCGGGAATGGCGGGTTCGGAAACCTGCATTTCAAGACATCCACGAACCAGGCGCCGCGGCGGGCGAACCCCGGGCAACCGGGGGTGGAGCGGACGCTGTGGCTGAGGCTGAAGCTGATTGCCGATGTGGGCCTTCTGGGCCTGCCCAATGCGGGAAAGTCGACCTTCCTGGCCGCAACCTCGAACGCGCGGCCCAAGATCGCGGATTACCCCTTCACCACGCTGCACCCCAATCTCGGGGTCGTGGGCGTCGACGAAGTTGAATTCGTGGTGGCCGATATCCCGGGGCTGATCGAGGGCGCGCACGAGGGGCGGGGGATCGGCGACCGGTTCCTGGGCCATGTGGAACGCTGCGCAGTGCTTCTGCACCTTGTCGACGGCACGTCGGAGGATGTGGCGGGCGATTGGGAAACGATCATCACCGAGCTTGAGGCCTATGGCGGCGCGCTGGCGGAAAAACCGCGGATCACGGCGCTGAACAAGATCGACGCGCTGACCGAGGAGGAGCGCGGGGCGAAGCGGGCAGAGCTTGCGGAGGTCGCGGGCGAGGTTCGGCTGATGTCGGGCGTGTCGAAGGAAGGCGTCGAGGATGTACTGCGCGCGCTGCGCCGGCAGATCGATGCCCATCGCCGGGCCGAGAAGGATGCCACCGAGGATCCGGCGCCGTGGCGGCCCTGACCCGATCGAAACGGCTGGTCGTCAAGATCGGCTCTTCGCTTCTTGTCGAGGGTGGCACGCTTCGGGGCGACTGGCTCCGCGCACTCTGTGAAGACGTGGCTTGGCTTGCGGGCGGCGGCGCGCAGGTGATCCTCGTGTCCTCGGGCTCCATCGCGCTCGGACGGGGAATTCTTGGCCTCTCAGGCCCGGCGCTGGCGCTCGAACAGTCGCAGGCTGCGGCCGCCGTGGGGCAGATCCGGCTCGCACGGGCCTACGAAGAGGCGTTGGCACCCCACGGCCTGAAGGCCGCGCAGGTGCTTCTGACGCTGGAAGACAGTGCCGACCGGCGGCGATACCTCAATGCACGCGCGACGCTCGAGACGCTTCTGGGCTTCGGCACGGTTCCGATCGTGAACGAGAACGACACGGTGGCGACCGATGAGATCCGGTTCGGCGACAACGATCGGCTGGCGGCGCAGATCGCGGTGACGGTTGGGGCCGATACGCTGGTGCTTCTGTCCGATGTCGACGGGCTTTACACCGCGAACCCGAAGGATGATCCGGACGCGACGCGGCTGGACGAGGTTACACGGATCACGCCCGAGATCGAGGCGATGGCTGGTGATGCCGGATCGGGCCTGTCACGGGGCGGGATGAAAACGAAGGTGATGGCCGCGAAGACCGCCACAACGGGCGGCGCATCGATGGCGATCACCGAAGGATCGACGCTTAACCCCTTGCGTGCGCTGGAAAATGGCGCCGCAGCCACCTGGTTCCGGCCCGAAACCGATCCGCAGGCCGCGCGCAAGAGGTGGATCGCGGCGATGAAGCCCCGGGGCGAGGTGTTCGTGGATGCGGGCGCGGCACGGGCGCTGGCGCAGGGCAAATCGCTCCTGCCCGCCGGTGTGGGCGTGATCTCCGGCGATTTCGGGCGGGGCGATCCGGTTGCAATCCTCGGGCCCGAGGGCCGCATCGGGCTTGGCCTCGCACGCTATACCGCCGACGAGGCGCGGGCGATCGCGGGCCACCAGTCCGGTGACATCGAGGGTATTCTGGGCTATCCCGGCCGGGCGGCGCTCATCCACCGCGATGACATGGTTCTTTGAGGCAAGGCCAATGAATGACATGACCAATATTCCCGCCGTGATGGCCGAGATCGGGGCGAACGCGAAACGCGCGGCGGCACAGCTGGCCTTCGCGAGTGCCGAGCGCAAGCACGCCGCGCTGATCGGCGCGGCCGAGGCCGTCTGGGCGCGCCGGGCCGAGATCATCGAAGCCAATGCGAAGGATATGGAATACGGCCGCGAGAAGGGCCTGTCGCCGGCGATGCTCGACCGTCTGATGCTGGACGAAGACCGAATCCGCGGCATGGTCGATGGGCTTCGGACGGTTGCAGAGCAGCCCGATCCCGTGGGCGAGGTGATCGCCGAGTGGGATATGGCCTCGGGCCTGCATATCCGGCGGGTCAGAACGCCCCTGGGGGTGGTGGGCGTAATCTACGAAAGCCGCCCGAACGTAACGGCTGACGCGGGTGCCCTGTGCCTCAAGGCCGGGAATGCGGTGATCCTCCGCGGCGGATCTGAAAGTTTTCATTCCTCCGGCGTGATCCATGCCTGCCTTGTCGACGGGCTCAAATCCGCGAACCTGCCGCCCACCGCGATCCAGCGGGTGCCGACGCGCGACCGCGCGGCGGTGCAAGAGATGCTGACGATGACCGATACGATCGACGTGATCGTGCCGCGCGGCGGAAAGGGCCTTGTGGGCCTCGTCCAGCGCGAGGCGCGAGTACCGGTCTTCGCCCATCTTGAAGGCATCGTGCACATCTATATCGACAAGGCGGCGGATCCCGAGAAGGCGCTTAAGGTGGTGCTGAACGCCAAGACCCGGCGCACGGGCATCTGCGGGGCGGCCGAGTGCCTTCTGATCCACGAAGACGTGGCCGATACCATCGGGCAAGGCGTGATCCGCGCGCTGATCGATGCGGGCGTGGAGGTGCGGGCCGACGCGCGTCTTCAGGCCATCGATGGCACGCATCCGGCGAGCGACGAGGATTGGGGCCACGAATACCTTGACATGAAGATCGCCGCGAAAGCCGTTCAGAACATTGATGAAGCCATCGCACATATCCGCGAATTCGGATCCAGCCACACCGACGCCATCCTGACGGAGGACGACGCGGCGGCAGCGCGGTTCTTCACCGAGCTCGACAGCGCGATCCTGATGCGGAATGCCTCGACCCAGTTCGCCGATGGGGGCGAGTTCGGAATGGGGGCCGAGATCGGAATCGCGACGGGCAAGATGCACGCGCGCGGGCCCGTGGGCGCGGCGCAGCTGACCTCGTTCAAGTATCTCGTCGAAGGCGACGGCACGACACGGGGCTGATCCGGCGCGGCCGATTGACGAGGGCGCCCGAAACCTCTTCTCTGGGCGCCTGAAACGCGAAGAAGAACGACGCGCCACGAGGCGCGCGAAACAGGGAGATCACGATGACGCTGAACAGACGCCAGTCCATGGGCTTGATGGCGGCCGCCATGGCCGCGCCCGCCCTTCCGGCCTATGCCAACACCAAGCTGAAGGTGGGCGCGCTGAGGTTCACAAGCCACGCGGCAAGCTTCGTGGCCTATGAGCGGGGTTATTTCGCCGAAGAAGGGCTCGACGTCGAGTTCGAGTTCTTCCAGGCCGCGCAGCCGATGGCCGTGGCAATCGCGAGCGGGGATGCGGATTTCGCCGTGACCGCGATTTCCGGCGGGCTGATCTCGCTGGCCGAAAAGGGCGCGGCCAAGGTGATCGGCGGGGCGCTGTCGGAAGAAAAGGGGATCGACGGCCAGATGATCCTCGCGTCGAACGCCGCGCACGAAGCGGGGCTGACCTCGCCCGCCGGGCTGGATGGCAAGAAATTCGGCGTGACGCAGGCCGGATCGTCCTTCCATTACATGGGGGCGAAGATCGCCGCCGCTGAGGGCGTAACGCCGGAATTCGTGCCGCTTCAGAAGGTGCCCGCGGTGATCGGTGCGCTGAAATCGGGCCAGATCGACGCCTGGACAATCGTGCCCCATATCGCAAAGCCGCTTGCCGGCTCGGGCGCGGTTCAGGCGATCGGAATGGTCGCCGATTACCTGCCCGATTACCAGGTGACGACTGTCTTCACCTCCACCACCAATGCCGCCGAGGAACGCGCGAAGACAGAAGCCTTCCTGCGCGCCTTCTCGCGCGGGGCCGACGATTTCAACGCGGCCCTCGTCGACAAGACGGCGGGCGATGACGCGCTCGAAGAGATGGTGAAGCTCATCCACCTCTACGTCTACACCGATCGCGAATATGAGAAGGCCAAGCCCTCGATCGTGAACGGGGCGATGCGGATCAACGCGAATGCCGCGCTCAACATGGCCTCGGTTCAGGATCAGGTTGACTGGTTCAAGGCCGAGGGGCTGGTGAAGGACAGCGTGACGACCGAGATGCTTGTCGATGCGTCCTATGTCGAGGTGATCTCCTGACGTGGAGCTTCGGCTCGAAGAGATCCGGCATGCCTACGGTCAGACGGAGGTTCTGGACGGGATATCGCTTGATGTCCCGTCCGGCCAGATCCTGTGCCTGATCGGCCCGTCGGGCTGCGGGAAGTCGACGCTGCTCAGGATCGCGGGCGGGCTTGAGCGCCCGGTGTCGGGGCGCGTCGTGCAGGTGGGTGAGCCCGAGGGATCGAGCCTGAACCCGCTGACCTACATCTTCCAGGATTTCGCGCTTCTGCCGTGGCGGAGCGTCGCGGGGAACGTGGCGCTGGTGCTCGAGGATCATGGGCTGAGCCGGGCCGAGATTGCCGAGATCACAGAGGATGTGCTCACGCGCACCGGCCTGATCGACTTCCGCGAGGCCTTTCCGAAAAGCCTGTCGGGCGGCATGAAACAGCGGGTGGCGATTGCGCGCGCCCTTGCCGTGAAACCCGCGGTCTGGCTGATGGACGAACCGCTCTCGGCGCTCGATGCCCAGACGCGGGAGCTTTTGATGGACGATCTGGTGGGGCTCTGGACGCGCGCGCCCTTCACGGCGATCTACGTGACCCACAACCTGGCCGAGGCCGTGCGGCTGGGCCACCGGATCGCCGTTCTCTCGCGGCGCCCGGGCCGCGTGCGCGAGATCGTCGAGGTCAGAACCCCGCTTGAGGCGCGTCGCACCGCCGACCCGCAGCTTGAGGCGCATCAGCGGCGGCTCTGGTCGCTGATCCGCGATGAGGCGAAGGCTGCGGACCGGGAACTGATCGGTGGCTGAGCTGCGGGGGCGGGATGTGCCGTTTCGGGGCGGCGGGTTTCGCCCGGGGCATATCCGCTACGTGGGCATCGCGGTCTTCGTCGTGCTGCTTCTTCTGATCGAGGCAGGGACGCGGGCCGGCTGGATCTCGAACCTCACGCTGCCCCGGCCAAGCGATGTGATCGGCACGCTCTGGTCGCTGGCGAAGACCGGGCTTCTCTGGGAACATCTGATCCCGTCGGTGGGCCGGTTCCTGGTGGGCTCGGCCATGGGGGTCGGTGCCGGGATCGCCGTGGGCGTCGCCATCGGGCTTTTCAGCCTCGCGCGCGCCGGGCTCGTGCCGCTTGTCGCCGCGATCTTTCCGATCCCGAAAATCGCGCTTCTGCCCCTCTTCGTGATCTGGTTCGGGATCGGCGAGAGTTCGAAATACGCGCTGATCGCGCTTGGCACGTTCACGCCCACGGTCGTTGCGACCTATGGGGCTGTCGACAATGTGGACCGGGCGCTCATTCGCATGGGGCAGAGTTTCGGGCTGAGCTGGGCGTCGATCGTGCGAAAGATCGTGCTGCCCGGCGCGATGCCCGGCATCCTGTCGGGGCTGCGCGTTTCGCTTGCGATCGCGATCATCCTGCTGACCGCGGCCGAGATGATCGGGGCCCGCTACGGGATCGGGGCCTATGTGCTCGAGGCAGGATCGCTTTACGATCTCGAGCGGCTTTTCGCCGGTGTCGCCATCCTGTCGATCATGGGTGTCATCGTAAACTGGCTGGTGGGCCGGGCAGAGGCCTATCTTCTCCGCTGGCGCGGCTAGGGGCGGCCGATTGCCTCGAAGGTCAGGCGCACCGTATGGTCCGTTGTCTCGAGGTGAAGCGAAACGCTGGAATCGGCAGCCGCAAGCGGAAGAAGGGCGAAGTGAACATTTGCGGGAGAAATCTCGGCCTCGCTCTGGGGATCATGCAGGATCGACCAAAGCTGTGACTCGGCGCGCCTGCGTTCCGCGCGCCCCTCGATCACCCAGGAGGCGCCGTCAAGCCGCGCCTCGATGACGCCGCCGAACGGCATCTCGGTTTCGAAGCATTGCAGGGCGAGGAAGGCGATCTTGACAAGCGCCCGCGGCAGATCGCCCTCGATGCGCCAGTCAAAGCGCAGCCGGCCGCTGCGTCCAAGCCCCGTGACGATATCGATAACTTCCGCGCGGGGCACCGTGGCACCTCCGGGCGCCGCGCCATAGGCGATGCGAAACAGCCGTATGCGGGCGTTCGCATGTTCCACGCTTTCCGAAATCAGCGCGATTTCGGGCGTGGCCCCCATTCCGGACATGGATAAAAGCTCGACCCCGTTGCCAATCGCCCCAAGTGGGCTGATGAGATCATGGCAAATTCGCGATCCCAGAAGCGCGTTTAGATCCCGTTCGGTGCGACGGCGCTGGCCAGTTGCTCCATCGGCGCTCATACCGCGCACCAGTGGGGGAAGGGGGGTGAGATGACGGGAATGAACGCGCTTCTGGAACCGGGGATGCTGGTGCGCCACCCAACGGAAGAGGCATGGGGGCTCGGGCAGGTCCAGTCGAATATCGGCGGACGCATCACAATCAACTTCGAGAATGCCGGGAAAGTCGTGATAGACGGCCGTCTCATTGATCTGATCCCCGTGTATGACGCGTGATACAACCACCAGCAACACGAGCCGACAATAATACAACCTAAACGATAACGCAACCCGCCACGGCACGGGGAGATTGCGCAGACAGTGTTGCGCCCGTCCCGGTGCGCCATTAGAACCAGCCCGCACTGCACGGCAGAACTGCGGGACAGATGGACCGGTTCGACCCCAACCTAGCCCTGAAATGCGCGACCACGGAGGCCGACCGGCTGGGCGCCTACCGTTTGCGCTATGACGTGTTCGTCAGCGAACTGGGCGGCGACGGCGCGCTTGTCGATCACGACCGGCGGCTGGAGATGGACCGGTTCGATCCCTTTTTCGACCAGATCATTCTTGTCGATACGCGGCGCGATCCGGCCACGCTCGATCACGTGGTGGGCGTCTACCGGGTGATGCGAGGGGAACAGGCGGCGCGGGCGGGGCAGTTCTATTCCGAGGATGAATACGACCTTGGGGTGTTGCGGGAAAGCGGGCGTTCGCTTCTGGAACTGGGGCGCTCCTGCGTGGCCGCCAGCCATCGAAACGGGGCGGCGATGCTTCAGCTCTGGCAAGGGCTTGCGGATTATGTGCGCGATTACCGGATCGATATCCTGTTCGGCGTGGCAAGCTTTCACGGCACCGATGTCGCCTCTCTGGCAGAGCCCCTCTCGCTTCTTCACCACCGGCACCTGGCGCCCCCCGAATTGCGGGTCAGGGCGGTGGAAAGCGCCTATCAAAGGATGGATCTCGTGCCCGAGGCGGACATCGACCGTCCGGCGGCGATGCGCGCGATCCCGACGCTCATCAAATCCTACCTCAAGCTCGGTGGCTGCGTGGGGGACGGGGCGTTCATCGACTATCCGTTCAACACGATCGACGTCTGCCTGGTGATGGATACCGCGCGGCTCAGCGCCTCGGCGCAGGGCCGGTACGGGGCGGCGGGCTGATGCCGAGCCCGGCGACATGGCATTCCGATCCGCCCGAAATGCCCCCGCTCGGCCCGGGGGGCTGGGCGCGGGTGGCGGGAAAGGGCACTGCGCTCGGCGCCGTGGTGTTCGGGGGGCTTCTGATCCTTCTTTTGATTCGCTTCGTCGAAAAGCCAGTGCACGGAACGCACCGGCCCTGGACGCCCTGGGTCACGCAGGGCGTGTGCCGCGCCGCCTTCCTGATCCTTGGGATCACGCACCGCACCCACGGGGCGCGGATGTCCGAACCGGGGGCGGTGGTGGCGAACCATGCCTCCTGGCTCGATATCTTCGCGCTGAATGCCCGAAAGCGTGTGTATTTCGTTTCCAAGGCCGAGGTGGCGGGGTGGCCCGGCATCGGCTGGCTCGCACGCGCGACCGGTACGGTCTTTATCGAAAGGGTGGCGCAGAAGGCGGTGGCGCAACGCGACGTCTTCCGCACGCGGCTCACGGCCGGGCACAAGCTTCTGTTCTTCCCCGAGGGCACGTCTTCGGATGGGCTGAGGGTTCTTCCCTTCAAATCAACGCTTTTTGCGGCGTTCTTCAGCGACGAGCTGCGCGATCTGATGCATCTGCAACCGGTAACGGTGGTCTATACCGCACCGGATGGCGCCGATCCCCGCTTCTATGGATGGTGGGGGGATATGGGGTTTGGCGAGCACCTGTTGCAGGTGCTGGGGGCCCCGCGCCATGGGGCGGTCGACATCCATTACCATGCGCCGGTGAAAGTGGGCGATTTCGCGGATCGCAAGACGCTGGCGCGCTATGCCGAAGGGCAGGTGCGCTCGGCCTTTCCCGAGGTCGCGGAACTCAGCTGAGCCCGGCCTTCAGCGTGGCCAGCGCCTGTGCGGCATCGGGGGTGTTCCAGATCTCTTCCCCGATCGCGAAGAAATCGGTCACGTCGCGCAGCGAACGGATCGCGTCGGCATCGATCCCGCCTTCGGCGACAACCGGAACCTCGATCATCTCGCTCCACCACGCGAAAAGCTCGCGCTCCGCGAAGGTGCCGTCGCCGAGGCCCGAGGCGGTGACGGGACCGAAGCTCACGTAATCCGCGCCCTGTTCGCCTGCGGTCATCCCGTCATGGCGGGACCGGCCGCAGAAGGCGCCGACGATCGCATCGCCGCCAAGCGCCTTGCGCGCGGCGCGGACGGAACGCGACCCATCGGTCAGGTGCACCCCGTCAAGCCCAAGCCGTTCGGCCAGCCCGATATGCGTATCGATCACGCAGGCCACGTCGGCGCGGTGGCAGACCTCGCGCACCGCGTCGGCGGCACGTGCGATCCGATCCTCGTCGCGGGTGGCAAGGGCAAGGCGCACGCAGGCAACCGCATGGGCGTCAAGCACGTCGTCAAGCCGGGCTGGAAATTCGGACAGTTCGAATTCCGGCGGCGTGACGAGGTAGATCTGCGGCGTGTCCGCCTCCTGGGCTCCGGCCATGGCTGGCTCCTATTTCGCGCTTCCCGGGGCTATAGCCGGAAATCTTGTCCTGCGCCAAGGGGTTGCAGCTACTTGGGCGGCAGGGATTGCGCATGGGCCAGGGCAAGCGAAAAGACGGCGCCCCGCCGCGTGTCGTCGGCGATCAGATCGTCGGTGACGTCGACCATGCCGCCCATGGGCCGGCCCGTGAAGGTCATCGGCCCCGTTCCGGGCACGTCCTGCGCCTCTGCCTCGCGCGTCTTGCCGACGCGGTACAGGCCCCCGCCCGAATGGACGCCGCAGACCATGTTGCCGGACAGGAGGAAACAAAGGCCCCCGAACATCCTGCGCTCACTCACTCCGTCGATCCCGTCGAAATCGCCGCGCATGATTTCCGCCAGTCCCTCGTCATAGGCCATGGCCGCCTCCTTGCCTCGTGGGTGCGTGAAGCGTAACACGCCGCGACAGGCTTTCAGAGTGGTAACGGCCCCCAGATGACTCAACCCAGTTTCGTGCTCGTGCGCCCGCAGATGGGCGAGAATATCGGGGCGGCCGCGCGCGCCATGTGGAATTTCGGGCTGGATCGGATGGCTATTGTCGATCCGCGCGACGGCTGGCCGAACCAGAAGGCGGTGGCAATGGCAAGCGGGGCAGGGCGGCTTCTGGATGCCGCGCTCCTGTCGTCCGATCTTCCGGGGGCGGTGAGGAATGCCGGTTACGTCTTCGCGACGACGGCGCGACAGCGCGGGCTGACGAAGCCCGTTTTCTCGCCCGAGGAGGCGATGGCAGAGGCTGCACGGCTCATCGCCTCGGGCACTCCGGTGTCGGTGCTGTTCGGGCCGGAACGCGCCGGGCTGGAAAACACCGATATCGCTCAGGCCAATGCGATCATCACCGTGCCCGTGAACCCGGATTTTCCCTCGCTCAACCTCGCGCAATGCGTGCTGCTGTGCGCCTATGAATGGCGGCGGGCAACGACGGAGGTGACGCCGCGCGAAACAGAGATGGCGGGCACCGACTGGGCACGGCACGAAGAGGTGGAGGCGCTGGCCGATCACTACGAACGGCGGCTTGACGAGGCGGGGTTCTTCTTCCCGCCCGAGAAGGCCGCGGGCATGAAGGTCACGCTCCGCAACCTCTGGAGCCGGATGCCGCTCACGCGCGCCGACGCGCAGATCCTGCACGGCATCCTGCGGCAGATGGTCCGCTGGAAGGAGCGCGGCTCACGGGTGGACCAGGCGGGCCCTGACGCTTAGGTAGCGGGGAACGGAAAAGGCGAGGCGATCCATGGCCGAAAAACGCAGCATCTTCGAAGAGGTGGGCACCGAAAAATCCGCCGCCGCAAGGCCGGCCGGGGGCATGATCGACGCCTCGCGCGGCGGCGCGCGCGGCGCGATCCGCATCTGGCTGATGGCGCTTTTCGCGCTGGTCGTCGTGATGATCGCGGTGGGCGGGCTGACGCGGCTGACCGATTCAGGACTTTCGATCACTGAGTGGGCGCCGATCTCGGGTGCGGTGCCGCCGATGACGGCCGCCGATTGGGAGGCCGAGTTCGAGGCCTATCGCGCGATCCCCGAATACCAGCTTCAGAACCGCGGGATGAGCCTTGAGGAGTTCAAGACGATCTACTGGTGGGAATGGGGGCATCGCCAGCTTGGCCGGGTGATCGGCCTTGTCTGGGCCGTGGGCTTCCTCGGCTTTCTCGCCACGCGCAAGATCCCAACGGGATGGACGGGGCCCCTCTTCCTGCTGGGCGGTCTTGGCGGGCTTCAGGGGGCGATCGGCTGGTGGATGGTGTCCTCCGGCCTCGGCGAGGGGATGCTCGACGTGGCAAGCTACAGGCTGGCCATACACCTCGGCCTCGCCTTCGTGATCCTGGGGCTGATTGCCTGGTACATCTTCGCGCTCGGCCGCCGGGAAACCGATCTGATGCAGGCCCGCCGGGGGCGGGAACGCAAGCTCTGGGTCACAGGCACCGGCTTCATGCATCTCGCGATGCTTCAGATCCTTCTGGGCGCGCTCGTGGCGGGGATCGATGCGGGACGGAACTATACCGACTGGCCCCTGATGGCCGGTGGCTTTCTCCCACCCCAGCCGTTTGATTTACAGCCGGTCTGGCGCAATTTCTTCGAGGATGACGGGCTGGTCCAGTTCATGCACCGGATCGCCGGGTACATCCTCTTTCTATACGGCGTGCTCGCCTGGGCACGGGCGCGGAAATCGCCCAACCGGCGCACGCGCTTCGCCTTCAACGCGGTCTTCGCGATGCTAAGCGTTCAGGTGCTTCTGGGGATCGTCACCGTCCTTTATTCTGCCCCCTGGCATATCGCGATCGTGCACCAGGTGGGCGCCGTGGCGCTCTGGGTTCTGATCCTCAGGGCGCGGTTCCTCGCGGGTTATCCGCTCGCCCAATCCGTCCGGGGGTAGCCGATGACAGCCTATGACGACCTGATGGCGTTCCAGCGCGAGACAGAGGCGCTGGCGCAGATCGCGGGCCGCCTGTCCTGGGATCAGGAAACCATGATGCCGCCCGGCGCGGCGGTGCAACGCGCGGAAGAGATGGCGGCGATCGAAACCGTGCTGCATGCCCGCCGCACCGATCCGCGGCTGGGAGAGTGGCTGGCGGCGGCCGAGCCTGCGGATGCGGTGGCCGAAGCACAACTGCGCGAGATCCGCCGCTCCTATGACCGGCAGACCAAGGTGCCCGCGCGGCTTGCCGCCGAAATCGCGCGGATAACGAGCCTCGCGCAGGGCATCTGGGCCGAGGCGCGGGCGAACGAAGACTGGGAGGCCTTTGCACCGACGCTTCAAACGATCGTGCGGCTGGCGCGGGAGGAAGGCGCGGCGATGGCGGACGGGGGCGATCCTTACGCCGCGCTGCTCGCGGGGTATGAGCCGGGAACCTCGCCTGAAGAGATCGCGGCGCTATTCGATGCGCTGCGCCCGGGCCTCGTGTCGCTTCGCGAGGCGATCCTCGGGACGGAGATCACGCCCCCCGCGCTTGATCGCGAGTTCCCCGAAGAGGCACAGATCGCCCTGTCGCGCGAGGTTGCGCAGGCTTTCGGCTACAACTTCGCCCATGGCCGCATCGACAAGGCGGTGCACCCGTTTTCCTCCGGATCGGGGCTCGATGTCCGGATCACCACGCGCACCGCGCCGCATGACCCTTTCAACTGCGTCTATTCGACGATCCACGAGGTGGGGCACGCGACCTATGAACAGGCCGTCTCACGCGACTACCTGCTGACGCCCTTGGGGCAGGGCGCCTCGATGGGCGTGCATGAAAGCCAGAGCCGGATCTACGAAAACCAGCTTGGCCGCTCCGCCCCCTTCACCGCCTGGCTGTTCGGGCGCATGCAGGCGGCCTTCGGCGGGTTCGGGGTGGAAGATGCGGAAGCCTTCTATGCCCTCGTGAACCGGGTCGAGCCCGGCTTCATCCGCACCGAGGCGGACGAGGTGCATTACAACCTCCACATCATGATGCGCTTCGATCTGGAGCGCGCCCTGATCGCGGGGGATCTGGCGGTGGCCGATCTGCCCGACGCGTGGAACGCGCGGTTTCTGGCGGATTTCGGGAAGGCGGTGGACCGGCCCTCGAACGGATGCCTGCAGGATGTGCACTGGTCGGTCGGGCTGTTCGGCTATTTCCCGACCTATACGCTGGGCAACATCTATGCGGGCGCGCTGTATGCCGCCCTGCGGGAGGCCTGCCCCGATCTCGACACGGGCCTTGCCCGGGGCGACACGGGCGCGGCGACGGCCTGGCTGCGCGAGAACCTGCAACAGCACGGGGCGCTTCGCACGCCCGCCGAAACGATCCGCGCGGCAACGGGCCAAGCGCCGCAGGTGGGGCCGCTTCTGGGATATCTCGGTGAGAAATTCGGGGCGCTCTATCGGCTCTGACCTTGGCCTTTGCGTTACGCTCACGCTAAATGGCTGCCAAACCACAGGATCGCAGGGACGCCATGCCAAAAGTTGAAGACCTTGCCGACGATCTGGCGCAACGGGCGCTCGATCTCGAGGACGAAACCGGGGACGAAACGGTGATCAAGAAGGTGGGGGATGCGCTTGCCTCGCTCTCGCCGACATTTGAAGAGGCCTACAACACGGCGATCCGGATGCGGCGGGCGGAGCGGCGGGGCCTGGCCGTGATCCGCAGCATCGAAAAGGGAACGGCGCCACCGGCGCTACCGCCGAGGTTCGAGGACGATCCGGGGGGGCATTGAACCTTAGATTGCCCGGAATAGAGGGGCGTCAGCCCCGCCGGGCAGGGCCCGACCGCCCGGACGGGCGGGCCCTATTGTGACGGTGCATGCAGCGGAACTGTCATGTGGGATTGTGAGATAAAGCGCGCCGCATCAATGGCAGTGGGCCCGCCCGCGGTCGGGCCCTGCCCGGCTTCTTGCGGTGTGGGATATGTCAAATGAAAACGGCCCGCGAGCGGGCCGTTTCAGTAGAGTATGGAGCGCGCCCTACGCCGCCCGCGCGAGGTTTCTCAGCACATAGTGCAGTACGCCGCCGTTCTCGATGTAGTCGATCTCGACCGCCGTATCGATCCGGCACTTGAGCGTGATCTCTTTCGTCGTGCCATCGGCATAGGTGATCGTGCAGGGCACTTCCTGCAGCGGACGCACGCCTGCTAGCCCGTGGATCGAGACGGTTTCGTCCCCCTTCAGCCCCAGGGATTTGCGGGTGTCGCCGCCCGTGAACTCGAACGGGATGACGCCCATGCCGACGAGGTTCGAACGGTGGATCCGTTCGAAGCTTTCGGCGATCACCGCCTTCACGCCCAGAAGCGCCGTGCCCTTCGCCGCCCAGTCGCGCGAGGAACCCGCGCCGTACTGTTCGCCTGCGAAGATCACCAGAGGCGTGCCCGCCTCCTGATAGGCCATGGCGGCGTCGTAGATCGAGGTCTGTTCGCCGTCGGGGCCAAGGGTGTAGCCGCCTTCCACGCCATCCAGCATCTCGTTCCGGATCCGGATATTGGCGAAGGTGCCGCGCATCATCACCTGGTGGTTGCCGCGGCGCGAGCCGTAGGAGTTGAACTCCCGCGGCGCCACCTGCCGCTCAGTCAGGTACTGGCCTGCAGGCGTCGTTTCCTTGAACGATCCCGCCGGGCTGATGTGGTCGGTCGTCACCATGTCACCCAGCAGCGCCAGCACCTTGGCGCCCTCGATGTTCTCGATCGCCTTCGTGTCCATCGTCATGCCCTGGAAATAGGGCGGGTTCTGAACATAGGTCGAGGTCGACGGCCAGTCATAGGTCAGGCTGTCAGTTGTGTCGACGCCGCGCCACTTCTCGTCGCCCTTGAAGACGTCGGCGTATTTCTCCTGGAACGCCTCGCGCGTCACGGTCTGCTGAACGAGATCGGCGATCTCTTTCTGCGACGGCCAGAGATCCTTGAGGTAGACGTCGTTGCCGTCCTTGTCCTGCCCGACCGGATCCTTCGTGAGGTCGATGTTCATGTCGCCCGCCAGCGCATAGATCACCACGAGCGGCGGCGACGCGAGGTAGTTGGCGCGCACATCCGGGCTGATCCGGCCTTCGAAGTTGCGGTTGCCCGAAAGCACCGAGGTCGCGATCAGGTCGTTGTCGTTGATCGCCTTCGAGATTTCGGGCTGAAGGGGGCCGGAGTTGCCGATGCAGGTGGTGCAGCCATAGCCCACGAGGTTGAAGCCGATGGCATCGAGATCTTCCTGAAGCCCCGCCGCTTCGAGATAGGCGGAGACGACCTGCGATCCCGGGGCGAGCGATGTCTTGACCCAGGGCTTGCGGTTCAGGCCCAGTTCACGCGCCTTCCGTGCCACGAGGCCCGCGCCGATCATCACATATGGGTTCGAGGTGTTCGTGCAGGAGGTGATCGAGGCGATCACGACCGAGCCGTCGCGCAAGGTGTAGTCCTCGCCCTCGACCGCGGCCGATTTGCGCGGGTCGCCCGCGATGGGATCGGCGGCGGGGCCTTCTGCGGCCATATCCGCGGCGGCACTCGACGCATCCTCACCCCGGTACTCGCTGACGACATCGAGGAAGGCATCGGCAGCTTCGGTAAGCGGCGTGTGATCCTGCGGGCGCTTCGGGCCCGATATCGCCGGCACGATCGTCGACATGTCGAGTTCGAGCGTGTCGGAATAGACCGGCTCATATCCCGGCTCGCGCCACATGCCCTGGGCCTTCGCATAGGCCTCCACCAGTGCGATGGTGTCGCGGTCGCGGCCCGTCTGGGTGAGGTAATTCAGGGTTTCGGCGTCGATCGGGAAGAAGCCGCAGGTCGCGCCGTATTCGGGCGCCATGTTGCCGATCGTCGCGCGGTCGGCCAGCGGCACGTTGTCGAGCCCGTCACCGTAGAATTCGACGAATTTCGACACCACACCCTTGTTGCGCAGCATCTGAACGACCTTGAGCACGAGGTCGGTGGCTGTCGTGCCTTCGGGCATCGCACCGGTGAGCTTGAAGCCCACGACTTCGGGAATGAGCATCGAGATGGGCTGGCCGAGCATCGCGGCTTCGGCCTCGATCCCGCCCACGCCCCAGCCGAGCACGGCGGCGCCATTGACCATCGTGGTGTGGCTGTCGGTGCCGACGAGGGTATCGGGATAGGCCACCGTCTCGCCGTTCTGGTCGGCATCCGACCACACCGTCTTGGCAAGGTATTCAAGGTTCACCTGGTGGCAGATGCCGGTGCCGGGGGGCACGACGCGGAAATTGTCGAACGCCGACTGGCCCCATTTGAGGAAGGTGTAGCGCTCCATGTTGCGTTCGTATTCGCGGTCAACGTTCATCTGGAAGGCGCGCGGGTTGCCGAATTCGTCGATCATCACAGAGTGGTCGATGACAAGATCGACGGGGTTGAGCGGGTTGATCTTTTCCGCATCCCCGCCCAGGGCCACGATCCCGTCGCGCATGGCCGCCAGATCGACGACCGCCGGGACGCCGGTGAAATCCTGCATCAGCACGCGGGCCGGGCGATAGGCGATCTCACGGGGGTTCTTGCCGCCGTTCGCGGCCCATTCCGAGAAGGCCTTGATGTCGTCGGTCGACACCGTCTTGCCGTCTTCGAAACGCAGCATGTTTTCCAGAACCACCTTCAGAACGGCGGGCAGCCTGGCGAAATTGCCAAGCCCGGCCTCTTCGGCAGCGGGGATCGAGTAATAGGCGTATGAAGAACCGGAAACTTCGAGTGAGCGGCGCGTTCCGGCCGAGTCCTGACCGACGGTGATGGGCATGAAAACCTCCCTTGAATGTCTGGGATCTTGGGCACCCGTCTAGACGGTCTTTAAGGTGGTTCGCAAGGGGGGTGCGGCATTTTGTATACCATTGTGCACCGAAACTTTGCCGCGCCGCCAACCGTCATTGTCACACACTCTCGCAAAACCTTGATTGGCAGAGCGGGGCGCATCGCGCTACACCCCCCGGGTACCTGAAATACTGCGGTGACGGCATGCGTACTCGGCTTATCGGCCTTCTTATAGCTTTGATGACCCTGCTTGCGGTGCCCGCGTCGGCCGACCGGCTTGTGGTGATCGAGCTTTTCACCTCGCAAGGCTGTTCAAGCTGCCCGCCCGCCGATGCGCTTCTGGGCGAGCTTGCCGCGCGCGACGATGTGCTGCCGCTCGCGCTCCATGTCGATTACTGGGATTACATCGGCTGGAAAGACGCGTTCGCGAGCCACGAGAACACCGAACGCCAGCGGGCCTATGCCGCCGCGGCGGGCAGCCGGACGATCTATACCCCTCAGATGATCGTCGGCGGGCGTGATCACGTGATCGGCTACAAGCCGATGAAGCTTGCCATGCTGATCGAGAAGCATGGCGAAAGCACGGAACCCGCGAAGGTGACGCTGACGCGCCGGGGGCCGGATCTTCTGGTCGAGATTGCGCCTGCGGGGCGCGTCCCGGCGGCTCAGGCCGGGGGGCCGATCCAGCTTGTTCTGTTCCGCGCATCGGAAACGGTGGATATCCGCAGGGGCGAGAATGCGGGCAAGACCTATACCTACCACAACATCGTGGAGGAGCTGCGCCCGATCGGGACCTGGGACGGGAAGACGCGGGTAGAACTGAAGGTGCCGAATGTCGGATCGTCCGAAATAGCGGTGCTTGTTCAGGCGCCGGACAACGGGCCGATCCTCGGCGCGGCGCGGGTGCGCTGAGCTCGGATCGCTATTTCCAGCGTCGGTGGATCCAAAACCACTGCTCGGGATGTTCGTCGATCAGTCTTTCAAGACAGGCGTTCAGCGCGCGCGTCATGGTTTCGGGGTCGCTTGGCGGGATCGGCGCCTCGACCTGCACGCGGAAGCTCAGCCCGTCTTCCTTCCGGATGCCAAAAATCGGGATCAGCTCGGCCCCGTATTTGAGCGCCATTTCGGCAGCCGAAACCGCCGTGCGCGTAGGCTGGCCGAGAAACGGGATTTCGGGGGCTTCCTGCACGTAGATGTCGAAGAGAATGCCCATCATGCGGCCCTCTTTCAGCGCGCGGATGAAGGCGGCGGTACCACGGCGGCCCTGGGGCAGGAAAGGCTGGCCGAAAGGCGCCATCCGCTTTTCGTAATAGGTGTTGAAACGGGGGTTGCTGAGACGGCGGTAGAGCCCCCCGATCTCGAAGCCCCGGTGGCGTAGCGCGGCGCGCGCCGCCTCGTAATTGCCGAAATGCGCGGTGGCGGTGATTACGGGGCGTCCCGCCTCGCGGGCGGCCTCAAGCGCAGGAAGGCCGGGGCCGGTGATCTCGGTGCTGCCGGCCCGGGCGAGCATCTCTTCCGCCGAAAAGTTCTCGATCAGTGTGCGGCCGGCATTGTCGGTGACGGCGCGCTGGAAGCGGGCGATCTCGGCGGGCGTCATGCCCGGCCGGACAAGGGCAAGGTTTTCCGCCACGCGACGCCGCCAGCCCGCCAGCGGGGCTACGACGGTGGAAACGAGCCAGCCCATGAACGGCACGCGGAGCCGATAGGGCAGGGCCGCCGCGACACCCAGCGCCGTTCGGAAAAGCGCGTTCTGGATGCGCGCGGTCCAGTCTCTGTGCGATGCGGCCACCTGGGTGCCCCGGTTTGGTGTAGGGGCCAGAGATAGGCCGCCGCGCCCGGGCGCACAAGCCGTCGCGGCCTGCCCGCTGCCCCGTCAGCCTTGTTCGGTGTCCTTCGAGACGAGGTAGATCTCGCCTTCTTCTTCCAGCCGGCGCACCTCGGCCACGATCGCGCCCATGGCGGCGTCCGCCGTCATCTCGTCCACCGTGCCCAGATCCTGCACCTCCTCGCGCAGGGCATCGGCCATCCGTTGCGAGATGTTGTCGAGAATGAATTCCTGTGCTGCCTTCACCTCGGCCCCGCTGGCGGCGAGGGCGCGCACGACTTCGGCCTGATCGATCCCGCGCAGGATCTTCGGCACGTCGCTCGGATCGACGCGTTCGGGGATGTTGCCGAAGGTGAAGATCGCCTGCCGCACATGTTCGGCGAATTCCGCCTCCGATTCGTCGAGCCCTTCGAGAACGTCGTTCCGGGTGGCCGATCGGGCGGAGTTCAGGATCGCGCCGACGCGCTCGACCGGCCCTTCGCTGAAAGCGCGTTCGGGTTCGATGTCGAGCAGGCGGGCAAGAACCACGCCGATGCGCCGCACGGTTTCGGGATCGACGGCGGCCGTGCGGGAAATCGCATAGGCGATGCGCCGGGCCTGCGCACCGGGGATCCGCCCGAGGATATCGGCGCTGGTCGAGACCGGAAGCTTGGCGAGGATGACCGCCGCCACCTCGATGCTTTCGGCCTCGACGACCGGCAGAAGGCTGTCGCTGTCCTGTTCCACGATCCGGGCCCATGGATCTTCGGATTCGGCGAACCCAACCTGCGCGCGCACCCTTTCGGCAACGCTGGGGCTGACCGCGCCCCCAAGAAGATCAAGCGCGCGCGACATGCCGCCCGGTCCGAAGAGATCGGCGGTTTCCAGAAGGCCGGCGAATTCGTTCACGACGGCTTCCGTCGTGGCCTGGTCGATCGGGCCAAGCGCACCCACCTCGCGGATCAGATCGGCCTGTATGTGTTCGGGAAGGCGATGAAGCGACAGGGCGCCGCCGCCGCTGGCGATCAGGCGCACGATCAGGGCGGCCTTCTGCGGGCCGGTAAGCTGGACAGTGGCCGCGTCCGATCCGGCCGATGGCGCATCCGCCCCGCCAAGATCGGACAGGTCCATGGGAATTGGCGCAAGTTCCATGCAGGGACCATCCGGAATCAGTGATCCCGCGATCATGCCCCAATGAAGGTTAATCCTGCGTGTTCAGATCAGTAGCTGACGCCGCGTCCGCTGCGGATCGCCTGGTCGAGCGAAACCCAGGCCCAGGTCATCCGGCCGCCGCGCGCCCGGATCTCGCGCAGTTCGGCGCGGGCAAGATGCACATCGCTCGTCTCGACAAAGGCCTGCCCCATATAGGAGCGGGCCAGAAGGTTGTCGGGGTTCCGGGCAAGAGCCTGACGGTAATAGGCCATGCCCGCCGCGTGATCGCCGGATTTGCGGTGCGCAAACCCCAGATAGGTCAGAACACGGTCGTCCTGAGGGTCCGACATCGCCTGCAAGGCGGCGATGGCGGCCCCGTACTGGCCGGCATAGGCAAGCTCGCGCGCGGCATCGTAAAGCGTGTCGTCGTCAAACCGGGCATCCTTCGGCGCGACACATGTCTTGCTGTCTGCGTCCCAGATCTGGCCGCCCGTGCACTCGGTCGTGGTGGGCGTCGGTTTCGGCGGAGCGGCGTCGTCGCCGCCCACGGCCCAGGCGAGCGTGGGCAGGGCAAGACAGACGGCAATCAGATTGGCGCGCATGAATATCCCCGGCATAAGCAAGAGAGCGGCAGTGCGCCGCTCTCTTTCTGGCGTTCAGGCGTCGTCTGCCCGGGCGATCAGCCCGTGACGGTGACGCAGGCCTTCTTTTCAGTGTCCCAGATGCTGCCGTCGGCACAGCTCATCGTCGCTTCCTGGTGGCCATAGCCGGAGCACATGGCGAAGGAGAGCGTGGGAAGGGCGCTGAGAAGCAGCGCGAACAGAACGGTCTTTTTTGTGGTCATAAGGGCACTCCGCATCTGTGATACCCGCTAAGGTAGCACCGATCCGTGGCTCGTCCAAAAGAGAATCGCACATCTTCCCCGGTATGCGCCGGCTTTGCCGCCTTTTTACTCAGCCGCGGTGCGCTCTGTGATCTCGCGCGGCGCGGGTACCGGGCCCTTCTGGGACGGGTAGACGAGCCCTGCGGAGATGATCAGCTTGGCCGCATCCTCGACGCTCATGTCGAGTTCCTGGATATCGCGGCGCGGCACGAACAGCAGGAAACCCGAGGTCGGGTTCGGCGTCGTGGGCAGGAAGACGGAAACCTTTTCCTCCTCTCCCGGCATCTTTTCGTCGATCTCGTATTTCGCGGTGGAGGAGACGAAGGCGATCGCCCAGATTCCTTCTCGCGGGTACTGCACGAGGCAGGCCTTGTCGAAGCTCGTATCCGATTGAGTGAAAACGGTTTCCGCGATCTGCTTCAATCCGCTGTAGACCGAGCGGACGACCGGAAGCGTCTCCACCACCCCTTCCGCCCAGCGGATCAACGAGCGTCCTATGAGCCCCTTGGCCATCCACCCCACGAGAATCGTGAAGATCAGGAAGAAGATCACGCCCACGCCGCGCAGGTTGATGCCGATATACTGTTCCGGGCGCAGGTTGTGCGGTACGAAAGGCAGCACCCAGCCGTCGATCCAGCCAACGACCGTCCAGATCAGCCAGGCGGTCAGGCCGATGGGCGCGATCACGATCAGACCGGTGAGAAAGCTCGCCCGAAGCCCGCCCAGAATCGGGTGGCGCTTCTTTTTCGGGGTCAGGTCTTCGAAAGGTGTGGTCATTTTGATCGGCGTCCGGCGCAGCAGTGTAAATCTAAGGAGTCACGCCGGGCGTTACAATGCGGCGTTGCGCCCATCGGCTCACCGCTCTGTTTCCTTGCTGAGTTCACAGGCGATCTCCGCCCCGAGGCGCGCATTGTTGAGCACGAGGGCGATATTGGCCTCGAGGCTCGCGCCCTCGGTGGCCTTATAGACCCGGTCAAGAAGGAAGGGGGTGACGTCCTTGCCCCGAACGTTGTTCCGCTCGGCCTCGGCAAGGGCCGTCTCTATCACGGGCGCGAGGGTCTCTGCCGTGATCTCGTGCTCGGCGGGGATCGGGTTTGCCACAAGCTGACCGCCCGGCAGGCCAAGCGCGGCGCGCATCCGGTGCGCCCGCGCGATCTCGCGCGGCGTGTCGAGGCGGAGCGGTGCCGCGAGGCCTGAGGTGCGCGACCAGAAGGCGGGAAGCGCATCCTGACCGACCGCAATCACCGGCACGCCCAAGGTTTCCAGAACTTCCAGCGTCAGCGGCAGATCGAGAATCGCCTTGGCCCCGGCGGCGACGACCGTGACGGGCGTCTGCGCCAGTTCCTGAAGGTCGGCGGAGATGTCGAAGCTTTCGGCCGCACCCCGGTGCACACCGCCGATCCCGCCCGTCGCGAAAACCTCGATCCCGGCAAGTCGCGCGGCAATCATCGTGGCGGCGACGGTGGTCGCCCCGGTCCCGCCACCGGCCATGCAGACGGCAAGATCGGCGCGGGACAGCTTGGCCACGTCCTCGGCCTGGGCGAGCGCGGTCAGGGCAGGGCGGTCGAGCCCGATGTGAAGGCCCCCCCCCAGGACCGCGATGGTCGCCGGTTCCGCGCCGCCCTCGCGCACGGCCTCTTCCACCGCCAGCGCCGTTTCGAGGTTCCGGGGCCAGGGCATCCCGTGGGTGATGATCGTCGACTCCAGTGCCACGACCGGCCCGCCCGTGTCGAGGGCCCGTTCCACGGCGGGGGAGAGGATGGGGGTCATTCGACGTCTCCCGAAACATAGTTGGCCGCAGATGTCAGGGCATTGTTGAGCGCGGCGTGAGGTTCGGCCCCGCCACGCTCCGCCGCGATATGGGCGGCCATGAAGGTGTCGCCCGCCCCGGTCACCCGGGTGACCAGCACTTCCGGCGGCATGGCCTCGATCAGCCCGTGGGGGCCGCAATCGGCAGCGGCGCGCCCGCCATCGGTGACGAGAACCCGGGCCGCGCCCCGCCCGTGCAGCGCCCGCGCGGCCTCTGCCGCATCGCCGAAACGGGCCTGGGCGAGAAGCCCCGCTTCCTCCAGATTGACGTAAAGCGTCGCGCCGGTCATCCCGAGCATAGGGGTCAGCCGCTCCGCCTTCCCGGGCGAGGCGGGCGCGATCCTGAGATCGGCGGCCGCGAAGAGCGGGCTCTTCGCGATATCGGCCAGAAGCGCCTCGGTCAGGTTGCCATCCAGCGCGATCAGCCCCTCGAAGGGCGCATTGGCCGAACCCAGCCGCCCGTCTTCGAGCGGGGCGAGGATCTTCGCGCCCGCCGCCTCCAGCGAATGCGCATCCGCGATGGCCGAGATCAGCCCGTTCGCCCCCTCGACCGCCATGTAGGTATCGGTCGGCAGATCGTCTGAGCGGTAGACGAAGCCCGTCATCATGCCGAACCGCTCGGCCGCCTGCATCAGTTCGTCGCCTTCGGCATCGCGCCCGATCGCCGTCAGAAGCGCCGGAGTGAGGCCGAAACGGCGCAGGGTCATGGCGATATTCATCGCAACCCCGCCGGGAAGCCGGGTGATCCGGCCCGGCACGTCCGATCCCACGCGCATCACGGCAGGCGCACGCCCGATGATGTCCCAGAGGACGGAGCCGATGCAGAGGATATCGGGCGCATGTGCCATCGCCCTGCTTCTTCACCGTTTGCGGGATGCGTGCAAGCCGCTTTGACAACCCCGGGGCGCCGTCAGGACACAGTGGGCTTGCCAAGCCCGCGCAAAGGCTGTATCCGCCCGCCTACTTCACAGGCAGGGTCTGGGTCCCTGGGGGAGACATCCCCATGGATCCGCCGGTTGGGAGAAATCCCGTGATGGCCCTGCCGAGGCGCGAAACCGGAAAGGAAATGGCATGGCGCTCCCTGAGTTCACCATGCGTCAGCTTCTGGAAGCTGGCGTACACTTCGGTCACCAGACCCAACGCTGGAACCCCCGCATGGGCGAGTTCATCTATGGCGACCGCAACGGCATTCACATCATCGACCTGACGCAGACCGTCCCGATGCTCGACGCGGCACTGAACGCCGTGCGCGAGACCGTCGCCAAGGGCGGCCGCATCCTCTTCGTCGGCACCAAGCGGCAGGCGCAGAAGCCGATCGCGGAAGCGGCGGAAAAATGCGCGCAGTACTACATGAACCACCGCTGGCTCGGCGGCACGCTGACCAACTGGAAAACCGTGTCGCAGTCGATCAATCGCCTGAAGGCGATCGACGAGCGTATGGCGGAAGGCGCCGAAGGCCTGACGAAGAAAGAGCGTCTGGGCATGGAGCGCGAGCAGCAGAAACTGCAGGCCTCGCTCGGCGGGATCCGCGAAATGGGCGGCGTGCCGGATCTGCTCTTTGTCATCGACGTGAACAAGGAAGATCTCGCCATCGCCGAAGCCAGGAAGCTGGGCATCCCGGTGGTGGCCGTGGTCGACACGAACTGTTCGCCCGAAGGCGTGGATTTCATCATTCCCGGCAATGACGACGCCGCCCGCGCGATCGCACTTTACTGCGATCTGGCGAGCCGCGCCGCGCTTGACGGGATGAGCGCGCAGCTTGGCGCCGCCGGCGTCGATGTCGGTGCGCTGGAAGAGGCCGTCGAGGAAGAAGTCGTGGCCGAGGCTGAACCCGTCGCCGAAACCCCGGCGAACGCGGAAGAGACTGTCGAGGTTTCTGACGAGGCCGTGGCGGACGATACGGTCGCCAAGGACGCGCCCTACGAGCTTGAGAACAAAGAGTAGTATCGGTGTTCCGCCGGGATTACCCCGGCGGGCCCGAGAGGCAAATCACGGATAGATAGGAGACGAGAGATGGCTATCACCGCCGCACTCGTGAAAGAGCTCCGCGACAAGACCGGCGCGGGCATGATGGACGCCAAGAAGGCGCTCGTGGAAACCGACGGCGACATGGAAGCCGCGGTCGACTGGCTGCGCACGAAGGGCCTTGCGAAAGCCGCGAAGAAATCGGGCCGCACCGCCGCTGAGGGCCTCGTCGCCGTTCAGGTGGACGGTGGCACGGGCGTCGCCGTCGAGGTCAACTCGGAAACCGACTTCGTGGCCCGGAATGCCGAGTTCCAGGAAATGGTCGCTAGCATTGCGGACATCGCGACTGGCGTCGACAGCGTCGAGGCGCTTCTGGCCGCCGATATGGGCGGCAAGTCGGTGCAGGACACGCTGACCGACAAGGTTGCGACGATCGGCGAGAACATGTCGGTCCGCCGGATCGTCAAGGTTACGGGCCAGAACGTCGTGTCCTACGTCCACAATGCCGCGACGACCGGCATGGGCCAGATCGGGGTTCTCGTGGCCTTCACCGGCGACGATGCGGCCACGGCACGCCAGGTGGCGATGCATGTCGCGGCGACAAGTCCGGCCTCGCTGAACGAAGCCGATCTTGACCCCTCCGTGGTCGAGAAGGAGCGCGCGGTTCAGATGGATATCGCCCGCGAAAGCGGCAAGCCCGAAGCGGTGATCGAGAAGATGATCGAAGGCCGGATGAAGAAGTTCCTTTCCGAGGTCACGCTTCTCAACCAGCAATTCGTGGTCAACCCCGACGTAACCGTCGGCGCCGCCGCGAAGGAGGCCGGGATCGAGATCACGGGCTTTGCCCGGGTCGAGGTCGGCGAAGGCATCGAGAAAGTCGAGGAAGACTTCGCGGCTGAGGTGGCGAAGGCCGCCCAGGGCTGATCGCCCCACTTTCGAACCAGATCTGGAAAGCGCCCGCTGCCTGTGCGGGCGTTTTTCGTTTAGGCCCGGTCAGGAGGTGAATGTGATGCGCGGACGCTCCCGCGCCTCGGGCTCCGAAGGCTCCGGCACAAGGCCGAACTCCGCCTCGTCGATCATCTGACCCGTTCGTATCGCCTTCAGCAGCGCCTCGCTGTAGCGGTTGGGGAATTCGCGTTTCCTGGAGGTCTGAACGGGGATATGTGGGGCCATGGCGTGGGATCCTGAGGGGCAGGGGGCCTCGCCAGTGTTCACCCGATGCGTTAACGGCCCGTTAACCTCACTCACTCCGCCGCCAGACGCGGGAAGGGCGCGGGGATCGGCGACACCTCCGGCGCCGGCGCCGCCTCCCGACGCCGCAGCAGCGCGAACATCTGCGGCGTGAAGAAGAAGCTCACCACCGTTGACAGGAACACGCCACCCGCCACCGACATCGCAAACGGCGGCCAGAACCCGCCCCCGGCGAGGATCAGGGGCAGAAAGCCGCCCGCCGTCGTCAGCGTGGTCGACAGGATGTGCCGGCTCGATCCCGTCACAACCTCCGCCATCGCCTCGGTATCGCCCGCCCGCGCGGCCGGGCTGGCCTGCAACCCGGTCAGGATGATGATGGCGGCGTTGATCGACACACCGATCGACCCGATCACCCCGATGATCGCCGTGATCCCGAACGGGTACTGGAAGACCGCAAGCGCCAGGATCGACAGCCCCGCCGAAAGCACCGCGACCACGAAGGTGATGGCCGAGAGGCGGAAGGAATTGAAGCTGAGAACGACTGTGGCGATCGACAGGGTGACGATCAGCCCCAGCGGGGCCAGAAGGTTCCCCACGACGTCCGAACGCGCATCGGAATCCCCGCCGATTTCCAGCGTGTAGCCGTTGGGTAGGGCGAAGCCGCTTGCCTCCAGCGCCTCACGCGCATCGGCCAGCGCTTCTTGCGGCAGGATATCGGGCTGAAGAAAGGCCTGAACGGTGTTCACCCGCTGCCCGTCACGCCGCTGGATCGCGCTTTCGGACGGGACGAGGCGGATATCGGCGATGGCGGCCAGAGGCACGCCCGGCTGCACGCCGGCTACGGCCTGGGCGCGGGCATCTGCGGGCAGGATGCGCAACGTGCCGATCCGCGCAGCATCGGCCCGGATCCCGGCGCCATACCGCACGCGGATGGCAAGCTCTTCCCCGGCCTCGATAAGCGAACCGCCTACCGCCCCGTCAAGCCCGGCCTGAAGCTGACGCGCGACACCGGCAAGGTCGAGCCCGGCCAGCCGCGCCGCCGCCTCGTCGATATCCACGGCCAGCTTCGGTGCCCCGCCTTCGAGATCGGCGCGCACGATCGTGACCGCGGGCCGGGCAAGCAGAACGGTGCGGATCTCTTCCCCAAGCGCGCGCAGCGTCGTGAGGTCGGGGCCCACCACGCGCAATTCCAGCGGCGCATCGACGGGCGGGCCTTGCACAAGGCCGCGCACCAGGATGCGCGCGCCGGGCCAGCTCGCGTCAAGCTCTGCCTGCAGGGGCGACAGAAGCGCGGCGGTCGTGTCGGGATCCGCCGTCGTGACAAGCGCATGGGCATAGTCCGGCGCCCGGTCGCGATTTCCCACGATGTTGTAGTAGAAGGCGGGAGCGCTCTTGCCGATCACCCAGTTGACGCTGGTGATCCCGGGGGTGGCGGCCAGATGTGCGTCGATCTCGCGCGCCGTGGCAAGGGTGCGGTCGATCCCCGTGCCCGGCCGAAGCTCCACCTCGATGTGAAACTGGTCGCGGTCGACACCGGGAAAGAACTGGGCGGTAAGCGTGGGGAAGCTCATGAACCCCATGACAGGCAGCACAAGCGCGAAGGCCACGGATTTCACGGGGTTGCGCAGCGTCCAGGCGATCAGCCCGTGAAAGCCCCGCGGCAGCGCCGGAATCGCAAGGCCGGAGCGCTGGCCTGCACCGGGCAGAAACCAGCCCGCGATGGCGGGCGTCAACGTGATCGCCACGAGGAAAGACCAGACGAGCATCAGCACAACGGCAATGGCGATCGCGCCAACAAAATCGCCCGCAGGCCCCGGCAGAAGGATCATCGGCACGAAGGACAGGGCCGTGGTGACGGTCGAGGCCAGAAGCGGCACGGTCAGCCGACGCACGGCCTCGCCCACCGCAGCCAGCCGCTCCATCCCCCGGGCAAGGCGCTGGCGGATCTCGTCGGTCATCACGATTGCGGCGTCGACAAGAAGGCCCAGCGCCACGATCAGCCCGGTGACGGACATCTGGTGGATCGGAAGGCCGATGAAGTTCATCGTGGCAAGCGTGGCCAGGGAAACGATGGGCAGAACGAAGGCCACGATCAACGCCGCGCGCACACCAAGCGTCACCAGAAGCACCCCGACGACAAGCGCCACGCCGATCCCCATGTTCATCGCAACCTCCGCCAGGCGGTCGGCGGTGTAACCGCTCTGGTCGAAGACCTGCACAAGCTCGAGCGAGGCGGGAAGTTCGGCGCGGATCGCGGCCAGATCTTCCTCAAGCCAGCCCTGCCACTGATCGATCCGCAGCCCGTCGTTGATCGTCAGCGAAATCAGGATCGCCGGTTTGCCGTCCGACAGGGCATGCGCTTCCGCCGGGGCCCGCGGCCCGCGGGTGATCTCGGCGATATCGCCGAGCCGCGTAACGGTACCGCTGCCGTTTTCGGCCACGACAATGCGGGCGACACGTTCGGTCGCCTCGATATCGCCTTCGACATCAAGAAGAAGATCGCTCCCGCCGCCGAAAAGCCGGCCCGATTGCACCTTGGCGTCCGCCGCCGTGATGGCCGCCGAAACGGCATCTGGCGTGAGGCCGAGCGCGGCGGCGGCATCGGCATCAAGGCGGACAAGCACCTCTTCCTCCGGTTCGCCGAACATCTTGACGGTCTTCGTGCCCGCAAGCGTGCGTAGCCGTTCCGCCGCCTCTTCCGCGTAGCGCGCCATGACGGTGGGCGAGGCGGCCTCGCCCGATGGCCGAAGGGCCAGGATCGCGGCGGCGGCCCCGAAGCTGTCGCTGTCGAATTCGGGCGTCAGCACACCCGCGGGAAAGTCGCGTTCCGCATCGGCAATCTTGTCGCGCGCCTCCGACCAGATCCCTTCGATCACCCGGGGGTCGACGGTTTCGATCAGCTCCAGCGAGATCACCGAAACGCCGGTAGCCGAGGTGCTTTCAATCACGCTGATCTCGGGGATCTCGCGCAATTCCTCCTCAAGCGGGCGGGTCACGAGCGATTCCACGCGGTCCGGGCTCGCACCGGGATAGGGCGTGGTGATCACCGCGTTGATATTGGTGATCGTCGGGTCCTCCTGCCGCCCGAGCGCGAAGAAGGCCGAAAGCCCGCCGGCCACGATCACGAGAAGGGCCAGCGCCACGATGCGCGGTTCGCGAAAGGTAAGCGTGTCCATGGCGATCAGCTTTCGGGGGACGGGGCGATGCGCTGCCCGTCGGCCACGCGGTGCGGGCCTTCAGCGACGATCTGCACGCCATCGGGCAGGGCGCCCCGCACGAAGGCGCGGTCGCCGTCGAGGTGGATCAGTTCCACCGCCTCGCGGCGGGCGACGGGGCCTGCGCCGGTGTCGTCGACGAGGTACAGCGTCCAGAGCCCGCGAATGCCCTCGCCAAGCGCGGCGGTTGCGACCCAGCCGCCGGTTCCCGCAACCTCGCGGGTCAGGGTAATGTGGCCGAGCGCCCCATCGGCGGCCTGGGCCCCCTCGGGCAGCGCAAGAAGGACGTCGCGGGTGCGGGTGACCGGGTCGATATCGTCGCGAAGGCGTTCGACCGTGGCCGCATGTGTGATCCCGCCGATCTCGATCTCAAGCGCGTCACCAGGGGCAATCTGCGCGGCCACCTCTGCCGGAAGACCGGCGCGGAAGCGCGGCGCGGCGGCCTCGAAAAGGTCGATCACCGGCGCACCGCCCGCCACACGCGCGCCCACATCTGCGCGGCGCGCGCCCACAACGGCATCGAACGGCGCCCGGATCACTGCCTTGTCGAGCGCGATCTCGATCGAGGTGATCGTGGCCTCGGCGGCGCGTACCTCTGCCTCGAGCCCCGCCACCGCAAGCCGCGCCTCGTCATAGCGCTGGCGCGACACGTGGTTGCCGTCAAGAAGCGCCTTCTGCCGGTCCGCCGTCAGCTCTGCCAGATCGCGCCGGGCGGCGAGCGCATCGCGCGCCGCAACGCGGGCGGCAAGATCGGCCTCGAGCGCGCGGGTATCGAGCCGGGCGACGACTGCGCCCTCCGCCACCCTGTCGCCCTCGTCGAGCGGAAGCGCCGCGATGGTACCGCCCTGTTCGAAGCCGATGGCCGTCCTCTGCCGCGCCTCGACACGTCCCGAATACTCTGTCCGGATTGTGTAGCTGTCGGCCAGAACAAGGGACGCGGTGGTCACCGGCAGAGGCGGCGCGGCGGCGACCGTGGGGGCGAGATCGGCGCGAGCCGCAAGCGTGCCGGCCCCCGAATAGGCCAGCGCACCGGCAATCGCGACGGCAGAAGTGGTGCCGATCAGAATGGCCGCGCGGCGCGCCACGCGGAACAAGAGGCTATGGGAAGATGTGTCGGTCATGAAGCGGCCCGATCTGCAAGGAGAAGCAGGGAAACCCCGGTCTGGCCCGCCGCGCCGCCAAGAGAGGAAGGGGACGCGGCGCGGCAGGCCAGAGGCGACGTTTCGGCCACAGGCTGGGGGAGCCTTGGCCTGAGGGCATCTGAATGTGGGTTGGCATTCATGGTCCCGTCGCCTATATGGTTAGTGGTGCTAACTTAGTTAGAGGCTCTAACTTCGGGGGTCAAGACAAAGGAAGCGTTTTTCCGTAATCAGGGGTCGCAATGAACGACGTGACGGCCAAAACCCGCTATCACCACGGTGATCTGCGCCAGCAGCTCATCACTGCAACCCGTGCGCTCGTGGAAGAGAAGGGGCCCGACGGCTTCTCGGTGTCCGAGGCGTGCCGGGCGGCCGGGGTGTCGACGGCGGCCCCCTACAAGCATTTCCAGGACCGGACCGAAATCCTTCAGGCCGTGGCGATGGAAGGGTTCGGGGAAATGACGGAGGCCTTTCACCTGGCCCTGAAGGACAAGCCTGAGGGCTCTCTCGCGGCAATCGCCGCCATCGGCATCGCCTATGTCCGTTTCGCCGAGGCGAACCCCGAAGTCTTCCGCATGATGTTTGCCTTCAAGGACAAGACCGAGGCGATGGAAGCCTCGGGCATGGGCTGCTACGGCGTCCTCCTCGGGCAGATCGCTGCCTATCTCGGGCAGGACGAGATCGACGAAGCCGTTCTGGCCCTCGGCTTCCCGCTCTGGACGTTCGTGCACGGGCTCTCGTTCCTGTCGATCGACGGGAAATGCGAGACCGGCAAAGCGGTGCTCACCATGGAAGAGATGGTGGTGGAGGCGACGCGCCGGCTTCTGAGCGAGGCGCGCCCCGCCTGATCACACCGACAGCGTTGCCTTGACGGCGCGGGCCCAGGCATCGGTCTTCCGCGTACGGGTTTCGTTCGACATCGCGGGCTCGAACCGGCGTTCCAGCCGCCAGCTTTGCGCGAATTCCGCCATCTGGGGATAGACGCCGGCCTTCATGCCCGCGAGCCATGCGGCGCCAAGCGCGGTGGTTTCCAGAACCTCGGGCCGATCCACCGGCGCGCCGATGATGTCGGACAGGAACTGCATCGCCCAGTCAGAGGCCGACATGCCCCCATCGACCCTGAGCACGCCTTCGCCGGTGGCACTCCCGGGCCAGTCGGCATGCATCGCCTGCAGAAGATCGCGCGTCTGGTAGCCCACGCTTTCAAGCGCGGCGCGGGCAAACTCCTCAGGTCCCGAATTCCGGGTAAGGCCATAGATCGCGCCCCGGCAATCGGGGTTCCAGTAGGGCGCGCCCAGCCCCACGAAGGCGGGCACGAGGATCACGCCCTGATCGGGGTCGGAGGCTTCGGCAAGCGGCTGGGTTTCCTTCGCCTCGCGGATGATCTTCAGCCCGTCGCGCAGCCATTGCACAACGGCGCCCGCCACGAAAATCGATCCTTCCAGCGCATAGGTCACCTCGCCGTCAAGCTGGTAGGCGATGGTCGTCAGAAGCCGGTTTTTCGAGGTCACGGCCTGGGTGCCGGTGTTCAGAAGCGCGAAACATCCCGTGCCATAGGTCGATTTGAACATCCCCGGCTCGAAACAGGCCTGGCCCACGGTGGCAGCCTGCTGATCGCCCGCGACGCCCAGGATCGGGATCTCGCGGCCGAAAAGATCGGCCCGCGTCACCCCGAAATCAGACGCGCTGTCACGCACCTCGGGCAGCATTTCCATCGGGATATCAAGAAGCTGGCAGATCGTGCTCGACCAGCGGCCCTTGTGGATGTCGTAAAGCAGCGTGCGCGCGGCATTGGTGGCGTCGGTCACGTGCGACCGCCCGCCGGTCAGCCGCCAGATGATATAGCAGTCGACGGTGCCGAACAGGATCTCTCCCTTCCTCGCCCGCGCCCTCAGCCCCTCGTCCTGGTCGAGGATCCAGGCAAGCTTCGTGGCCGAAAAATAGGGATCGAGAAGAAGGCCGGTGCGCGCCGTCACCATCTGCTCATGGCCCGCGTCCTTCAGCTTCTGGCAGGTCTCTGCCGTGCGCCTGTCCTGCCAGACGATGGCGTTGTGCACGGGCTTGCCAGTGTCTCTTTCCCAGACAACCACGGTTTCCCGCTGGTTGGTGATGCCGATGGCGGCGATATCGTCTGCGCCCAGCCCCGCCTTCTCGATCGCCGCGCGGCAGGTCGCCGCCGTCGTCGACCACAGGTCGGACGGGTCATGCTCCACCCAGCCCGAGGCGGGGTAATGCTGCGGAAATTCCTCTTGCGCCATGGCGGTGATCTGCATGGCTCCGTCGAACAGGATCGCACGGCTCGACGTGGTGCCCTGATCGATTGCAAGAATATGGCCCATGAAGTGCCTCCCTGTCGCCGGGGCGGTTCACGCCCGCGCGCCGTCCCGAAGTGTTCCTTGTCGTTTGTTGCCTATCCGGCCGCCGCCGTCACCCGGGTTTTTGAGCGTTCGGCCTGCATCCAGTCATCAAGCGCAGCGATCTCCCCGGCGGTCATCCGCAGCCCGAGTTTGGAGCGCCGCCAGAGGATGTCAGCGGCATGAAGCGCGTATTCGCGGGCCATGAGCCACCGCACCTCGGCCTCGGTCAGGGTGCCCCCGAAGGCCTGACCCAGGTCTTCAGCCGATGTGGCGCCGCCCAGAATGTCGCGCGCTTCGGTGCCATAGGCGCGCACGAGGCGGCGGGCCCAGCGGGTGTCGAGGAAAGAATAATCCCGCTCGAGCCCCGCGATCAGATCGGCCACGCCCGAAACCGGAAAATCGCCGCCCGGAAGCGGAACACCTGCCGTCCACGCCCCCTTCGTTCCGGGGAAGTGGTGCAGGAACTTCTCCACCGATTGCTCGGCCAGCTTGCGATGGGTCGTGATCTTGCCGCCGAAGATGTTCAGAACGGGCGGGCCGTCTTCGTCAAGCGACAGCACGTAATCCCGTGTCGCCGCCGTGGCCGATTTCGCGCCGTCGTCGTATAGCGGGCGAACGCCCGAGTAGGTCCACACGATATCGTCGCGCGTTACCGGTTTCTTGAAATACTGCGAGGCGAAGGCGCAGAGGTAATCCTGCTCCTCCTCGGTCGCGTGCGCGGTCGACGGATCATCGGTATGTTCCTTGTCCGTCGTGCCGATCAGCGTGAAGTCGGTTTCATAGGGGATCGCGAAGATGATCCGCCCGTCGGTGCCCTGGAAGAAATAGCACTTCTCGTGGTCGAACAGCTTCTTCGTCACGATATGGCTGCCGCGGACTAGGCGGATGCCTTCGCTGGAATTGAGGCGGATCGCATTGCGGATCACGTCCTCAACCCAGGGGCCGCCGGCGTTCACCAGCATCTTCGCGCGATAGGTCTGGCGGCTTTTGTCCTCGGTGTTCTCGGTCTCGATCACCCAGTGATCGCCATCGCGTTCGGCAGAGACAACCTTGGTGCGCGTCAGGATCTGGGCCCCCCGCGCCTCGGCATCCCGCGCGGTCAGGGCCACAAGGCGCGAATCCTCGACCCAGCAATCGGAATACTCGAAGGCCTTGCGGAACTTGTCGTTGAGCGGCGCCCCCGCCGGATCGCTTGTCAGATCGAGGGTCTTCGTGCCAGGCAGGATCTCGCGCCCGCCCAGGTGATCGTAAAGGAAAAGCCCGAAGCGGATCATCCAGGCCGGGCGTCGGCCCTTCAGCCAAGGCATGATGGTAGACACGACCCGGCTCGCCGGGGTCGAGGTGTCGAACCGCATATCCTTATGAAACGGCAGAACGAAGCGCATCGGCCAGCTGATATGCGGCATCGCCTTCAGAAGCGTTTCGCGTTCCTCCAGTGAATGCCGGACGAGGTTCACCTCGAAGAATTCAAGATAGCGCAGCCCGCCGTGAAACAGCTTCGTCGAAGCCGAGGACGTGGCGCTTGCAAGATCCGACATCTCCGCCAGCCGTACCGAAAGCCCGCGGCCCTGTGCATCGCGGGCAATGGCGACGCCATTGATGCCGCCGCCGATGACGAAGATATCGCTCGTGTCTGTGCTGTCCGCAGAAGTCACGCGAAGCCAGTCCTTTCTGTTCTCGCTTCCGGCAAACTTTCCGGTCTGGCGCGGAAGTGTCAACGTGTCATGGGGGCGCTTGCCCCTTGGGAATTCCTTTCGGGCCGCGGGGCGGGCAGGGGCTATTGCGCCCCCTGATCGCGCACCTGGTCGACCGAGACATGCGCATCGAGCGTTTCCTGCCCGGCCCCCTTCAGGACACCCCGGATCGGGGCGGCGCCGTCGGCATCGAGACCCGAACCTACCCGGATGTAATGCGCATCGGGGCATTTGCCATTCGACGCGTCGAACCCGACCCAGCCGAGATCGGGAACGTAAAGCTCCGCCCAGGCGTGGCTGGCCTCATGCGCGCCGTCTTCCTCCGAGGCGAAGAGGTAGCCCGTGACATAGCGTGCCGGGATTCCGATCGATCGCGCGGCGGCAATGATGACATGGGCGTGATCCTGGCAGACCCCATGACCGAGGGCGAGTGCCTCGGCCGCCGTGGTGCCATGCTCCGTCTCGCCGGGGGTGTAGGCGATGGCCTCTTCCACCGCGTCCATGATCGCGTGCGACCGTGCCAGAACGTCGGTTTCCGAGACGTCGCTGGTGGCGGACCGGGCCAGATCGAGGATCGCGCGGTCGGGCAGTGTGGCGCGGGTGGTGCGCAGGTAGGCCTGGGGCGGCACACGCTCCCGCAGCCCCTTCAGAACCCCGCCGCAATCGACGGTCTCGACGGTGCCGGTGACGCGGATCGTCAGGCTTTCCACCGCGCCCATCAGTGTTGCGGTCTCAACCCAGTCGCCCGCCCCGTCGCGAAAGCCCGCGCCGATCGCTGCGGCCCCGGCATCCACCTGCCAGTCCAGCGTCTGCTGGTTCTCGCATTCCGTGGGCCAGAGCCGCAGGGTCTGGACGACCCCGTGCATCGGCGGATCGAAGTGATAGGTGGTGGCGTGATCGACCTGAAGCCTCATCGCGCCTCTCCCGACAGATAGATGTCATGGACGATTTCCGAAAGCGCCGCCGCCTCGCCGATGATCCGGGTGAGGAATTCGTGAAGCCCCTCGTCGAACACGTCCTCGATCGAAAGCTCCGACAGCTCGCCATAGAGACCGCGGGCTTTCGTCTGCGCCTCGGTGCTGCGCCCGTAGCCGCGGGCAAGCCGGTCGAGATGGATCATGATGTCTTCCATCGAGGTGATCAGCGAGCGCGGGCTCATCCGGTTCAGGATCAGGAAATCCGCGATCCTGGCAGGCGTGACCTCGCCGCCATAGGCCCAGTTGAAGGCGCGGTGCGCCGACATGGCGCGCAGTACCGTGCCCCACTGGTAGTTGTCGAAGCCCGACCCCACGTAATCGAGGCCCGGCAGAAGCACATAGTATTTCACGTCTAGAAGGCGCGCCGTCGAATCGGCCCGCTCGAGCGCGTAACCGAGATGCAGGAAGTCATAGCCGTCGTTGCGAAGCTGCGTGTCCTCGATCGCGCCCCGGACAAGCGAACAGCGCCGCGTCGTCCATTCCACGAGGTCGCTGATATCGAGCTTGGACCGCTCGGTGCGCCGCAATTCCCGCATCTCCTGAAACGCGGTGTTCAGCGCGTCCCAGACCTGCCCCGTCAGCGCGGTGCGCACGATTCGCCCGTTTTCGCGGGCGGCATCCAGGCAGGAGGCGATGGAGGCCGGGTTGTCCTGATCGAAGAACAGGAAGCTTTCGATGTTCCGCTGGCGGGGCTCACCGTATTTCTCGGTGAAGGCCGCGGTGTGCCCCCCGGCTGCCAGAACCGATTCCCACTCGTTGCGGTAGCCGCCGCCGACCGACGGGATCAGCGCATTGCGCGAGCCCACCGACAGAAGGCGCGCGCCGGTCTCGGCCCGCTCCATATAGCGGCCGATCCAGAAAAGGTTTGCGGCGGTGCGGCTCAGCATATCCCTGCTACTCCACCAGAACCCAGGTGTCCTTGACACCGCCGCCTTGCGACGAGTTCACCACAAGCGATCCTTCGGTCAGCGCCACCCGCGTCAACCCGCCGGGTACCAGTTCGATTGTCTCGCCCACCAGGCAATAGGGCCTCAGATCGACATGACGCGGGGCGATCCCTTCCTCGACGAAGGTCGGGCAGGTCGACAGCGCAAGTGTCGGCTGCGCGATGTAATTATCGGGCTTCTCCTGGATTTTCGCCGCAAAGGCCGCGATCTGCTCCTTGGTGGAACGCGGCCCCACGAGCATGCCGTAGCCGCCCGACCCGTGAACTTCCTTCACCACAAGTTCGGCAAGGTTATCCAGCACATACTGACAGTCGTCCGCCTTCGCGCATTGCCACGTCGGCACATTCTGCAACACCGGCTCTTCGCCAAGGTAGAAGCGGATCATTTCGGGCACGAAGGTGTAGATCGCCTTGTCGTCGGCCACGCCCGCACCGGGGGCCGAGGCGATCGTCACGCCGCCAGACCGATAGACGTTCATCAGCCCCGGCACGCCCAGCATGGAATCGGGCCGGAAACACAGCGGGTCGAGGAAGGCGTCGTCGATCCGGCGATAGATCACGTCGACGCGCTGCGGCCCTTCGGTCGTCCGCATCCAGACATAATCGCCCTCGACGAAAAGATCGGCGGCCTCGACCAGTTCGATCCCCATGACATCGGCAAGGAACGAATGCTCGTAATAGGCGGAATTATAATGCCCCGGGGTCAGGATCACCACGCGCGGCGCGCCGTTGCATTTCTGCGGGGCCACCGATTGCAGCGTGCGGCGGAGGAGGGCGGGGTAGTTCTCGACCGGCGCAATCCGCGTTTCGCGGAACAGTTCGGGAAACATCCGCATCATGATCTCGCGGTTCTCGAGCATGTAGGACACGCCCGAGGGCGTGCGGCAGTTGTCTTCGAGAACGAAGAATTCGTCAGGCCCCGTGCGCACCAGATCGATGCCCACGATATGGCTGTAGACGCCACGGGGCGGGCGGATCCCGGCCACCGCAGGCTCATAGGCCTCGTTGCGATAGACGAGGTGGGCGGGCACGCGGCCTGCGCGAATGATCTCGCCCCGGCCATAGACGTCCGAGAGAAACGCGTTCAGCGCCCGGGCCCGCTGCTTCACCCCGCGGTCGAGCTTGCGCCATTCGGCGGCAGAGAAGACGCGGGGGAACATGTCGAAAGGAATCAGCCGGTCGGGGTCGCCGCCCTCGCCATAGACGGCGAAGGTGATGCCGATCCGCCGGAATAGCGTTTCCGCCTCCGTCTGCTTAAGCGAGCGCAGTTCGGCGGGCATATCCCGGGCCCAGCCCTCGAGCGCCTTGTAGGGCGGGCGCACGGCGTCCGTCGCCCCCATCTCGTTGAAATACCCCGTCATGCCGTAGTGAAAACCAGAATTCCCGGGAAGATGAAAGGGGACGCACCGCCACGCGGCGGCTTCGGGTGTCCTGCCAGGGGCGACTGCTGCAATTCTGTGCAGAATTCGCCCTGGAGTTTAATCTACATTAAGGCGCCGCCACAGAAGCCTGATAAAATTAGAGTTGCGCCGGAAATGGCGCCCGGCTCGGCAAGAGCCGGAGAAGCCGAGGTGCGAGGTCGGTAAAGTTTCTGGGGGACGCACCGAGGTTCGGACCCGCCTGGCGGTCACACGCCCGGCGGGAGCCGTCTTGAGGGTGTGTGTCAGCCCGGGCGCCGCCGCCGGCCACCGCCATCGCGCCCGCGGCGCCCGCCACCGCCCGACTGCGCCGCCTTCTGGCTCGCCTCGGGGAAGGGGATACCTTCCTTCACCTCGTCAAGCACCCGGCTGAACTTGATCCACTCGCTGCCGTTCGCGTCGTGGTTCATCAGGAAGTTCGCGGCGCGGATCGCCTCCATTTCCACCGGGCGCACCGGGTTCATGATCGCGCTCGTCATCCCCGCACCGATTGCCATCGGCAGGAAGGCGGCGTTGATCCCGTGCCGGTGGGGCAGGCCGAACGAGATGTTCGAGGCACCGCAGGTGGTGTTCACCCCAAGCTCCTCGCGCAGCTTGCGGACCAGCGCGAACACCTGCTGACCGGCAGAGGCCATCGCGCCCACGGGCATCACCAGAGGATCGACCACGATGTCATGGGCGGGGATGCCGAAATCGGCGGCCCGTTCCACGATCTTCTTCGCAACGGCGAACCGCACATCCGGGTCTTCCGAAATGCCGGTGTCGTCGTTCGAGATCGCGACGACCGGCACGTTGTACTTCTTCACCAGGGGCAGGATCGCTTCAAGCCGCTCTTCCTCGCCCGTCACCGAGTTCAGAAGCGGACGGCCCTCCGCCGCCGCAAGACCGGCCTCAAGCGCGCCAGGCACGGAACTGTCGATGCACAGCGGCACGTCGACAAGGCCCTGCACAAGCTCGATCATCTTGCGCATGAGCGGCGGTTCGGTCTGGTTCGGATCGGGGTTCGAGTTGTAGACGACGCCTGCATTCACATCGAGCACCATCGCCCCGCAGGCCACCTGTTCCAGCGCGTCCTTCTCGACGGTCGAGAAATCGCCCGCCTCGAGCTGCGCGGCCAGAACCTTGCGGCCCGTCGGATTGATCCGCTCGCCGATCACGCAGAACGGCTCGTCGAAGCCGATGGTGACGGTCTTCGATTTCGATTCGAGGACGGTGCGGGTCATGGAATGTGATCTCTTTCTTTCCTGCGGGGCATTCTGCCCCGGCTGGTTTCACGCCTTCTGATCGGTCTTTTCGCGTGACCTGTCAGAGCGGGATGCGACCACTGAAGGGCCGGAAAAGACACATAGACAGATCGTGCCTCCGGGGCGAGAGCGGAGGCGATGAAACTTTCTCAAGACGATCATGAGGAGCCCGGGTCCGGTAAGTCCCAGAGGGCTGCGGAAATGCGCAGGGCCTCGCCGATGGAAAGCTGCGGCGGTGTGACAGAGCCATCGACCCAGGCCGTTCCGTCCCAGTGCCTGCGCAGCAGGACGGCCCGCGGCCCGATCCCGATCCGCAGAAGGGGGGCGTCCTGGCCCGGGGGGGCCTCGCCGGCCGTTAGCCGGGCGTGGATCGCGCAAAGCGCACCGTCGCATTTGGTCTCATCGATCTCGCCGGGGAGAATGTCCTCCTCCGTCCAGGCGTCCGCCTCCGCCATTGCCGGGAAGGCGAGATCGGTCCACCGGAACGTGCCATCTTTCGCCTCGACATATCCCGCTGCGGCGAGTGCCCGGACAACATCACCCTGTTCGGCATTTGCGGGTCTGTGCCAGTCTCCGCGCCCCAAAGGCAGATAGTCGGCATCCCGGCCATAGGCTCCGAGTGCGATGTAGGAGGCAAGGAGGGTTGTCACGTCCGGCGCCTCCGTCGCGTTATTCATCCACCGCTCGATATCCGCGGCACGGGGCAGGGAAAAGATCATCGGAAGGGCCGGGCGGTCGGAACCGTCGGGATAGGTCTCCCGCCAGCTTTTCGGTGGGTCGTCCGCTCTCATGGCGGCACGGGACAGGCCCATGCGCCAGAACATCATGCAGACATCCTCCCACTCGCCCACTTGCTCGTGATAGATGAACGCCTCCCTTGGCGCACCGGCCACCTCGACGGGCGACCCGAGCACCGTAAGCCGGCGGGCAAGCCCGACAAGCAGCGCAGCGGTCAGATCGCGATTGGCGGGGGTCAAGGGCGCGCGCATCCCGGAACGGTTCGTCGGATGGCCAGATGGTTGCAGGTCGGCGCCGGGGGGCAAGCAATGTGCCCCGAAATGCGAAAGGGCGCACCAAGGCGCGCCCCCACAGCAGTGTTCGGAAAGTGCGGATCTCAGGCCAGAGCCAGGTTCGTCGCGCTTTCGCGGCCGTCACGGCCGGTTTCAAGGTCGTACGTCACTTTCTGATCGTCCGACAGGCCGGTCAGGCCCGAACGCTCGACGGCCGAGATATGAACGAAAACGTCCTTGCCGCCCGTTTCCGGTGCGATGAAGCCGAAGCCTTTGGTGGTGTTGAACCATTTCACGGTGCCATTGGCCATTCCGTGTCTCCTTCAAGATATGTGCTGCCCGCAGTATGCGGCAGCTTGGCGTCGTCAGGGCTAGATCGAGTGACAGACGCCTAGAAGGAGAAAGCAGGTCGATAGAGAATAACTTAGCCCGCGCCTCATGACGTGTTCGGAGGCGGAAGTCAAAGGAAATGTGCGATGGACCGCGCGGCACCGATGCGCGTGGTCACGCCCATCATGTGCTCCGGGAGACCGGCGTCGCCGCAGGATCTCCCGGGGGGGGGGCCGATCTGTGCTTTGCTCAGGACGCCGCTGCCGGGGCCGCCGGAACGCCCGAGGCGCCGGCGTTTTCGATCGCCCAGGTCGCGTTCGTCTTGATCCCGCCCAGCGGGAAGAAGTGCACCGCCTCGATCCCGAAATCGGGGTGCGCGGCCTTGTGCGCGGCGAGTTCTGCGATCACGTCCGTCGGCTCGTAGGGCATCACCAGCTTCGTCACATCCATCGCCCGCTTCTGAAGCACCTTCAGCGAGGGGCCCACGCCGCAGGCAATGGCGAACTTGATCAGCGTCTGAAGCTTCGCGGGGCCGGCCACGCCGATATGAACGGGCAGGGCGATCCCCTCGGCCTGAAGCCGGTTCACCCAGGCGATGATCGGCTTGGCATCGAAGGCGAACTGGGTGGCGAGCGCCATCTTGGCGTCGGTGCGCTCGGCGAAAGCCTGCTTCCAGCGCAGCGCATCCATCACGTTCCGGTCAGATCCGTCGGCATCGATGTCGCGGTTCCCCTCCGGATGGCCCGCAACGTGAAGCCGTTTGAAGCCCGCCTTGTCGAAAAGCCCGGTTTCCAGAAGCTGCATCGAGGAATGGAACGCCCCGACCGGTTCGGCAACGCCGCCCGCAAGGATCAGCCCCTGCTCAACCCCGGCCTCGCCCTGATAGCGGGCGATCCAGTCGGCAAGCGTGGCCTCGTCTTTGATGATCCGCGCCGGGAAATGCGGCATGACGGGATAGCCGTCGCGCGCGAGCCGGGCGGCGGTCTTCACCATGTCCTCGATCGGCGTGCCGTCGATATGGGCGATGTAGATGCGCGTGCCTTCGGGCAGGAGGGCGCGGAAATCCTCAACCTTCTCTGCGGTGCGCGGCATCACCTCGATCGAATAGCCTTTCAGGAAGGCCTCGACCTCGGGCGCCACCGGCGCCGAAACCGCAGTGTCTTTCCGCTTGAACTGCAACAGGGCCATCATGGCCTCCCAGAGTTTGCCCGGGCTCACGCCCAGCCGTCATTGTCGATCAGCGCCTTGATGCGCGCGGTGTCATATTCGGCGTCGAGCCGTTCGGCCTCTGCCTGCGCCACAGCCTCGGGCTCGCCCTCGACAGGGTAGGGGGCCGCCTTCCGCCATTCTGCGAGGTAATCATCGGTGCCGTCCGCGCCCACTTTCATCGCCGCACGGTCGATCGCCTGTTCGAAGCGCTCGGGCAGTTGCACCTTCGCGCCCCGGCGTCCCTTGCCCACGATCACCTGGGCCGGGATGTCACGCCAGTAGACTATGGTTACGTCGGGCATCGCTGATTCCTCTTGTGGCACCGTCATTACGCGGGAACCTTCGGGATCCAGCGCGCATTTTCGACATCTAGTGCGCAAGGACCGACCTCAAGCCTGTCCGCGCCCCGTTGGTTTGGCTTGCGTGGCCGCGGAACCGCCCCTAGCATGTCAGCAACTCGATATTGGAGGGCGAGATGACGCCCGAGCGTCCCGATGGTGCGGACGCGTTCCCGAAAGCGGTTGAGCGCGACGCGCCGCGGCCCGATCCGGCCGAGCTTTATGCTGCGCTGGATCTGGGCACGAACAGTTGTCGTATGCTGATTGCCCAGCCGCGGGACAATCAGTTTCACGTCGTGGACAGTTTTTCGAAATCGGTGCAGCTCGGAAACGGGCTCGAAACCTCCGGGCGGCTGTCGCGCAGTTCGATGCAGCGCACGGTGCAGGCGCTTCGCGTGTGCCAGTCAAAGCTCCGGAAACACAAGGTAAACCGGATGCGGCTCGTGGCGACCGAGGCCTGCCGCCGGGCCTCGAACGCTACCCAGTTCATCGATTACATCCACGGCGAAACGGGGCTCAGGCTCGAAATCATCCAGCCCGAGGAAGAGGCGCGCCTTGCGGTGATCTCCTGCGCGCCGCTCGTCTCGAAGAAGACAGAGCAGCTTCTCGTCGTCGATATCGGTGGCGGATCGACCGAACTTGTCTGGATCGATCTGACCCGGGTGCCCGCGCACGACCGGCCGCGCGCGATCATGCGCCTGCATGCCGGCTTCGCGACCGATCACGGGCCGTTCCCGGCGGCGCGGGTGGTGGACTGGATCTCGATTCCCCTCGGGGTCGCGACGCTGCGCGAACAGTTCAACGACGTAGGCGACGACGCCGCGCGCTTCGCGCTGATGAGCTGGTTCTTCGAAGAAAACCTGTCGGATTTCTCGCCCTATGCCAGCGAACAGACGCGCGAGGGGTTTCAGATCATCGGCACCTCCGGCACGATCACCACGGTGGCGGCAAGCCATCTCGGGCTGAAGCGCTATGACCGCAACAAGGTCGATGGGCTGAGGATGACATCGGATCAGATCGACAGCGTGATCCGCGAATACCTGACGCTCGGGCCCGCCGGGCGCCGCAACGACCCGCGGATCGGGCGCGATCGCCAGGCGCTTATCATGTCGGGCGCGGCGATCCTTCAGGCGCTTCTCAGGGTCTGGCCGACCGATCGGCTTTCCGTCGCCGACCGGGGGCTGCGCGAGGGGCTGCTTTATGCCCAGATGTCGGCCGACGGCGTGCTTGAAGACGGTGGCTGAGCCGAGTCGCGCCGATATGAGGCATTCCGAAGATTTTCGGCGCAACCTACCGGAATAACCCCGGTCATTTACGCATCCTTAACCATGTCCCGGGAAACCTCGCCATGCTGGTGAGGCCGAGGGAGATGGAGCATTGCGATGAATTTGAGACGTGCCGTGGCCGGCCTCCTCCTGCTGACGGCGTCCTTTTCGGCCTTTCCGAACGAAGCCTCCGCATCGGTCCTGAATTTCGACATGACTGTGGCCTGCCAGACGGTCAAGCGCCTTTGCCCCGAGGCCGGGGCGCGCCGGACAGAGGGGCAGGGGGGATTGACGCTTATCCTCTTCCGAAGCCGCTTCGGCACCCAGGCGGCCCCCGATGCGCAGCGCGGCGGCCCGCCTCCCGACCGCATCCCCTTCGACAGCCCCCCGGGCAACAGCGGCGACGCCCCCGGAACACCGCCAATTCTCGTCACGCCGCTACCCGGCGGCGGCCTGCTGATGCTGACCGCGCTCGGCATAGTTGTTCTGATCCGCCGCCAGCGTTTCGCTGCCGCACTGGATTGAGAACTCCTGTTTCCCCGCGCCGCCTAACGGGCTATCCATCGGCTGGATCAAACGCCCGGGGAGGGCGCGGGTATGGCGAAACGGAATTCCAGCGGCCGGGGTCAGCGCGACCTCAAGGTCCGGGTCAAATCAGCCCGGGGCCGGAAGCTGAGTTCGACCCGCTGGCTCGAACGGCAACTGAACGATCCCTACGTGCGGCGCGCGAAGGCCGAGGGCTATCGCGGACGCGCGGCCTTCAAGATCCTCGAACTCGACGACAAGTACCGCTTCCTCGTGCCCGGCGCGCGGGTCGTCGATCTGGGCTGTGCGCCCGGCGGCTGGTGTCAGGTTGCGGTGAAGCGCGTGAACGCGCTTGGCGACCGTACCGACAAGGCCCGGGGCCGCGTCATCGGGGTCGACCTGCAGGAGGTAGAGCCGATCGCTGGGGCCGAGATCCACCAACTCGATTTCCTCGACGACGGTGCGGACGACACCGTGAAGGCCTGGCTCGGCGGCGAGGCCGACGTGGTGATGTCCGACATGGCCGCGGCCTCTTCCGGCCACAAGCAGACAGATCACCTGCGGATCATCGCGCTTTGCGAGGCGGCGGCCGAGTTTGCCTTCGACGTGCTCGCACCGGGAGGCACCTTCGTGGCGAAGGTTCTGGCGGGTGGCGCGGAAACCGGGCTTCAGACCACGCTGAAACAGCGGTTCGAAAAGGTCGTGAACCTGAAGCCGCCGGCCTCGCGTTCGGACAGTTCGGAAAAGTTCGTCGTTGCCACCGGATTCCGCGGACGCACCGAAGAGTGATTACATAACAATCACTTACGCAGACTTTCTCAGGCGCTCAGCAAGCCCGTGCAACGCCATCAGATAGCTTTGCGCGCCGAAGCCCGCGATCTGGCCGATCGCCGCCGGCGCGATGAAACTCTTGTGCCGAAACGGCTCGCGCGCGTGGATATTCGAAAGGTGCACCTCGACCACGGGCAGATCCACCGAAACAAGCGCATCGTGCAGCGCCACCGAGGTATGCGTATAGGCCCCGGCGTTCACGATGATCGCGTCATGCACGCCCTTGGCGGCGTGGATCATGTCGATCATGACGCCTTCGTGGTTCGATTGCTCGAAGGTCAGGTCGAGGCCGAGCATCGAGGCCGTCTCGCGGCAAAGCCGTTCGATATCGGCCAGCGTCGTGCTGCCATAGACCTCGGGCTGGCGTGTGCCGAGAAGATTGAGGTTGGGGCCATTCAGGATCAGGATTGATGACATCAGGGGCGTCCTTTCTTCTCGCTGGCTAGCGCTTGACCATACGACTGTCTATCGGGGCGGGATAATTCGCGATCGGGCTGTATCGTCCTGAACACGGGTATCGATCAATCGATGAGTTAACATAATATATATTATGCGACTTACGGATGTGCGGCCCAATGGGGCTCCGCCCCGCCTCGCTGCGCTCGGCCCCCCGGAGTATTTGCGCCAAAATGAAGCCTCAGAGCCCGAGCGCCCTGCGGCGGTCTTCCGCGAAACCCTGAACGAGCCTGTCGGCGATGAGCGCGAGGATCGCCATGGCGGCACCCGCCGAGATGCCAAGCCCGACATCGGCCTGGCCAAGCGCCAGATAGATCGACTGGCCAAGCCCCGTGGTCCCGATCAGCGCCGCAATCACCAGCATCGCGAAGGCGTAAAGGATCGTCTGGTTCAGCCCCAGCAGGATCGTCGGCACCGCATAGGGCGCGCGCACGTCGTGCAGGATCTGGAAGGTCGTGGCGCCCGAAGCGACGGCGGCCTCGATCAAATCCTCGGGCGTGTTGACCAGCCCGTGCTGGGTGTAGCGGATCATCGGCACGATGGCGTAGGCGCAGATCGCGAGGAAGGCCGAGAATTCGCCGATCTGGAAGAACATCAACACGGGGATCAGGAAGACGAAAAGCGGGATCGTCTGAAGCATGTCGCAGATCGGCCGCACGATCCGCCACGCAAGCGGGCTCACGGCGCAGAGAAGCCCGATCGCACCGCCCACCACGGCACAGGCGAAGACCGAAACGCCGGAAAGATACAGCGACAGAAGCGCCCGTTCCCAAAGCCCCGAAAACAGGATGGTGGACAGAAGGACGATCACCAGAGCCGTCAGACGCGGCCCGCCCGACACCCAGGCCAGCGCACCCGCCCCGACCATCACGAAGGGCCATGGCAGTTCCGCGATCCCGGTTTCCAGGATCATCGCGGCGATCAGGATCATCCCGGCCAGCACCACGCGGCCCCGAAACAGCGCCAGGGCCGCAAGGGCCGCGGCGACCGCGTAGAAGACCAGGCTCATCTGCGCCGTCCACTGAAACCCCCAGGTGAACGGCAGCACCGCGCCGTCCAGCCCGATCCTGAGCGGCAGAAGCACGTAGAACAGCGCGCCGTTCTTGAACGCTTCCAGCGCGGCCCCATTCGCGGCCGTGAAGGCGCCCAGGCTTTTGTCGACGGCATCCGCCGTCGACGTGAAGGCCGAAAACCCTGCCGGGTCGGGCCCCCTGCCCCAAAGCGCAAGGCTTACCGCGGCGCCCACCGCGAGAATGGCCCAGAAGACGCGCCCGTCATACCGTTCCCGTTCTCGCGCCAGCGCGCCCGACATCCGGTCGATCACGATCGCGAAGACGACGATCACAAGCCCGGCCAGAAAGCTTTGCCCGAACTGCGCCTTGCGCATGGTCAGAAGCACCTCCCAGCCGATATCGTTGAACCCGCCGATCACCGCGGCGATGATCACCATCGACAGCGCGGCCATCAGGCACTGGTTCACGCCGACCATGATCTGCGTCGTGGCCGCGGGCAGTTCGACGAGGAAAAGCTGTTGCGGCCGCGTGCCGCCCGACATCACGGCGGCGTCCTTGATGTCGCTCTCCACGCGTTCGAGCCCCAGAAGCACGTTCCGCGCCATCGGCGGCGCGGCGTAGATCGCGCTGGCGATCAGCCCCACCACCGGGCCGAAACCGAACAGAAGAAGAAGCGGCGTCAGATAGGCGAAGGTCGGCACCGTCTGCATGATGTCGAGAACGGCCTGCACGATCCCCTTCACGCGCGGGTATTCATAGGCGAGGATCCCGATCCCAAGCCCCATGAGCAGCGCAAGCGGGACGGAGACGAAAACCAGCGCCAGCGTGTTCATGCTTTCCGACCAGTAGCCGGAGGCCAGAACGAAGCCGAGGCCCAGAAGCCCCAGAAGCGCCATCCTCACCCCGCCGACATACCAGCCGATCGCCGTCGCGGCCGCGATCACGAGGGGCCAGGGCGTCTCGTTCAGAAGCCAGTTCGCCCCCGCCATGGGATAGCTCATGAATGCCGAGAACAGCCGCGCGGCGGGCTTGATCGCCTCGAGAAACGCCTCGAGGCCGGTGCCCACCCATTGCGTGGCCGGCAATGTCAGCGGATCGGGCCAGGTCACAAGCCAGCCCGCCGAAGGGCCGAGTAGGATCGTCACCGCCCCCGTCAGCACCGCCACCAGAACGGCCCACCCGCCCTGGGTCAGCCCCAGGGGCCAGGGCCCGGCCCGGTCCGGCGGGGCGGCGGCGACGCTCACCCCTCGCCCTCGGCCTGAAGCGCCGCGGCCAGGTCTTTCGGATGGACGGTGCCGACGATATTGCCGTTCTCGTCCCAGACCGGAACGGGATCATAAAGCTTCATGCAGGAGGCCAGCGCCGCATCGATCGTCATGCCTACCTTCAGCTTCGGGTCATCCGCACCGGCCGCCCCTGTCCCGCCCGTTTCCATGATCGAGGCGACGCGCGCGTGCTGGCCCTTTGCCACATCCTTGGAAAACTCGGCCACGTAATCGTTCACGGGCCTCAGCACGATATCGGCGGGCGTGCCGATCTGCACGATCTCGCCATCCTTCATGATCGCGATCCGGTCGGCCAGCTTCAACGCCTCGTTGATGTCGTGCGTGATGAAGACGATGGATTTCCTGAGCGTCGCCTGAATGCGCAGGAACTCGTCCTGCAACTGGCGGCGTATGAGCGGATCGAGGGCCGAAAACGGCTCGTCGAGAAACCAGATATCGGGGTTCACGGCCAGCGAGCGGGCGATGCCCACGCGCTGGCGCTGGCCGCCCGACAGCTCGCGAGGGTAGGAGCCGTCCCTGCCCTGAAGGCCCACAAGCTCGATCACCTCCATCGCGCGTTCAAGGCGTTTGGCCTTGGGGATGCCCTGAACGCGCAGCGGAAAAGCCACGTTCTCGGCAACTGTCATGTGAGGAAAAAGCCCGAAGTGCTGGAAAACCATGCCGATTTTCTTGCGCCTGAGCTCGATCATCCGGGCGTTCGAGGCCTGGAGGATATCCTCGCCCTCGATCAGGATTTCCCCCGCCGTGCCGTCGATCAGGCAGGAGATGCACCGGATCAGCGTGGATTTGCCGGAGCCCGACAGCCCCATGATCACGAAGATCTCGCCTTCGCCCACTTCGAAGGTCGCGTCCTGAACGGCGGGGATCAGCCCCGCCTCGCGCAGGTTCGCGGCGGCGGCGCGCGCGTCGCCGCCCGTGGATGCGAGCGCCTCCTTCAGACGCGCCCGCGGGTTCTGTCCGAAGACCTGCCACACACCCTTGCAGGTGATTGCGGCAGGCCGTGCTTCCCCGTCCATCTGGGGCCCCTGCCCTTACTGGGTCGCCGCGTCGACCACGGGCTTCCAGACGCCCTCGTTCGCGGCCATCCACTCGGCAACCGCATCCTCGACGGCCATGCCATCGACGTCGATCTTGCCCATCAGCGGCTGCTGCACATCGGTCGACAGCGTGTAGTTGGACAGGATCTCATGCGCTGCCGGCCACTTGTCCTTCAGCCCCGGCCACCCGGCCTTGAAGATCGTGGTGGGCAGGAAATCACAGTCGTTGACGGCATTGGGGTTCGGGCCCCAGGACGCGTCTTCGTAACAGGCCGCTTCGCCCGCGGGCAGGGCCACGAATTCAAGGTCATAGGCCGACATCGCCCAGTGCGGCTGCCAGAAGGTGATCAGAAGCGGGCTCTTCTTCTCGGTCGAGGCGCGGATTTCGGTGATCAGCGCGCCTTCCGAACCCGCGGGCACGGCCTTGTAAGGCAGTTCCAGCCCGGTGATCCGGTCCGCGCCGGGCGTGCCCCAATCGGCGGGATAATCGACAAGGCGGCCCATAGGCAGCGTTTCGGCGGTGGCGAACTGCATTGCACAGGCTTTCAGCGCCTCCCATTCGGGCAGCCCCGGGCACATCTCGGCCACATGCGCCGGATAGGCGATGCCTTCGCGCGCTTCCAGCTCGAGGTCATTGAGGAACTCGAGCTTCCCCTCGCCTTCCAGCACCGCGTATTGATCCGACACGTTGGACGACCAGATTTCTAGCGTCGCATGAATGTCGCCATCGGCGATCGCCTGGAACTGGTTCATCATGCCCGCGGTGACATATTCCACCTCGTACCCGGCGGCCTTCAGCATCTCGCCGGCTATATGGGTGGTGATGTGCTGCCCGGTCCATTCGTTGATGGCCAGCTTGATCGGCTCGTCCACGGCGCCCAGTTCCGCGGCATTGACGGTCGTGGCAAGGGCTGTGGATGCGGCAAGCGCCAGCGCGATGCGTTTCATGGATGTTGGCTCCCTGTGAATTCGTTCTTCTGACGCCGATAGTGTCGAAAAATTCCTACAGCGAACAGGGGGCAATCCAAATTCTTTTCCGCGGGCTCCGGCACCGGCAATCGGGGCCGCGCGCTCCCGGAGGATCGCCACGTCATTTTCGCGCGCCAGCGCCGTGGTCCTGTGCTAAGGGAAGCGCATGAGACGCAGGCAAACCAAGCCCATGCAGTACCAGCCTCCCCCGGAGGCCCTGAAAAGTTGAACCCGACCCGCTTTTCAGGAGACCCGATCTAATGACCCGTCCCAACATCGTCATCGTGATGGCCGATCAGCTTGCGCCGCAATTCACCGGCGCCTACGGCCACCCGACCGCCAGAACCCCGCATCTCAACGCGCTGGCCGCGCGCGGCATGCGCTTCGACGCGGCCTATTGCAACGCGCCGCTCTGTGCGCCCTCGCGCTTCGCCTTCATGACCGGTCAGCTCATCAGCCGGATCGCGGCCTACGACAACGCCTCGGAACTGCGCGCCAGCGTGCCGACCTTCGCCCATTACATGCGCATGCTCGGTTACCGCACCTGCCTCTCGGGCAAGATGCATTTCGTCGGCCCCGATCAGAAGCACGGGTTTCAGGATCGGGTGACGACCGACATCTACCCCTCCGATTTCGCCTGGACGCCGGATTGGGAAGCGGCCGACGAGCGGATCGACAAGTGGTATCACAACATGGCCACCGTGAAGGAAAGCGGGATTGCCGAGGCCACCTATCAGATCGATTACGACGACGAGGTGGGGTTCGCCGCCCGCCGCTGGCTGATGGATCGCGCCCGCGACCGGGCACAGGGGAACGATACGCCCTTCCTGATGGTCGCAAGCTTCATCCACCCCCACGACCCTTACGTCGCCCGACCGGAATGGTGGAACCTCTATTCCGACAGCGAGATCGACATGCCCGCGACAACGCTCGCGCTCGAGGATCAGGATCCCTTCTCCCGCCGGGTGATGGACGGGATCGAGGCCAGCACGGTGGCGCTGACCGAGGAAGAGGTGCGCCGCGCCCGCCACGGCTACCTTGCCAATGTCAGCTATTTCGATGCGAAGATCGGCGAGTTGGTGCGCACGCTCGAGGAAACCCGCTCGCTCGACAACACCATCGTCATCGTGACCGCCGATCACGGCGACATGCTGGGCGAACGCGGGCTCTGGTACAAGATGACGTTCTTCGAACATTCCGCCCGCGTTCCCCTCGTCATCGCGGGCCCCGGCATCGCCCAAGGCACGGTGAAGAACGCCTGCTCCCTCGTCGATCTTCTGCCCACCCTGATCGAAATGGGCGGCGGCAGCCCCGATATGGCGGCCGAGCCGATCGACGGGCGCAGCCTGATGCCCCTCGCCCGCGGCGGGGCCGACCCGACGGACGAGGCGATCGGCGAATACTGCGCCGAGATGACGCCGGCCCCCGTCTTCATGATCCGGCGCGGCGTGCTCAAATACATCCACTGCGATGTCGACCCGCCCCAGCTTTACGATCTTGCCCGCGACCCCGCGGAACTGAACAACGTCGCGACCGATCCGGCCTATGCCGAGGTCGCGAAGGCCTTTGCCGAAGAGGTCGCCGGCCGCTGGGACAGCGCAAAGCTCCGCGCCGATGTCATCGCCACGCAGAAATCCCGCCGCGCATTGCACGCCGCGATGGAGGCGGGCGCGGGAGAGCACTGGGATTACAACCCGCCGTCTGACGCCTCGCAGCAATACGTCCGCAATCACATGGACTGGACGGTGGCCGCCGCCCGCTACCGCTACCCGCCGGTCGAAGAGGCGTGATGCGGGCCACGCGAAGGCAGGCTTCCGGCACATGAGGTTCTGAGGAACATGGCAAGATCCGTCATCATCACCTGCGCCCCCACGGGCGGCATCCACACCCCCACGATGTCACCGCACCTGCCGGTGACGCCCGCCGAGATCGCGCGCGCCAGCATCGAGGCCGCCGAAGCGGGGGCCTCGATCATCCACCTCCACGCCCGAGATCCGGAAACCGGCAAGCCAGATCCCCGGCCCGAAACGTTCATGCAGTTCCTGCCCACGATCAAGCAATCGACCGGGGCCGTCATCAACGTCTCCACCGGCGGGGGGCTCGGCATGACGATGGACGAACGCCTTGCCGCCGCCACCGCCGCCAGCCCCGAAATGGCCAGCCTCAATATGGGGTCGATGAACTTCGGCATCTTCCCGATGCTCGAAAAATATTCCGACTGGAAGCACCCGTGGGAACCCAAATTCCTTGGTATGACGCGGGATTTCATCTTCCCCAACACCTTCGCCACCATCGAATACGCGCTGAAGAACCTTGGCGAGGCGCATCAGACGAAGTTCGAATTCGAATGCTACGATCTCGGCCATCTCTACAACGTGAAATGGTTCGTCGATCAGGGCCTGATCAGGCCGCCCTTCTTCATCCAGATGGTGTTCGGCATCCTTGGCGGCATGGGGGCCGATCTGGAAAACCTGATGCACCTCCACCGCACGGCCGACCGTCTCTTCGGCCCCGAGAACTATGAATGGAGCGTGCTGGCGGCAGGTCGGCACCAGATGCCCTTCGCCACGCAAAGCGCGATGCTCGGCGGCAACTTGCGCGTCGGGCTGGAAGACAGCCTGTACATCGGCAAGGGCGAACTCGCGGTCTCGAACGCCCAGCAGGTCGAACGGATCCGGGGCATCATCGAGAACCTCGGGCTCAGTGTCGCGACGCCGGACGAGGCGCGCGAACGGCTGGGGTTGAAGGGCGGTGACCGGGTCGCGTTCTGAGGTCCGCCGCCGCCCCTTCGCCCCCCGGGCCGCCTCATCCGATCAGCGGCGACCACGCCCTCGAATCGCTTTCGTAATGCTGGCGCAGGCGCTGCAGCGCGATCCGCAGCACGATCTTGCCCGAGCGCGCCGACCAGCTCAGCTCCTTCTCGATCGATTCCATCCCTTCGAGGTAGCACAGCGACCGCAGCGCCATGTCGCTCAGCCCCGGGCCAAGTGCGACCACAGCCATGCGCACCCGGTCCACCGCCGCCAGCGTCGCCGGGCTGCCACCGATCGACGAAAGCGTGTCCGGCGAGGCCCCGCTCAGAAGGGCATGCAGGGTGCTGCCGGCCCTGTCGCCCATAAGCGCCAATTCGAAATCCTCGCGAAATCTTTCGCCGGCGGCCACCAGTTCGGGCGTCAGGAACGGCCCGCCCCCCTTGTCGCGCCGTCGCGCCAAAACCATGAGCGGGCTCTCGGCAAGGCTGTAACGCACCGCGCGCCGCCGTTCCTCGCTCAGCGCCAGGGGATCGTTCCGGTCAACCGCCGCCTCGGGATCGCGCAAGGCGCGTTCGCGGGCCGTTTCCGCGTCTGCCACCATGCGCCTCAGCGCCGTGCGGCCCGACGCAGTGATCGTATAGCGCAGAACCCGCCCCTTGCCGTAGCTTTTGATCCAGTCCTTGAGCGCCATGGCTTCGGCCACCTCGCGGGCCACCATCGCGGTTCTGAGCGCGGGGCCCTCGCCGTTCTCACGCACGACGACGGCGGTTTCCATGCCGGGGGCAAGCGCGAGGCAGGCGCCGGGCTCTGCCAGCCTGCGCAGCACGCGGCAGGCTTCATTCAGCATCGCCTCTTCGCTGGAAGGGTCGGGTCTGAGGATCTGGTTCATGTCAGTCATGCCTTTTCGATCTCTGCGTCGCCGGCGGGCCGGCGCGTGGTGAAGATGCCCAAGCCGGGTAAGTGCATGATCGAATAACGGGTCATCGCGCCGGTTCTCGATCCGCCGGATGCGGCGAAGAACCGTGGATGGTGGACAGCCGGCCTGACGTGCAAGCGCGCGCATCGACTGGCCATCGCATGTATGTGCAATGTAGTAGCGGATTCCGAGCGGAACCCAGACCGGCAAATGCCGGTCCTTCACACAATACGCCCCCATGATCAATTCCCCCGTGCGTGGGTCGAAACCCCGCGTTGATACTGGTTAACAACAACTTAAGATTGTAAGTGTTACCGGATAGTTAACGCGAAGAACAGAAACAGCATTGAAGTTATTATAATAATTCTTTCCTGTGGATAAGTTCGCGGGTCCGCAGATAACGCAACGCATGCATAGGTTGTATAAGAGTCGCTTCGATCAAACGGGAGACTCACGATGTCCGATCTCAGCAGAAAAGTCGCCGGCCTGCGCCGCCCCGCCCTTCTCGTGAAGGCGGCCCGCTCCGGCATTCAGGATTACAACCGCGCGCGCGATCTGCCCCGCCTGCTGCCCGGCGGGCGCGAGCCGTCGCCCCAGACGGCGGTCGATGGCCTGATCCGCGAGGAATAGAAGCTTGAATTCGCGCGCATCGCGGCCGACACCACCTATTCGGTGATGCGGCACATCGATGTGCTGATCGCGCTGATGGCCGAGATCCGGGGCCTCACCCCCGTCCGCGCCCTACCCGACTGACGGGCGGGGATCAGGTGAAGCTGTCAGGCATCGACGCCTTCTTCTCGGCCACGTAGGCGGAAAGCGCCTCTGCGACCGCCGGGTCGAGCATCGGCTGCTGATAGTCGGCCAGAAGCTTCTCGACCCGGACAGAGGCCAGCGCCTCGGTATCGCGCGCCCCTTCCTCGTCCCAGGTTTCGAACGGCTTGTAATCGAACAGGTTCGACCGCCAGAACGCCGACTGGAAGTTCGCCTGGGTATGCGCGCAGCCAAGGAAATGGCCGCCCGGCCCCACCTCGCGCAGCGCGTCCATCGCCTGCGCGTTCTCGTCCACGCTCACCCCCTCGGCAAGCTTGTGCAGGACGCCAAGCTGATCGGCATCCATCACGAATTTCTCGAAAGAGGCCACAAGGCCCCCTTCCAGCCACCCGCAGGCGTGCAGCATGAAGTTCACGCCCGACAGAAGCCCCATGTTCAGCGAGTTTGCGGTCTCGTATCCCGCCTGAGCATCGGGCAATTTCGATCCGCAGAACGACCCCGCCGAACGGTAGGGCAGCCCAAGCCGCCGGGTGAGCTGGCCGACGCCATAGGTGATCTGCGCCGCTTCCGGCGTGCCGAAGGTCGGCGCACCCGAATTCATGTCGATCGAGGTGACGAAGGCCCCCGCCACGACCGGCGAACCGGGGCGGACAAGCTGGCTGTAGGCCACGCCGGCCAGCACTTCGGCCAGAACCTGCGTCAGCGTACCCGCAACCGAGACCGGCGCCATCGCGCCCCCCACGATGAAGGGCGAAATGATCGACGCCTGGTTGGCGGCGGCGTAAACCTCCATCGCCCCCATCATCACCGCATCGAAGGTCAGCGGAGAGTTGATGTTGATGAGCGAGGTCATCACCGTGTTCTGCTGCACGAAATCCTGCCCGAAGAGGATCCCGGCAATCTCGACGCTGTCGGCCGCCCGCGACGGTTCCGTGACCGACCCCATGAACGGCTTGTCCGACAGCGTCATATGGGCGTGCAGCATGTCGAGGTGACGCTTGTTCACCGCGATGTCGGTGGGCTCGCACACCGTACCGCCGGAATGGTGCACCCATTTCGACATGTAGGCGAGCTTCACGAACTTGCGGAAATCCTCCATCGTCGCATAGCGTCTGCCCCCCATGGCATCGCGCACGAACGGCGGGCCGTATACGGGGGCGAGGACAAGGTTGCGCCCGCCGATCTCGACGTTGCGCGCAGGGTTCCGGGCGTGCTGGGTATAGGATGACGGCGCGGTCTTGCACAGTTCGCGCGCCAGGCCCTTCGGCAGGCGCACGCGTTCGCCATCGATATCCGCGCCTGCGTCTTTCCAGCGCTTCAGTGCCTCGGGGTTCTCGACGAAGTTGACGCCGATCTCTTCCAGCACCTGCTCGGCATTGGCCTCGATGATCTCGATCGCCTCGTCATGCAGGATGTCGAGATTCGGGATCTTGCGCTCGATAAACCGCGCCGCCTCGATCTTGACCGCCGTGCGCTCGGCGCGCCGTGCCGCCCCGCCGCCGCCGCGGCTCCGCCGCCGTGTTTCCGCTTCCGCCATGGCTCACCCCACAAAATCGGTTGCGCCCGGGTTTACATGAACCCGCGCGCCGCCCCGCACCATTTCCGCCATTTGGCGCGCGAAAGCGACATATCGCGGGCTTGTGCGCGCCACGGATCGCCCGATGATGCCCCGATAGATTCCCTGACGGCTGTCTCGCGCCCCGACCGTGATCCGCCCCGTGGCGATCGGCCTGCCCTTCCGGGACAGCTCGGTGCTCGCCGCCGCCGTGGCGGAGGATGACGTGGCGCGCAAGGGCTGGCGCCCGCCGGGCGGCGGCATCAACCTCTTCGATCGCCAAGGCGCACGGGGTCACGAAATCGTCTTCGTTTTCGAACTGGCACTGGACGATGCGGGGCTTGCCACGCGGGACAGCTTCGTGCCCGAGGATCAGCAGGTCCGGTCCCGCGCGGCCTGGATCGATTTCGGTCTCTTCCGGGAAGGGCGGGAACGGCTCCTGCCCGACGGTCTTTGGCCGCTTCTCGACGGCTAACCCGGCTCTTCGGCCAGAAACCCCTCGATCGCCTCGATCATCTGCGCCCAGGCCGGCGTCTGGGGAAGTGCGATGTGGTTCTTCCCCGGCAGAACGCGCAGCCGCGCGTCGGGAAGATGTGCGGCGAGGTATTGCGATTGCGACATGGGGTGCACCGCGTCGCCTTCGGCATGCATCAAAAGCACGGGCGCGGTCACCTTCGGCAACAGGTCGCGCACGTCATAGCGATCCACCGCCTCGCGGATCATCACGGCCGTCTCGGGAGAGGCCGTTGCCCGCTGCATGTCAATCAGCCCGGCGATCTGCGCCTCGGTCGCATCGGGGGCGAAAATCCGGGAAAACGCGGCCATCAGCACATCGCCATGCCGCCCCCAGCCGCTGCGAATCATTGTCAGCGCCGTCTCTTCCGCCATCTCCCCCGCCGACGGATCGCGGAGCACCCGGCCAAGCGCGTAACCGCCATGAAGAGCGAGCTTCTTCACCCGCTCAGGGTGCCGGGCAGCAAAGGCCAGTGCCACAGGCACGGCCTGAGACGACGCCACCAGAACCGCGCGATCGACGCCGGAGGCATCGATCACCGCGGCAAGATCGTCGACCGCAAGCGCCAATGGTCCGATCTCCGCATCCCGCTGGGACAGTCCCGTGCCGCGTGCATCATAACGGATCAGCCGGTGCCGCGCGGACAGCCGCTCGATCAGCGGCCCCCAGATCTCGCTGGACCGGTCAAGCTCGACATGGCTCAGCCAATGCCCGATCCGCACCATCGCGGGGCCCTCGCCATCGGACGTCCAGGCAATCCCAGCGCCATCGGATGAGACGGCATAGCGCACCTCGCCCCCCGGCGGCAGCGGCACGCTCTGATTGTCCGGCGCGGCCCCGATGACCGTGACGGGAACGGCAAGCATGAATCCCAGCCTCGGCACCGTGCGAAGGATCTCCTGTCGCGCCCCGTCATCCCCCACCGCCTTCCGCGCCGCGCTGACGCGGGCGTTTATCGTGGCATCCGAAACGGCAAGGCCATTCCACACTTCTTCGACAAGGCAATCCTTGCTGACCAGTTCCTCAGGCCGCTGGACGAGGCTTTGAAGAAGCTGAAACACCTGCGGTTCCACATGAACCGGCGCCCCGGCGCGGCTCAGTTCGTGGCGCCGCACATCCAGCGCACAGTCGGCGAAACGGTAGATCATGGGGCCATTTCCACATTCCAACGGCGCGTCCGGCAAGCAAAATCTCGCGTTTCTTGAGCAATCGAAAGCGTTTCTAAAGAAGATCTTCAGATCCCCTTCAAGCGTGGCGCGGCACGTCCGGGCAGACTTGTCTTCACCAACACGACACCAAGAAGGAAACACCGACGATGACCCGCACCCGCCTAGACGATATCCGCCAGCGCCCCGACGGTTCGATCGATCTCGACTACTACCTCGCCCGGGGCCGGGTTGCCCGCGCGGGCGCAGCCGCCGATCTCGCAAAGCGCGTCCTCGGGCTCCGCCACTAGGCCCGGGCTCCGCCGAACCACCCTTGCATGGGGGCAGGCAAGGCTCTATCGCCTGCCCCATGACAGAGATCTCCCACGACCGCCTTCTCATCATCGATTTCGGAAGCCAGGTGACGCAGCTCATCGCCCGCCGCCTGCGCGAACTGAACGTTTATTGCGAGATCCACCCCTTCCAGTCGGTCACCGACGCCTTCCTTAAGGATTTCGCGCCCAAGGCGGTGATCTTCTCGGGGGGGCCGGCCAGCGTCATCGACGCAGGCTCCCCCCGTCCGCCGAAAAGCGTCTTCGATCTCGGCGTGCCGATCCTCGGCATCTGCTATGGCCAGCAGGTGATGATGCAGGAGCTCGGGGGCCGCGTCGAACGGGGCGAGGGCACCGCCGAATTCGGCCGCGCCTATGTCGCCCCGGGCGCCGAAAAGCTGGATCTGCTCGAAGGCTGGTTCGGCGAGGGGCGCGAACAGGTCTGGATGAGCCACGGCGATCATGTGGCCGAAATCGCCCCCGGCTTCCAGGTCTTCGCCACCTCCCCCGGCGCGCCCTTCGCGATCACCGCCGATCCCGCGCGCCATTTCTACGCCGTCCAGTTCCACCCCGAGGTGCACCACACCCCGAAGGGCAAGGAACTTTACGCCAATTTCGTCCGCCTCGCCGGCTTCACGGGCGACTGGACAATGGGCGCCTATCGCGAGGAAGCGGTCGAAAAGATCCGCGAACAGGTGGGCGACGCCAAGGTGATCTGCGCGCTGTCGGGCGGGGTCGACTCGTCGGTCGCCGCTGCGCTCATCCACGAGGCAGTGGGCGATCAACTCACCTGTGTCTTCGTCGATCACGGGCTTCTGCGCCTGAACGAGGCCGAAGAGGTCGTGGGCATGTTCCGCGACCACATGAACCTCCACGTGATCCATGCCCAGGAGCAGGAGCTGTTCCTGTCGGCCCTCGAAGGCGTCGCAGATCCCGAGATCAAGCGGAAGACCATCGGCAAGCTCTTCATCGACGTGTTCCAGAAATACGCCGACCAGATCGAAGGTGCGGCCTTCCTAGCGCAAGGCACCCTCTACCCAGACGTGATCGAAAGCGTCAGCTTTTCGGGCGGGCCCTCGGTCACGATCAAGTCGCACCACAACGTGGGCGGCCTGCCGGAAAAGATGGGCCTCAAGCTCGTCGAACCCCTGCGGGAGCTTTTCAAGGACGAGGTGCGCGCCCTCGGCCGCGAACTCGGTCTTCCCGCCCATTTCATCGGCCGCCACCCCTTCCCCGGCCCCGGCCTCGCCATCCGCTGCCCCGGTGAGATCACGCGCGACAAGCTCGATATCCTGCGCAAGGCAGACGCGGTCTATATCGATCAGATCCGCAAGCACGGGCTTTACGACGAGATCTGGCAGGCCTTCGTCGCGATCCTGCCCGTGCGCACCGTGGGCGTGATGGGCGACGGGCGCACCTACGATTATGCCTGCGCGCTCCGCGCCGTCACCTCGGTCGACGGGATGACGGCGGATTACTATCCCTTCAGCCACGAGTTCCTGGGCGAAACCGCCACCCGGATCATCAACGAGGTGAAGGGGATCAACCGCGTCACCTACGACATCACCTCGAAACCGCCGGGGACGATCGAGTGGGAATGACCGGCCCCGCCCCACGCTGAGGCCGCCATAATGGCCCACCGCCCTGCGCGCCGCCTGATGCGGGTTCTGGCCCTTGCCGTCCTGGCCTACGGTCTGGCCTTCTCGGCCATCGTCGCGGCCGCCATGACCCGGTCCGATCCCTCTCCCCTGCCGGACGCGGCCGCCATCGTCGTTCTGTCGGGCCCCGGCGCGGCGGGCGAGATGTCGCACGGCCAGGCCCGCGCGCGCGTTCTCCGCGCGGTCGGGGTCTGGAAGGCAGGCGCGGCCCCTGCGCTTGTCATGACGGGTGGCGGCGGGCGCGGCGGGCGCTACACGATGCCTACGCCATGGCACTCCTCGCGGTGTCGCTCGGCGTTCCCGAACCCGCGATCGTGATAGAGCCCTTGGCCGATTCCACCCTCCAGAACGCCTATTACGCGGCAGAGACCGGCGGGCTTCGCCGCGACGATCCGGTGATCGTGGTCACAAGCCGCTATCACCTGCCGCGCGCGCTCGTCAGCCTCCGTCTCGCCGGGTACCGCAACCTCCATGGGATCGCGGCCACGCCGCGGGTCGATCTGCGCTCAGGCGATCTGCATGCCGAAGTCGTGAAATGGCCCGCAAACCTTCTTCGGGGCGGCGCAGCGCGGCTGGCGCTCGGCCTGGGGATACCCCGTGACAGGGTGATGCCATGGTTGAGGTAGGGCCCACCGACAACACGCAGCCCCTGAAGGCCGCGGCCTGGATGACGGGCGGCATCGCGTCGTTCTCGGCCATGGCCGTGGCGGGGCGCGAACTGGCGGATGTGCACGACACGTTCGAGATGATGCTGTTCCGCTCCGTTGTCGGCATCGTCCTCGTCGTGGTGATCGCCGGGGCGCTCGGGCGGCTTGGCGAAATCTCCACCCGCCGGATGGATCTTCACATCGGGCGGAACATCTTTCACTTCACGGGCCAGAACCTCTGGTTCTACGCCGTCACCGTGATCCCGCTTGCGCAGGTCTTCGCGCTCGAATTCACCTCGCCGATCTGGGTTGCCCTCCTCGCCCCGCTTGTCCTGGGCGAGAAGCTGACGCGCGTGCGCATCCTCTCCGCCGTCCTCGGCTTCATCGGCGTGCTTCTCGTGGCCCAGCCGGGGGCAGAGCCGGTCAGCCCCGGCATCCTCCTCGCCGCCCTGGCCGCGATGTGCTTCGCCGCGACCTTCCTCTTCACGAAGAAGCTTACGCGCGTCGCCTCGATCACCTGCATCCTGTTCTGGCTGACGGTGGTTCAGGCGGTGATCGGCGTGCTCTTCGTCTTCTGGGATGGCGTGGTCGCCTGGCCCACTGCCGCCACCCTGCCCTGGCTCGTCCTGATCGGCTGCGCGGGGCTCTTCGCCCATCTCTGCGTCACCAATGCGCTCGCCATCGCGCCGGCGACCCTCGTCGTGCCGATGGATTTCCTGCGCCTGCCGCTCATCGCCGTGGTGGGCATGGTGATCTATGGCGAGCCCCTCAATGCCCTCGTGATCGCGGGCGCGGTAATCATATTCGCGGCCAATTACCTGAATATCTGGACGGAAACCCGAAGGTAAAAACTCAGTGACGCAGCGTCGTAACGAGTTATTTACGTAGGGTCCGAATTGACGTGAGGGTCAAGTATCCGGTTTATGCCCGCCCAGAGGCACGTAACGGGTACGTGGTGGGAGAACCTATGTCTAAATATCTGATTGCCGCTGGCACGGCGGCCGCAGCGCTACTTACATCAACGGCGGTCCACGCCGGGGGGATCGAGCGGAGCGTTCTGAACGTTTCGCCGCTGTTCGAAGAAGGCCGGTATCTGGAATTCTCGTTCTCGAGCGTTTCACCCGACCTGACCGGTGTGGGCGGCTTCGTGCCGGCGATCTTCGGCGGACCGTTCGCGCTGACGGGCGAAACGAACGACCTGCTCAAGCAGTATCTCACCTTCGGGCTGGCCTATAAGGCGGATATCAATGATCGCCTGTCCTATGCGCTGATCGTCAATCAGCCCTACGGCGCCGATACCGATTATGGCCTGCCGGCAGGCACCGTGCCTGACGTACGCGCCGTCTATGGCGGCTCCTTCGCCGATCTCGATTCCTATGCGGTGACCGCGCTGATCGCCTATGACGCGACGCCGAACGTCAAGGTCTATGGCGGGCCGGTCTTCCAGTCGATCGAGGCCGAAGCCGCCCTTCCCTTCATTCCGACGGGCTCGCCGCTCGGCAACGGCTACAGCGTCGTGGCGGATCGCGACTGGGGCACCGGCTTCGTCGTGGGCGCGGCCTATGAAAAACCCGAGATCGCCCTGCGCGTCGCCCTGACCTACCGCTCGGCCATCGACCACGATCTCAGCACCACCGAGACCCTCGGTTCGGTCGGCGGCGGGCTCACCGTCCCATCCCAAACGAACATCGAGACACCGCAATCGGTGACGCTCGATTTCCGGACGGGCGTTGCGCCGAAGACGGCGGTGTTCGGCCAGATCAACTGGGTCGACTGGTCGGAGTTCGACATTTCGCCGCCGAACTACCCGCCTCTCATTGCGGCCGGCCGCCCGCTGGTCAACTATTCCGACGACTGGTGGACCTACACCGTCGGCGTCGCGCGCCGGATCGACGAAAACTGGGTCGGCCTGGCGTCGGTCACCTACGAACCCCAGATCGGAACCGAACTGACGTCGCTCGGCCCCGTCGACGGACGTACCGGCATCAACCTCGGTGCGATCTACGAGACCGACAAGGTCAAGATCACCGGCGGCATCAACTATTCGTGGATCGGCGAAACCTTCAACGTGCTGTCGACCGACTACGATGATGGCACGTCCATCGGCATCGGTTTCCGGGTCGGCCTCAAGCTGTAATCCCGAACGTCCGGATTGAACGACAGGCCCCGCCACCGCGGGGCCTTTTCATATCCGGGCCTACCCGAAATGCAGGGCGATCTCGCGCCGGTGGCGGCGGTCGCGATGCTCCCACAGATAAATCCCCTGCCAGGTGCCAAGACGCATCCTCCCCTCGGCCACCGGCACGCCCAGCGATACCGGCAGATGCGCGGCCCGGATATGGGCGGGCATGTCGTCGGGCCCTTCCAGCGTATGAGTCAGCCAGCCCATCGACGGATCCGTGCCCCGCGGCACGAAACGCTCCGCCCAGCCCTGAAGATCCCCCCGCACATCGGGATCGGCATTCTCCTGGATCAGCAGCGAGGCAGAGGTATGCCGGACAAGAAGCGTCAGAAGCCCGTCGCCGGCCCCGATCGTATGAAGCCAGCGCGATACGTCGGGGGTAACCTCGTACAATCCGGGGCCCCGGGTCTCCACCACCAACGTCGTTTGCTCGGACAGGCTCAGAGCTCCACCCCGCCTTCGGGGATCTCGAAGGGTGCTTCCCCGTCGTTCGGCGGCGCATCGTCGAGAGGCCGCTTTCTCCGGATGATGATATCGCCATTCGGCAGGATCTCGGGCGGGTGATAGGCGTCCAGACGCCCCAACTGCTCGCGCAGCGCCTCCATCCCCGGCTCCATCTGGTCGATCAAACCTTCCAGAAGCCGGCGCATATCCTCCTCGAACCCTTCGAACCGGTCGCCGAACGGCCCGTCCTCCTCCTGGGCATGGGCCGCCGGAGCGAGGAGGATCAGAGACAGAAGAAATACCCTGAGCATAAGCAATATATAGGCGCCAACGCCCCGCGGTTTAAGGCCCGGCCTCAAGATCAAGCGTCACCGGGAAATGATCCGACGCCAGCAGAAGTGCCTCGCGCAGTTCGATCCGATCATAGCATTGCCGGTCGTCGAACGGGTGCCAGATCCGCCAGCGCCGCGCCCGGCGCCTGAGGTCGGGCGAGATCATCACGTAATCAAGCAGCGTCTGCATCCAGCGCTGTTCGTGATCCATCCAGAACCGGGCCGAGGCAGGCATCACCCCGATCCGGCGTTCCCGCGCCATCTCTGCATTGGGGTCGTAAAGCTGGATCTGCTCGCCCTCGCCGATCACGATTTCAACCCCCGAGCGCCCGAACAGCTTCTCGTATTCGTCAAGCCCGGGGCCGTCGTTGAAATCGCCCAGAACGATCAGCGGCTCGCCTGCCTCCAGATGCTGTTCCACCCGGCGCCGCAGCCAGATGCACTGGGCCAGCTGCTTGCGGCGGTTCGCGATCGCGGCGCGCATGATCGCCGCCTTGCCGCGCGCGCCATGCGGCGCCTTCGATTTCGCGTGCACCCCGATCATCCGGAAGGCAAGGCCCGCATGGGTTTCGACCGAAAGTTCCAGGGGCGGCTTCGACCAGCGCACCTGGTCCAGCGTGCTGTCGATATCCAGATCGATCTCGAATACCCCGTCGAAGCGCGGCGCCACCTCGGCCCCGTCACCCACCGGATCATGGCGCGCGGTCAGGACATCGGGATCATAAAGCAGCGCGATCTCCTGCTGCGTGTCGTTGACAAAGCCCATCAGCGCCGTTCGCGCCCGAAGCCCGGCCCAGGCGGCGAAGGTTTCAAGCGCCGCCACCCCATCCCGCCGGCGGTGGCCGTCGGGGGCCTCGATAATCATCACCGCATCCGCGTCAAGCGCGGTGAAGACGATGCCAAGCGCCTCGATCTGCTGAATGCGCGTCACGTCCCGGCGGCCGGACCAGCGGTCATCGGCCAGAAGCGCACCCTCATCGTCGAAGAGATTTCCCATCCATTCAACGTTGTAGGTCGCGATTCTCATGCGATTACGCCGCGCGGTTCCGGCTGATCTCTTCCCACGCCCGGTTCACGGCGATCAGCCGCTTCTCGGCCATCTTGATCGCCTCTTCGGGCAGGCCCCTCGCAATGGCCCGGTCGGGATGGCTGTCGCGCACCCGCGCCCGCCATGCGGCGCGGATCGTCTCGATATCGTCCTCGGGCGCCACTTCGAGCACGTCATAGGGATCCGGCGGCGCATCAGGCACGAAACGCGTGCGGATCGCCCGGAACGCGCGGTCATCCAGTTTGAAAATCCGCGACACCTGGCACAGGAAATCGTCCTCGGCGGGATGATAGGTGCCGTCGGCCACCGCCACGTGAAACAGGCATTCCAGAAGGTATTCGAGCATGTCCGTATCGGTGGCGAACATCCTCTGGATCTGGCGGGCGTAATAGTCGAAGCCCGCCACGTCGGTGCGCGCCATGTTGAACACGCGCGCCGCGTTCGCCTCCTCGGCGGACGGAATGGTGAAAACCTCGCGGAACGCCGCAACCTCGTTGCGCGTCACAAGGCCATCGGCCTTGGCCATCTTCGCGCCGAGCGCGATGACCGCGATGGTGAAGGCCACGGAGCGTTCGGGCGGCGCGCGCAGCCGCTCGAACACGACCGCGAGGCCCTCGCCCGAGGACAGCGCCTGCAATGCGGCGGCGATGCGGGACCAGATCGACATGGGCGCCACCCTATCATCCCGCGCGCGCGCCGACAGGTGCAATCCTGCGGCAAATTCCCCGCAAGATCCGGGTCGCGCCGGGCGCGGCTTCGGGGCAGTGTCTGGCCATGAACCAGGTCAGCATCAGCCCCCGCGCCTGGGCCGAACTGGCCCTTCTGTCCCTCGTCTGGGGGGCCTCCTTCCTCGCGATCCGCATCGCGCTCGACGACATCGCGGTGCTGACCTCGGTGGCGCACCGGGTCGGCTGGGCCGCGCTGATCCTCTGGGGCGTGGTGTTTCTCCGCCGGGTGCCCCTGCCCAGGCCGCCCGCGGTCTGGGGCGCGCTCTTCGTGATGGGGATCCTCAACAACGTGATCCCGTTCTCGCTCATGGCCTGGGCACAGCTTCACATCGAAACGGGCCTGACCTCGATCCTGAACGCGACGACGGCGATTTTCGCGGTGCTGGTCGCGGCCCTCGTCTTCCCCGACGAACGCCTGACGGCGCGGCGGGCGCTCGGCGTCTTGCTGGGCTTCCTCGGGGTCGCCACGGCGATTGGGCTCGACACGCTCCTGGCCTTCGATCCCCGCTCGCTCGCGCAGCTCGCCGTCCTCACGGGCGCGCTCTCCTACGCATTTGCCGGTGCCTGGGCGCGCCGGATGCTGAAAGATCAGCCGCCGATCCTGAACGCGGCCGGGATGCTGACAGGCTCGGCGCTTCTCATCGTCCCCGCAGCCTGGGCGATCGACGGCCCGATCCGCCTCGATCTCGCCCCGGATACGCTTGGGGCCATCGCCTATTTCGCCGTAATATCAACGGCCTTCGCCTATCTCCTATACTACCGTGTCCTCGCGATGGCGGGCACCGGAAACCTCCTGCTCTGCACCCTTCTGATCCCGCCCGTGGCAATCGCCCTCGGCGCGCTCGTCCGCGGCGAAACCCTTGCGCCGAACGCGTTCTTCGGCTTCGCCTGCCTCGCGCTCGGGCTTCTGATCCTCGACGGCCGGCTCTGGCAGGCATGGCACAGGCGGCGCGCGAAACATCCGTCGTAATAAATCCCGCTGGAAACCGCCCGCCCGCGCGATTAGCACTGCGCCAGGATGATCTATGACAGCGCACAAGCCTGGGCCGACGCGCCCGCCAAGCGGATCTGCCTCTTCGGGATGTCGGGGCTCGGGAAAACCCATGTTTCCAACCTCCTGCGCGAGACGGGGGGCTGGTTTCACTACTCGGTCGATTACCGGATCGGCACCCGCTACATGGGCGAACACATCGCCGACAGCTTCAAGGCCGAGGCGATGCGCGTGCCCTACCTGCGCGAGCTTCTGTTGAGCGATTCGATCTACATCGCCTCGAACATCACCTTCCACAATCTCGCGCCCCTCTCGATGTATCTCGGCAAGCCCGGCGATCCGGCCAAGGGCGGGCTCAGCTTCGATGAATACATGCGCCGGCAGGAACTGCACCGCATGGCCGAGATCAACGCCATGCTCGACAGCGCCCATTTCATCGAACGCGCCCGCACGCTCTATGGCTACGATCACTTCGTCTGCGACAGTTCCGGTTCGCTCTGCGAGGTGGTGGATCCCGAGGATACGGCCGATCCGGTGCTGAACGCCCTCTCCCGCACGCTTCTCTTCGTCTGGATCGAGGGCAGCGATGCCCATACCGAGGCGCTCGTGCGCCGGTTCGATCGGGCGCCGAAGCCGATGTACTATCAGCCCGCCTTCCTCCACGCCGCCTGGCTCGAATACCTGGGCGAAACGGGGCTCGAGGAAGACGAGGTCGATCCGAACGCCTTCGTTCGCTGGACCTATGCGCGCGCACTCGCCGAACGCCAGCCCCGCTACCGCGCGATTGCCCAAAACTGGGGCGTCACCCTGGCCGCCGAAGACGTGGCCCGCGTGACCGCCGCGGAAGAGTTCGAGGCGCTTGTCGGCGACGCCATCGCCGCCCGCACGGGTTGAGACTGCCCGCCTGCGCCGTTATCTAGACGGTCTTGCCCGCAACGGAGCCTGCCGAAATGCCGATCAAACTGCCCGAATCGCTGCCCGCCTATTCCGTCCTCCGGGACGAGGGCGTGATGGTGATGTCGGACGACCGGGCTTCGCGTCAGGATATCCGCCCGCTTCGGATCGGGCTTCTGAACCTGATGCCCAAAAAGATCCAGACGGAGAACCAGTTCGCCCGCCTGATCGGCGCGACGCCGCTGCAGATCGATCTGCAGCTGATCCGGATGAGCGAGCACCAGACGAAGAACACCGCCGCCGCCCATATGGAAGAGTTCTACCGCCCCTTTCAGGAGGTGAAGGGTGAGTATTTCGACGGGCTCATCATCACCGGCGCGCCGATCGAACATCTGCCGTTCGAGGATGTGACCTACTGGGATGAACTCACCGAGGTCATGGACTGGACGCAAAGCCACGTCCATTCCACCTTCGGCGTCTGCTGGGGCGGCATGGCGATGATCAACCATTTCCACGGTGTCGCGAAACACATGCTGACGGCAAAGGCCTTCGGCTGTTACCGCCACACCAATCTCGTGCCGTCCTCGCCCTACCTGCGCGGGTTTTCCGACGATTGCGTGATCCCGGTCTCCCGCTGGACGGAGATGCGGCAGGACGAGATCGACGCGGCCCCGGGGCTCATCACGCTTCTGAGTTCCGATCAGGTCGGCCCTTGCCTTGTCGAGGATCCGGGCCACCGCGCCCTCTACATCTTCAATCATTTCGAATACGACAGCGACACGCTGAAGCAGGAATATGACCGCGACGTCGAGGCGGGCGCGCCGATCGAGGTGCCGCTCAACTACTATCCCGATGACGATCCGGCCCGAACCCCGCTCAATCGCTGGAGAAGCCACGCGCACCTTCTATATGGCAACTGGATAAACGAGATTTACCAGACCACGCCATATGAGCTTGAGAAGATTGGCCACGACTAGCCTCGTCATCGCCGGGCTGGCCGCCCTGGGCGCCTTCGGCACCAGCCTGATCGCGTCGAAGCGCGAGGCGCGGGCCGAGGCCGCCTATCCCCCGGCGGGCCGCTTCATCGAGGTCGATGGCACCCGCATCCATGCGGTCGTCGCGGGCGATGGCCCCGATCTTGTGCTGATCCACGGCGCTTTCGGCAGCACCCGGGATTTCACCTTCGATTTCATGGGCCGGCTGAGCGACCGCTACCGCGTGATCGCCCTCGACCGCCCGGGGCTTGGGTGGAGCGGGCGGGCCGACGCCTCCTATGCGCGGCTCTTCGCGGACGACGCCGAAAGCCCCGTCGAACAGGCCCGCATCCTCGCGGCCGCCGCCCGCCAGCTCGGGGCCGATCAGCCGATCGTCGTGGGCCATTCCTTCGGCGGGATCGTGGCGCTGGCCTGGGCGCTCGAACACGATCCGGCGGCGGTGGTGTCGCTGGCGGGCGTCGCGATGCCCTGGCCCGGGGAACTCGGCTGGCTCTACACGGTGAACGGCACTTCCGTGGGCGGCGCACTCGTTCCGCCGCTGATTACCGCGCTTGTGCCCGAAGACCGGCTGCGGAACGGCATCGAAAGCACCTTCGCCCCGCAACCCGCCCCCGACGGCTATGCCGCCCATATCGGGCCGATGATGCCCGTCCGTCGCGGCCCGTTCCGCGCCAATGCCCGGCAGGTCAACACGCTGCGCCCCCATGTGGTCGAGATGTCGAAGCGCTATCCGACCCTCACCCTCCCGATCGAGATCGTCCACGGCACCGCCGACAGCACCGTGCCGATCACGGTGCATTCGGGGCCGTTCTCCGAACTGGTGGCCTCGGCCAACCTCGTCACGCTCGACGGTGTGGGACATATGCCGCACCACGTGGCCACGGATGAGGCAATCGCCGCCATCGAACGCGCGGCGGCCCGCGCCGGATTGCGCTGAGGCCGCCCGCCGCCTACGCTTTCGGTACGGATAAGCCAAGGAATCCAGATGTCCCTACCCTTCGACGGCGCGATCACCGCCTATTACGAAAACGAAGCCCCCGAAGAGGTGCGGACGGCCATCAAGACCTCGGGCAAGAAGGATATTCTCGATCCCGACTATCCCTACCGCGAATGGCTTGACAGGAAGATCTACGAGGAAGAGCTCGAGGCCCTGCAACTCGAACTCGCCAAGCTTCAGGCCGATGTCACGGCCACCGGCAAGCGGATCGTCGTGGTGCTCGAAGGCCGGGATGCTGCCGGCAAGGGCGGCACGATTAAGCGCTTCACCGAGAACATGAACCCCCGCCACGCCAAGAACGTGGCCCTGACGAAGCCGTCCGACCGCGAACGCTCGCAGTGGTATTTCCAGCGCTACATCGATCACCTGCCCGCCGAGGGCGAGATCGTGTTCTTCGATCGCTCCTGGTACAATCGCGGGGTGATCGAGCATGTGTTCGGCTTCTGCACGCCCCAGGAACGGGCGGTGTTCTTCCGCCAGTTGCCCCGGTTCGAGGCACTGATCATCGACGAGGGCATCCACTTCGTGAAGCTCTGGCTCAATGTCAGCCGCGCCGAACAACTCCGCCGCTTCCTCGCCCGCGAGGGCGATCTCCTGAAACAGTGGAAGCTGTCGCAGATCGACGTCGCGGGGCTCGCGAAGTGGGATCAGTACACCGACGCGATCAAGGAAACCTTCGACATCAGCCATTCGCCCACCGCCCCCTGGACGGTGATCCGCACCGACGACAAGCGCCGTGCGCGGCTGGCCGCCATCCGCGCGGTTATCGGTGGCGTCGACTACGCCGGCAAGGACGAGGCCGTCGTCGGCAGGCCCGACCCGAAGATCTGCGGCGACCCGAGCCTCTGGAATGTCTAAGCGCGGCTATCATCACGGCAACCTGCGCGAGGCGCTGATCGACGCGGCCCTCATCCTGATCGAGGAAAAGGGCCCGACGGGCTTCACGCTCTCGGAAGCGGCGAAGAAGGCCGGCGTCACCCCGGCGGCCGTCTACCGCCATTTCGCCGGGCGCGATGACCTGATCGCGGAAATCGCCCAGCAGGGCTATGCGATCTTCGCCGATCTGATGGAATACGCCTACCAGTCGGGCCAGCCCTCGGCGCTTGCCTCCTTCGAGGCGACGGGGCGGGCCTACCTCGCGTTTGCCCGCAAGTATCCCGGCCATTACGTGGCGATGTTCGAAAGCGGCATTTCGGTGAACCGCAACCCCGAACTCGCCCATCTTTCGGGCCGCGCCTTCGGGGTGCTCGAACGCGCCGCGGCGGAGCTTTCGGAACATATCCCCGCCGAAAAGCGGCCGCCGCCACAGATGTTCTCGGCCCATATCTGGGCGATGAGCCACGGGGTGGTGGAGCTTTTCGCCCGCGGCTCCCCGGGCACCAAGGCCCCGTTTTCACCCGAGGACCTGCTGGAAAGCGGGATCGGCATCTACCTCCGGGGGCTCGGGCTCATCCCGCCCGACGAATAGCTTTCGCGGCACCATCAGCGCCCGGCCGGCGGCACTGGCCCGCGGCCCTGCAATCTTCTAGGCTCCACGCATGACGGAACAGCCCTCTCCGCGCGCAGGCCCCGGTCTGCTCGTCAGCCGGCTGTTGCCGCGCCTGATCGGTCTCGTGCTGCTCGTCTACAGTCTTCACCTCGCCATCGACTGGATGCTTCGGCTCGCCGAGGCCTCTGCCATGGGCGCGATGCTCAGCCTCTCGCTGATCGTCCTTCTTCTTGTCGCCTACGCGCTTCTGATCGCCGTGCCCTTCGTGCCGGGGATCGAGATCGGCTTTTCGCTTCTCGCGCTCGAAGGGGCCGGGGTGGCGCTGCCCGTCTACCTTGCGACGGTCACGGGGCTCGGGCTTGCCTACTGGGCGGGCTGCGCCCTGCCCCTTCCCTGGCTGGAACAGCGGCTGCGCGCGGCGGGGCTCTTGCGGGCGGCGGGCCTTCTCGCCGACGCCGCCCCGCTGTCGCCCGAAGAGCGCCTGGCCCGTCTGCGCGGGGCCCTGCCCGCCCGTTTCGCAGGCCACGCGGTGACGTACCGCTACCTCCTGCTCGCGCTCCTGATCAACCTGCCGGGCAGCGGGCTCATTGGCGGCGGCGGCGGGATCTGCCTCCTTGCCGGGCTCACCGGGCTCTTCCGCCCGCGCGCCACGATGCTCACCCTCGCGATCGCCGTCGCGCCCGTGCCGCTGATCGTCTGGCTCTTCGGGGATGCGGGGCTTGCGCGGCTTATGGGCGTCTGAGCGCGAAATAGAGCGGCAGAAGCACCATCAGGTAAAGCGTCGCCGCCGGCAGGCCGAAGATCACGGCGGCCATCGCCATATCGATGCCCGCGATCAGGCCGAGGATCATCACGAGAAGCGACAGCGAGATCAGCCCGACCGGAAACAGCGCCGCAACCTGCCAGCCCTCGCGCATCCGCGACAGCGCGGCGTATTGCAGGGCGATGTAAAGCACGGGAACGGCGATGACTGCGAAGGCTGCCATGATGGGATCGTGTTTGCTGCTCGGGTCTGGTTCTTGACGCAGATTTGCGCTTCGTCACGCGCCGACGCAACGCTCCGGGCCGCCCATGACGCCAATAGGCAGATTTGTGCCGCACAGCGTCTTTTCCATCGGCGGGAACCCGTTAAGTAGGGCGGGAACGCAACAGTTTCCTTCAAGGGGCCCCGATGTCGGACGCGCTGGTCTTTTTCACACCCTCCGGAAAACGCGGCCGGGTGCCGATCGGCACCCCCGTGCTGGCGGCGGCGCGGCAGCTCGGGGTCGATCTCGATTCGGTCTGCGGCGGGCGCGGCATCTGCTCGAAATGCCAGGTCAGCCCGGGATACGGCGACTTTCCCAAGCACGGGGTCACCGTCGCCCGCGATGCCCTGTCGGAATGGAACAAGGTCGAGGCCCGCTATGACGAAAAGCGCGGGCTGAAGGAAGGCCGGCGCCTCGGCTGCCAGGCCACGATCCAGGGCGATGTGGTGATCGACGTGCCGCCCGAAAGCCAGGTGCACAAACAGGTCGTCCGCAAGGCGGCGGATGCGCGCGAGATCGTGATGGATCCCGCCACCCGGCTTCTCTACGTCGAGGTGCAGGAACCCGACATGCACGAACCCTCGGGCGATTTCGAACGCCTGAAAGCCGCGCTTCTGGCGCAGTGGGAGATTGCGGAGGTCGAGATCGCGCTGCCTGTCCTCACCCGCCTGCAACCCGCGCTTCGCAAGGGCAACTGGTCGGTCACGCTGGCGGTGCACCGCGATCACGCCTCCCCCGCCACCCGCATTCTCGATATCTGGCCGGGCTTCTGGGAAGGGCGGCTTTACGGGCTTGCCATCGATCTCGGCTCCACCACCATCGCGGCCCACCTGACCGATCTTCGCAACGGCCAGGTCGCGGCGTCCGCGGGGGTGATGAACCCGCAGATCCGCTTCGGCGAAGATCTGATGAGCCGGGTCAGCTATGCGATGATGAACCCTGGCGGCGATGCCGAGATGACCGGCGCGGTGCGCAAGGCCATCGGCCAGCTGGCCGAGGAACTGGCCACCGAAGCCGGGATCGAGGCGCGCCAGATCGTCGAAGCCGTCTTCGTCTGCAACCCGGTGATGCATCACCTCCTTCTCGGGATCGACCCGGTGGAACTTGGCCAGGCGCCCTTCGCCCTCGCCACCTCCGGCGCCATGCACCTCGATGCGCGTGAGCTTGAGATCGGCGGCGTGAACGGGGCCGCGCGGGTTTACCTCCTGCCCTGTATCGCGGGCCATGTGGGGGCCGATGCCGCCGCCGTGGCTTTGGCCGAGCGGCCCGACATGTCCGATGATCTGGTGCTTGTCGTCGATGTCGGCACGAATGCCGAGATCCTGCTGGGCGACAAACGCGGTGTCCTCGCCTGTTCCTCCCCGACCGGCCCCGCCTTCGAAGGGGCGCAGATCTCGTCGGGCCAGCGCGCCGCCCCCGGCGCGATCGAACGGGTGGAGATCGATCCGGCGACGAAGGAGCCCCGCTTCCGCGTCATCGGCTGTGATCTCTGGTCGGACGATCCCGACTTCGCCACGCGCACGGCCGAAAGCGGCATCACCGGCATCTGCGGCTCGGGCATCATCGAGGCGGTGGCGGAACTTCGCCTTGCCGGGCTGATGGATCCCCGCGGGCTTCTGGGCTCTGCCGAACAGACCGGCACGCCCCGCATGATCCCCGAAGGCCGGACGCACGCCTATCTTCTGCACGATGGCAGCGCCGAGGGGGGCCCGGTCATCACCGTGACCCAGGGCGATATCCGCGCGATCCAGCTTGCGAAATCCGCGCTATATGCGGGCGCCCGGCTTCTGATGGACGAGATCGGCACCGACACGGTGGATCGCGTGGTGCTGGCCGGGGCGTTCGGGGCGCATATCTCGCCGAAGCACGCGATGGTCCTCGGCATGATCCCCGATGCGCCGATTGAAAAGGTGACGAGCGCCGGGAACGCCGCGGGAACCGGCGCGCGCATGGCGCTTTGCAACATCGCCGACCGGGCCCGGATCGAAGAGGTCGTGGGCCGGATCAAGAAGGTGGAAACGGCGGTGGAACCCCGGTTTCAGGAGCATTTCGTGGCCGCCAACGCGATCCCCCATGCCACCGCCCCCTTCCCGCATCTGCGCGAGATCGTGGAGCTTCCGCAGGTCGCCTTCAACGCCGGTGACGGCGGGGCAGACGGTGGCCGGCGGCGGAGGCGCCGGGGGTGAGCGCGCCCCTGCCGCTCGACAGCGTGCCCGCCCTCGCGCGCCTCAATGCGATCCTGGACGCGGCGCCCGAGTCGACGGGCGACGAGATCGGCCTTTTCATGGCGAAGGATCTGCGCCCCTCCGGCTACGATCAGACGCCGCTCAACGCGCGGCCCTTTGCCTGGACGGGCGGGGACGGCGTGCATTTCTGCCTCCTCGACGCCGGCGCGGGGCTGAGCGAAACCTGCCCTGTGGTCATGACGGCCCCCATGGCGTTTCCGACGCCGAACCTCGTTCTGGGGCGCGACCTGGGGGAGTTTCTGTCGCTCGGGATCGTCGAGGGGTTCTTCGCGCTCGACGGGCTGATCTACAGCCCGCAGGAAACCATCGGGCGGCTCGACGCCACCCCGGCCCGCGACCGCCACCCGGTTCTTGCCGAGATCGCCCGCAGCTTCGGCCTCACCCCCGTCACGGATGCCGCCGCCCATCTCGCCGCCTGCGCCCGGGATGCAGAGCCGCTGATCGTGCCCGCGCCGGAGGACCCCGACGCGCATTCTTGACCAGCGCCCGGCCCGGGGATAGTGAAGCACGAAGATGCGGGTGTAGCTCAATGGTAGAGCAGGAGCTTCCCAAGCTTAAGACGAGGGTTCGATTCCCTTCACCCGCTCCAGCCTCTCTCCCCTTGCACCTGCCAGCGCCTCTGGGGCATCAGTCTGCCCATGGCCGATTACCTCACCCCCCTCTCGACCGACGCGCTTCGCGCCGAAGGCATCCCGGATCCCTGGACCTTCGGGCAGGCTGATCGGGTGCGGTTCTATGAACTTGACGCGCTCGGCCATGTGAACAACACCGCCTATCTTCGCTGGTTCGAAACCGTGCGCGTGGGCTGGTTCGCCGCGTACGGGATTTCGTTCTACGGCCCCGAGGATCCCACCTTCGTTCTGCGGGCCATTACCTGCGACTATCACGCGCCGATGTTCCTCAACGAAAGCTATGTCGTCACCGCGCGTTGCGTGAGCTTTCGGAAAACCTCGTTCAAAAAGGTTTACGGCGTCTGGTCGGACGGTGCGCTGAAGGTCGAAGGCAGTGCGGTGATCGTGATGACCGACAAGGCTGGCACGACGAAGATGCCGCTGAGCGATACCATGCGGGCCGTGCTTCGGGACCGTGACGGGGCGGTTGCCGAGGGCTGATCAGGAGCCGGGCGAGCCTTGCCCGAACGCCTCCCATCCGCCCGGGATCTCCACCCACGGCAATTTCTCGCAGGTCCAGACCGCGCGCGTGGGTGTGGGTTTTTCGGTGTCGAAGGCGCCCACCAGAATGCCCATGTGATCGGGGCGGAAATCGAGCGTCCAGTAAAGCGTCGTGCCGCAGGTCGGACAGAAGACATTCTCCACCCCCCGGCCCGAGGCCGCCGTCCGGCCCCAGCGTTGCCGGGGCCCCGTGACCTCGACCGCGGACTTCGCGATATAGGCCACCGTCGCAAAGGCGGAACCCGTGCGCTTCTGACAGGCCCGGCAACTGCAGGCGATGGTGATGAGCGGATCTTCCGATGCGGTAAGCGAAAGCGCCCCGCAGGGGCAGGAGGCCTTGTGTTCGGTCATGGCGGGATCCCCCGTAGTGGTTCCGGAAGCTTAGCGCAGCACCGCCCCACCGCGAAACCGAAGTGTCGCGCCAGGCAGCGGCGGCTCAGCCATGCGTCCGGAGATAGCCCAGAAGCGCCGCCGTCGAGGCGTCGACATCGCCCGCATCCCCCTCGCCAGCCACGAGCGGTTCAAGCGACTTGGCCAGTTCCTTGCCAAGCTCCACCCCCCACTGGTCGAAGGAGTTGATGCCAAGCATCACGCCTTCCACGAACACCCTGTGTTCATAGAGCGCCACGATCTGGCCCAGGATCTCGGGCGTCAGCTTCGGATAGGTCAGGGTCGTCGACGGCCGGTTGCCCGGGAACACCCGGTGGCGCGCCTGCCGGTCACGTTCGGCCCCTTCGAAGCCGGCCTTGTCCATCAGCGCCTGCGCCTCTTCGAAGCTGCGCCCCTTGAGAAGCGCCTGCGACTGCGCAAGGCAGTTCGCGATCAGAAGCCGGTGCTGGTGCGCAAGCTCGGGGTGATGGCTTTCGGCGCCGACCATGAACTCGCAGGGGATGACAGAGGTGCCCTGGTGGATCAGCTGATAGAAGGCGTGCTGGCCGTTGGTGCCGGGCTCGCCCCAGACGACGGGCCCCGAGGCGACGGGCAAGGGCGCGCCATCCATCGCGACGCTCTTGCCGTTCGATTCCATCTCGAGCTGCTGAAGGTAGGCCGGCAGCCGGGCAAGGCGCTGTTCGTAGGGCAGAACGGCGCGGGTCGGATAGCCGCAGCCCTGCCGGTGCCAGAGGCCGACGAGCGCCAGCATGACGGGCATGTTTTCGAGCGGTTGGGCGGCGCGGAAATGTCGGTCCATCGCCTCTGCGCCCCTCAGGAACGCGCGGAAGGCCTCTGCCCCGATAGCGATCATCAGCGAAAGCCCGATGGGCCCCCACATGGAATAGCGCCCGCCAACCCAATCCTCGAACCCGAAGACGCGGGCCGGATCGATCCCGAAGGCCGCCGTCTTGTCGGTGGCCGAGGACAGGGCCGCGAAATGAGCGCCCGCCTTTTCCGCCCCGACCGTTTTCGCAAGCCAGGCGCGGGCGGTTTCGGCGTTCATCATCGTCTCGATCGTGGTGAAGGTCTTCGATGCGACGATCACGAGGGTCGAGCTTGGTTCGAGCGTGTCGAGCACGTCGTAGATATGCGCCCCGTCCACGTTGGAGACGAAATGGCAGCGCGGGCCGTCGGCATAGGGCGACAGGGCCTGCGTCGCCATCGCGGGGCCAAGATCCGACCCGCCTATGCCGATATTCACGACATCGGTGAACCGGTGCCCGCCAGGTGCGGCGATCGAGCCGTCGCGGATGCCTTCGGCAAAGGCCTCCATCCGCGAGAGCGTTTCAAGCACCCCGGGCATGACATCCGCCCCGTCGACCATCACCGGCCCGCCGTCGAGATTGCGCAGCGCGGTGTGAAGAACCGCCCTGCCCTCGGTTTCGTTGATCTTCTCGCCCGAGAACATCGCCTCGCGCCGCGCCGGCACGCCCGAGGCCTCGTACATCTCGACGAGAAGCGCGCGGTCGTCTTCGTTCATCGTGGTCTTCGAATAGTCGAACCGCATGTCGAGGGCGCTGACAGCGAAGCCGTCGGCCCGGGGGGCGTCCAGCAGATCCTCGATCCGGCGGGTGGTCGCGGCCTCGGCGGCCGATTTCAGCTTGCTCCAGTCCATCTCTCTACTCCGCCCAGTGCACCGTCGCGTCGTGCAGCACCGCCTGCACCGGCAGGTCATGTGCCTTCGCGTGGCGCGCGCGTTCCAGGGTTTCGCGTTTTTCCGCCCCGGTGATCAGAATATGCGTCGACATCGCGCCGGTGAGGACCGGCGCGGTCAGCGTGATGCGGGGTTCCGGGGCGCCGGGGGCGCGCATCGCCATCAGCGGCGGGGCTTTCGACGACAGGGCTTCGTCCAGCCGATCGGCGCCGGGGAAGATCGAGGCGATATGCCCATCGGCCCCCATGCCCAGAAGCAGCACCGACAGGGGCAGTTCGGGTTCGAGCCGCGCGGCGAGATCATCGATCGCGTCTTCCGGCGTGTCGGTTTCGGCGTAAAGCGGAATGTAGTCCGCCATCGCCGCCCGGTTCGTCAGAAGCCGCTCCCGGATCAGCCGGGTGTTCGAGCGTTCGTGCTCTTCCGGCACCCAGCGTTCGTCGGTCAGCAGCACGCGGATCCTGTCCCAGTGCAGATCCGCCCCGCTCAGCGTGTCGAAGACGGGCCCCGGCGTCGTGCCGCCCGGCACGGCGAAGGTGGCGCTGTCATGGTGGGTGACGTAGTTCGACAATTCGCCCGCCAGCTGGTTGGCGAGGTCGATCATCATCATTTCGCGGTCGGGATATTCGATAAATCTCATGGCTTCAGATCGCGCCAGCGGCGCCCGTCCTTGTGCATCAGCATCAACGCCTCTTCGGGGCCCGCAGTTCCGGGCTCGTAGAGGTTAGGCTTGTCGCCCCGGCTTTCCCAGCCCTCGATGATAGGATCGGTCCAGGCCCAGGCGGCCTCGACCTCGTCACCGCGCATGAAGAGGGTCTGGTTGCCCCGGATCACGTCCATGATGAGGCGTTCATAGGCATCCGGCACATCCGATCCGTCGGAACCGAGGACATCGGCGAAGGTCATGTCGAGCGGCACCTGGACGAGGCGCATGCCCCCCGGCCCCGGTTCCTTGATCGTGACCATCATGTCCATGCCCTCGTTCGGCTGGAGGCGGATGGTGAGTTCGTTGGCGTTGGAGCCTGCATCCTCGTCGAAAATCGAATGCGGGGGTTCCTTGAAGCGGACGACGATTTCGGACAGCCGCGCGCGCATCCGCTTGCCGGTGCGCAGGTAGAAGGGGGTGCCGTTCCAGCGCCAGTTCTCGATGTCGATCTTCATGGCGATGAAGCTTTCGGTCGTCGACGAGGGATTTTCGGCCTCTTCGGCATAAGACGGTGTGTCGGAGCCCGCGCTGTACTGCCCGCGCACGAGATCGCCATTGGCTACAGGGCGTAAGGCGCGGATAACCTTCAGCTTTTCGTCGCGGACGGCGTTCGGATCGAACTTCGCCGGCGGCTCCATCGCCGTGAGGCAGAGAAGCTGCATCAGGTGGTTCTGCACCATGTCCCGCATGGCGCCCGACTTGTCGTAATATTCGCCCCGCCCGCCGACGCCGACGGTTTCGGCCACGGTGATCTGCACGTGATCGATGTACTGGGCGTTCCAGAGCGGCTCGAACAGGATGTTGCCGAAGCGGACGGCCATCAGGTTCTGAACCGTTTCCTTCCCCAGATAGTGATCGATCCGGTAGATCTGGCGTTCGTCGAAATACTGCGCGAGCGTCGCGTTCAGTTCCTTCGCCGAAGCCAGATCGTGACCGAAGGGCTTTTCCACGACGATGCGGCTTTGCGTGTCGGCGATGCCGTTTTCATGAAGCCGCTCGGCCAGGGGGCCGAAAAGCGCGGGGCCGACCGAGAAGTTGAAGGCATGCACCACGTTCTTGCGAAGCGCCTTCGCCAGCGCCTTCCAGCCGGATTTCCCCATGGCGTCGATCGCGATGTATTCGATGCGCTGCAGGAACTCGGTCACGTCCTTCTGGTTCTTCCCGTCGGCCGCGCCGAATTCCTCGAGCGCCTCGCCGATCAGCCTGCGATATTCGGTATTCGACATATCGGAGCGGGCCGCGCCGATGATGCGGGCCTCCGCAGGCATCTGGCCGGCGCAGTAGCGGCGGAAGAGACCCGGCAGGATCTTGCGGCGGGCGAGATCGCCGGTGCCGCCGAAGATGACCAGATCAAACGGATCCACGGGAATGACGCGAGAGGCCATGGGCGCTCGTCCTATGTGATGTTAACGCTAACAATGTGCCGCTCGTATACGCTGACCAGTGGCTGCTGTCTAGCACGGGAGCCGCGCTTCACAACTGCGTCAAAGCCGACCCGGGGTATGGCCTTTCGGCCCGTCCGGCAGTACCCGTTGATTGCGAAGGATAAAAGAGTGCCCCCATGAAAGACCACCCCTCCGGCGAAGCGGCGTTCGGCAAGTTCGACCATCCCGCGGTGACGGCGAAAGGCGAGCCGAGGGCACGGGTTGCGTTGTCGTACCCGCAGACGCTGTGGTTCAACACCGGGACGCTCTGCAATATCGAATGCGTCAACTGCTATATCGAATCCTCTCCGAAGAACGACCGTCTCGTCTATCTGACCACCGCGGAGCTGGAAGGGTTTCTCGACCAGCTTGACGAGCGGGCCTGGGGCGTGCGCGAGATCGGGTTCACGGGCGGCGAGCCCTTCATGAACCCCGAGATGATCGCGATGGCGGAGGTATCGCTTGCGCGCGGTTACGATGTGCTGATCCTGACGAACGCCATGCGCCCGATGATGCGGAAATCGGTGCGGGCGGGGCTTGAGGATCTGGCTGCAAGATACGGAAATCGCATGACACTTCGGGTGTCGCTCGATCACTGGTCGCCGCTGCGGCATGACGAGGAGCGGGGCGCGGGGAGTTTCGAGAAAAGCATCGAGGGGATGCGCTGGCTGAGGGATGCCGGGATCCGCATGGCGGTGGCGGGCCGGGCGCTCTGGCATGAAAGCGACGCCTCGGCGCGGGAAGGCTATGCGGCGCTTTATGCGCGGGAGGGCTTTGCCATCGACGCGGATGATCCGGGGATGACGGTGCTGTTCCCCGAGATGGACGAGACGGCGGATGTACCAGAGATTACAACGGCTTGCTGGGGTATCCTGAACAAGCGGCCCGAGGATGTGATGTGCGCCTCGTCCCGAATGGTCGTGAAGCGCAAGGGGGCGGCGCGGCCGGTGGTGGTGGCCTGCACGCTGCTGCCCTATGAGCCCGAATTCGAGCTTGGCGAAACGCTGGCGGAGGCCGAGGGCGAGGTGGCGCTGAACCACCCCCATTGCGCCAAGTTCTGTGTGCTTGGCGGGGCCAGCTGCTCGGCCTGAGTACGGTGGGGTAACGCCTGCGATTCGGGGCGTTTTGTACAAAGTCACACGGCGTACACAGGGCGTACACAGCCCGTACACCGCCCGTCGTCAGAATCCGGGAGGCGGGCGTACGGTGATCTTTCCGAACAGATCCTACCGCGCCGCACGGCTTACCGGGCCGTGAGACCGGCGGACGCTGTCAATACGGGAAGAGAGGCATGCAACGAGGCCCCGGCGCGGTGGCCGGGGCGGCAATCGTCGCATCGGCCGGTCAGACGTGGGGCCGGGCGCCCTGCATCGTCTGAAGCGCGTGGGCGTAGCCGCCATTCGCGATGAAATCGAGCTCGTCCCCCTGCGGTTTCCGCGACAGGGCATCGTTGCGGTAGGGGAAGCGCCCGAAGCGGCGGATCACCTCGCGATGCACCTTGGCGTGTAGCAGGTGATCGGGTTCGGAATTCGGCATCCGCGTCAGCATCAGCCGCACGCAGCGATCCTGATCGACGAGGCATTCGGAATGCATCAGCGGCATGTAGAAGAACTGGCGCGCCGGTTCGTCGATCTTCATGTCCCAGCCGCGGGCGATGGCCGACTTGGCCGCCGCGAGCGCCACCGCATCGGTGGCGAAGGCCTTGGCCGTGCCCCGGAACATGTTGCGCGGAAACTGATCCGTCAGGATGATGTAGGCCAGCGCACCGGAGGGATAGGTGAGCCAGAGCGACAGCGCGCCCTCACCCGCCTTTTCCCAGGTGTCCTGGAATTTGGACGCGACCTCTTTGTCGAGAGCATCGCCGCCCTTGTACCAGCCGTCAGGACCAACCTCGTCCAGCCAATACGACAATACGTCTTCCGGTTTCATTCTACACACTCACCTTTTCGCCTGCTCGTTGTGCACATGTTTTTTTCAAAGCGTTACAAGAGTTTCTTCGATTCTCAACTTTTGTGGTCGCGAGAAGTTTCATTTGTTGCGGAATCGCTCACGATTTCATCGCTCGTGTCTGCGTAATACTCTTGCGCAAGCTGGGTCGCGACGGGCGAGGCCACGGGCGTGATCGGGGCATATGGCACCGTTTCCTCGACCGGCACCGCCATGGGCCGCCGGCCCATTCGCCAGACCGCATAGGCCGCGAGGCCAAGCATCAGGATCGCGACGAAGAGCCAGAAGCCGCGCGGCCCCAGCTGTGCCATGAGCCAGCCGATGACGAGCGGGCCGGCGATGGCGCCGATCCCGTTGACGAAGATGAGCGCGCCCGAGGCGCCCGCCATGCGCTCGCCGTCGAGATAGTCGTTCACATAGGCCAGAAGCAGCGCGTAGAGCGGGTTCGCCGTGCCGCCGACGAAGAAGGCGACGCCGATGATGACCCAGTAGATCTCGGTCGTCATCGAGCCGATGAGCGCCGCCGCCCCGCCCAGGGCCGAGACCCCGAGGATCAGGATCCGCCTGTCCATCCGGTCGGAGACCCAGCCGATCGGGAATTGCAGCAAAAGCCCGCCCACGTAGATCATCGCGACGAAGAGCGAGATCTGTCCGACGGAATAGCCCGCCTCGGTCGCGTAGACCGCCGCCATGCCGAACATGGCCGAGAAGACGCCGCCCAGGACGAAGACGCCGACGCAGCCCAGGGGCGAGATCTGGAACACCTCGAGAATGCCCATCGGCTTCGTCGTCTCGAAGGACGGTGTGGGGGTGGCCGAGAGCAGGATCGGCGCGAAGGCGATCGAGACCAGGACCGACGGGATGATGAAGAGCACGAAGCCCGAGGGATCGCCCACCGCGACGAGACCCTGGGCCGAGATGATGCCGGCCATCTGAACGATCAGGTAGAGCGAAAGTGCCTTGCCGCGGTTCTCGTTCTCGACCGCGTTGTTCAGCCAGCTTTCGACGGTGACGTAGATGCCGGAGAAGCAGAAGCCGATCAGGACGCGCAGGAAGACCCAGGCCCAGGGATCGGTGAGCGTGGGAAAGAGGATCAGCACCGCGGAGGTGAAGGAGCCGAGCGCGGCGAAGACGCGGACATGCCCCACACGCTGGATGAGGCGCGGCGTCATGCGCGAGCCGCCGAAGAAGCCGAGGAAATAGGCGGACATGACAAGCGACATCTCGTAGGTCGAAAAGCCCTCGATCGCGCCCCGGATGCCGAGGAGCGTGCCCTGGATGCCGTTGCCGAGCATCAGGAGCAGGAGCCCGAGCAGGATTGCCCAGGAGGAGCCGAGGACCTGTATCATGTCTTGCGCCGTTTCACGTCTTGTTGCGCCCGCCTAGCAGCATGGCCGGGGGCGCGTCCGGTGTTTTTTCGACAAAGGTTTGTCGCGTTCAGGCCTCGGGGAAGAGGATCGAGGCGTCGCCGTAGGAGAAGAAGCGGTATTCCTCGCGCAGGGCGTGGGCGTAGATCGCCATGATACGGTCGCGCCCCATCAGCGCCGAGACGAGCATCATGAGCGTCGATTTCGGCAGGTGGAAGTTCGTCATCAGCGCATCGGTGATGCGGAAGCGGAAGCCCGGGGTGATGAAGATATCGGTCTCGCCCGTCCAGGGGGCGAGGGTGCCGTCGTCGCGCGCCGCGCTTTCGAGGAGGCGGAGCGCGGTGGTGCCGACCGGGATGATGCGGCCGCCCGCGGCGCGGGTGGCGTTGATCTCGTCTGCCGCCTCTGGGCTGATCCGGCCCCATTCGGCGTGCATCCGGTGATCGGCGATATCGTCGACCTTGACCGGCAGGAAGGTGCCCGCGCCGATATGGAGCGTGACATGGGTGAAGCCCACGCCGCGGTCGGCGAGGGCCTGAAGGAGCGGTTCGTCGAAATGGAGGCTGGCGGTGGGGGCGGCGACGGCGCCATCGTTTCGGGCCCAGACCGTCTGGTAATCGGTCTTGTCGCGGGCGTCAGCCTTGCGGCGCGCCTCGATATAGGGCGGGAGGGGCATGTTGCCGGCCTCCGCCAGCGCCGCGTCGAAGGCGGCGCCTTCGAGGTTGAAGGAGAGCGTGGCCTGCCCGTCGTCGCGGGTCTCGACGGTGGCGGTGAGGCCTGCGGGGAGGTCTATGGTTTCGCCGTCGCGGACCTTCTTCAGGGGTTTCAGGAGCGCGCGCCAGTGGCCTCCGGGGGTGGGCTGGAGGAGCGTGATTTCGATCCGGGCGCCCTCGCCCCCTGTGCGGTGGCGGATGCCGGAGAGGCGGGCGGGGATGACCCTGGTGTCGTTGAGCACGAGGCGGTCGCCGGGGCGGAGTTCGCCGGGCAGATCGGTGACGGTGCGGTCGGCGATGCTGTCGCCCCGCGCGACGAGGAGGCGCGCGGAGGAGCGCGGGCTTGCCGGGCGGGTGGCGATCAGGTGATCGGGGAGCGGGAAATCGAAATCGGAGAGTTTCATGGGGGCGGTGATTGGGGCGTCGGTAAGGAGAACGGAGTGGGTATTTCGGGTGAAGTCCTTCCGGATGCAAGGGGGCTTGGCCTTCTGAAGGATCGCCCGGTACGGAATCAAGGCCCGCCGGGCCGCCGTGCCAGCGCAAGCGCCTCCCCACGGGCATGCGCTGGCACGGCAATCGATCGGAAGGCTCTCCCTACTGCGTCTCGCCCGGCGGCGGGCGGCGGAAGATCTCGCGGAACATGCCCGGGGTCAGGATCGAGAGCGGGTTGACCGAGACGCTGGGGTTTTCCGCCGCGCCGCGGATCTTGAAGGTGAAACCGAAGAGCCCCTCGCCCCGCCGGGTGAAGACCGAGCCGATGGAATTCAGCATGTAGATCGGCGAGAGCACGCCCTGCATGTCGAGCCGCCGGGTTTCGAGCCCGTAGACGCCGTCGAGCGAGACGCCGAGGGAGGCGCCCACCGCCGCCGCGCGGTCGAGCAGGAGCCGGTCGGGGAGCAGGCGGAAATTGGCCTCGATCGAATCGAAGACGATGCCGGGGCCGCGCAGCTGATCGAGGATGCCGACGATCGACATGGCGTCGAGCACGTCGACGATGGCGGGCTGATCGCCGAGCCGCGCGTCTTCGATCCGGAGCCGGCCGTTGAAGCCTGGGCCTTCCTCGCGCGGGGCGAGGACGAGATCGAAACTGCCTTCCTCGAGCGAGCGGAAGAGGCCGGAATTGTGCAGGATCTGGCCCGCGTTGTCGCCCTGCACGCGGATCGCGGTGCGCCCGCGTTGCGGCGCGAGGCGGCCCCGGACGGGGGCGCCGTCGTTGACGAGCGCGGTGAAGGTGCCGTCGAGCCCATTGCCCGAGACAAGGCTGGCGACCAGGTTCGTGGCCGCGATCTCGTCGGTGATCTGCACGCGGTCGAGGCGAAGTTCGACCGGGACCGGCGCGCCGCCGCCGCCCCCGTCGGGACGGGCGCGCAGATCCATCGTGCCGCCGTCGACGCGGATCCGGGGCGCCTGCCCTGCCCCGCGGTTTTCGAGCGTCACCGCGGCGGCGTCGAGCCAGCGCCCGGCGGCGAGGCGATCAAGTTCGAGCGCCTCGAAGGCGCCGCCCGGGGCGAGGCGCACCCGGCCCTCGGCGGAGAAGCCCAGCGTTTCGAGGGAGATGCGGTCGATCCGGGGATCGGGCCCGAGCGCGGCGTCGAGGGACAACTCGCCGAGCGTGCCCGCCGATTTGGAGACGCCGAGCGCGGGGATCCGAAGCGTCAGCCCGCCGAGATCGGAGGAGACCCAGAGGCCCGGCGGTTCGCCCGGGGGCAGATCGAGGGTGAACTCCGCCGGGGCTTCGCCGCCCACCGTGCCGGGCGGCAGGCCGACACCGAAGGTCGACAGCAGGCTATTCGAAAGCGTCATGGTGCCGGTCACGCGGGCCGGGGCGAGGCCGCCATCGCCGAACGGCTGATCGAAGACGACGTTCATCGGCACGCTGTCGACCTCGACCGGCCCCGAGAGCGTGAGCCGGCCCGGGACGACGGTGACGCCGAGCGCATCGGAGGTGAGCATCCGGTTCGGGATCAGCGTGGAGGAGCGGACGTCGGACAGGGTGGCGGCGACGTCGTAGCGGACGGCCTCGATCGGGATCTCCTTCAGGAGGCGGAAGCCGAGGGTGGCGCGCACCGTCGCCGTGGCCGCCGCGAGATCGGCGGGACGGCCGGCCTTCTGCAGGATCTCGAGGGGTTTGTTGTCGAGCAGCGTGAGCGCCGCTTCGAGGGGCGCCGTGGCGCGGATGCCTATTTCGGCGCGGGGCGGGTTTTCGTCGAGCGGCGCGATGCGGATGGTGGAGCCTGTGAGGTCGATCGCACCGCCCTCTTCCGGCACGACGATGCCGCGGTCGAGGCGCATGGTATAGGCGTTGTCGAAGACGGCGGCGTGGCCGCGCCCGTCGACGAGGGGCGGCATGTAGGGCAGGAAGCGAACGCGGGCCTCTTCGAAATCGTAGGTGACGCCGATGGCGGGGGCCTGGCCCGGCGCGATGCGGAACCCGGCATTCACATCGGTGATCTGGCCATCGAGCAGGTTTTCCGCCACCCATCGGCGGGCGCCGGGGGCCGCGCCGAGGGGCCAGAGCGCCAGCACGCGGTCGGGCGTGATCCGGTCGGCGGCGAGCGTGACGCCCACCTGCCAGCCTTCGGGATCGGCGGAGACGGCCCCCTGCCCCCGGAGCGTGGTGTCGCCGTCGCGGAACACGACCTGGCCCAGATCGACGCGGAAGGGATCGAGGCGGACGCGCAGATCGGCGATGCCGCTGTCGAGCGTGACGGCGTTTTCGAAAAGGCCTTCGGGTGCGACGGCGACCTGGCTGACGCGCAGCTGGGCCTCCATGCTTTGCGGCCAGGCGCCGCGGAATTCGCGCAGATAGGCGTGGCCGTCGGCCGTGAGGCGGAGGGCATCGCTTTCCACCGATATCTCGTCGAAGCCGAGCCGCGCCTCTGCCGGATCGTAGGTGAGATAGGCGCGGCCCCGGTTGAAGGCGATCGGACGGACGGTGCCGGCGGGCCGGAGGCTGCCGGCCGCGATATCGAGGGTGGCGGCGAGGCTTTCGAGTTCGGCCATGTCGTCGAAGACCGCGCGGATCGCGCCAGAGACGGGGGCGTCGAGGAGGCCCAGATAGCTGAGCGCAGGGGTTTGCAGCGCGAGGTCGGCGGCGGCGGCGTTCAGGATGGTGGCCGCGAGTTCGGCGTCAAGCTCTCCCTTCGTGGTGCGGAAGGAAAGCTGGACGGCCGCCAGATCCTCGGTGCCGTTGAAGACCTCGCTGAAAACGTCGAGGTCGATCCGGTCGGGCGTGTTGCGTAGCGTGGCGCGGGCGTTCGTGGCCTGCCAGACCCGGCCCGAGCGCGCATCCTCGACCGCGATGGTGACATCGGTTGCGGCGACTTCGCGCACCTCGGCGAGCGGGGTGTCGGTGAAGAGCGCATCGAGGCTTTGCAGGATATCGGCGAGGTTGCCCTCGGCAGAGCGCTCGCCCCCGCCGAAGGCGAGGGTGAAGGCCCCGTCGGCGGCGCGGCGCAGGGTAAGCTGCCCACCGTGGATCGCGAAATCGTCTGGCGCGATGCGCCCGCCCCAGAGGATCGCGACGGGGAAGTTGGCGGACATCTGGTTGACCTGGGCGAGGCGCGCGCCGCCGCCGTCGCGGATGATCACGTCGCGCAGGACGATCGAGGCCGACACCGTGCTGTCGAGCCGCACCTCGGCCCCGCCGATGCGCACGCGGCCCTGCCCGAGCCCTTGGGCGAGTTCTGCCTCGAGCCGTTCGGAGAGCGGCGCGGGAAGCGCGATGGTGCGCCCTTCGACCGCGTAGAACAGGCCGAGCATCAGGCCGACGAGGATCGTGGGGAGCGCGAGAGCATAGAGCGGCCAGCGGCGCCCGGCCCGTTCCGGGCGCGCGTCATCGGCCTCCGGTGTCGCCGGGGCCTCTGGATCGGGGTCCACTGCCATTCCTCACCTTTAACTTGCCGCGCCGCAGCCTAAAACAGCAAGGGATATCACGATGCGCGCAGAAGGAGACCCAAGATGGTTGCGATAGGCGATAGCGCCCCCGAATTCACCCTGCCCCGCGATGGCGGCGGCGAGATTTCCCTGAGCGATCTGAAGGGGAAGGCCGTGGTTCTGTATTTCTATCCGCGGGCCGATACCTCGGGCTGCACGAAGCAGGCCGTCGCCTTCACCGCGATGCGGAGCGCGATGGAGGCCGCGGGCGCCGTGGTGCTTGGCGTGTCGAAGGATTCGGTCAAGAAGCTCGACAAGTTTCGCGACAAGCACGGGCTTCAGGTGGCACTTCTGTCGGACGAGGAAAGCGATGTCTGCGAGCGCTATGGCGTGTGGATCGAGAAGAGCATGTACGGCAAGAGCTATATGGGGATCGAGCGGTCGACCTTCCTGATCGGCCCCGACGGCCGGGTGCGCGATATCTGGCGGAAGGTGAAGGTGCCGGGCCATGACGCCATCGTGCTCGAGGCGGTGCAGGCGTTGTGAGCGGGACGCCGGCCAGCCTTGCCGAGATGGCCGTCGAGGTTCTGTCGACGGCGGACGGGCGCGCGAAGGCGGCGCTGTCGCGCGCCCATGCCGCGCGGTGGCGGGCGGCGCGGGAGGCGGGCGCCCCCCTGCCCGTGGGCCGGGCCAGCCCGCCCGACTTTCCCGCACGCCCCGCGCGCCCCGAGCTTCTGCCGCCCCGGGACGTGCCGAAGCGAAAGCCGGGGACGGAGGCGGGGCGGATCGCGCTTCTGCACGCGGTGGCGCATATCGAGCTGAACGCTGTCGACCTGCACTGGGACATCATCGCGCGGTTCGCCGATGTGCCGATGCCGATGGGGTTCCATGACGACTGGGTGAAGGCGGGCGACGAGGAAGCCAAGCATTTCAACCTTGTCTGCGACTGCCTTGAGGCGATGGGCAGCCATTACGGTGCGCTGCCCGCCCATGCGGGCATGTGGCGCGCGGCGGAGGAGACGGCCGACGACCTGATGGGCAGGCTTGCCATCGTGCCGATGGTGCTGGAGGCGCGCGGCCTTGACGTGACGCCGGGGATGATCGGGATCTTCCGGAAGGCCGGGGCGGATGAGGCCGTGGCCGCGCTCGAGGTGATCTATGGCGAGGAAGTGGGGCATGTCGCCTATGGCTCGAAATGGTTTCACTTCCTCTGCGGGCGGGAGGACACCGACCCGAAGGAGGCGTTTCACGGGCTGGTCCGGCGTTATTTCCCCGGCGGGCCGAAGCCGCCCTTCAACGAGGAGAAGCGGGCGGAGGCCGGAATCCCGCCCGACTTCTACTGGCCGCTGGTGGATGAAACCGGCCCCAGCATCGGCGAAAAGCCGCCGGAATAGCCACGATCCCGAAGAGAAATCGCCAATTCGATCAAAGAGGTTGCCCGTTTCCCGGCGCGCCGTTAACACCATGTTGTCCAAAAATGCGGCATGGGCATGCCGTGGGACAAACGGGACAAGAGACGAGCGGTAAAAGCCATGACACGAGCGCACCTCCTGCATGTTCTGCGGACGCGTCTGGAACGGGTATTTCCCGAGCAGCGGCTTTTCCTGAGATCGGACAGCGAGACGCGCTATGTGCGGCTGAGCCCGGTGACGCAGCTTATCGCCGTCGCGGGCAGCGGCATGGTCGTGGGCTGGACGATCGTGGCCTCGGCGATCCTCCTGATGGATTCGCTTGGCGCCGGGAACCAGCGCGACCAGGCGCTGCGGGAAATGGCGCTGTACGGCGAGCGGCTGAACACGATTTCGGCGGAGCGGGATGCGCGGGCGGAAGAGGCCCGCGAGGCGCATGAACGTTTCTCGCTGGCGCTGGCAGAGGTTTCGGCGATGCAGACCCGGCTTCTGGGCGCCGAGGAACGCCGCAAGGAACTGGAAGCCGGGATCGGCGCGCTGCGGGCCTCGCTTCGCACGGCGATCGCGGAGCGCGACGCCCAGGCCCTGCGGGTGGCCGACCTGACGGCGACGCTGGCCGAGACCGAGGATGCCGTCGCGCCGGAAGTGGCGGCGATGGAAGAGCTTCAGTCGACCGTCGATCACCTGGCCGCCGCCCTGTCGGGCACCGCGGCCGAACGCGACGACAAGGCGGCGACGACCGCCGTGACGCTTGCGCAGCTTGAAGACATGGAATTCGAGAAGAAGCTGGCCGAGGAGCGGAACGACCGGATCTTCCGGCAGCTCGAGGAAGCGGTGTCGATCTCTCTCGAACCGCTGGACGACATGTTTCGGCAGGCCGGGCTTCCCGCGGATTCGATCATCGAGACGGTGCGGCGCGGCTATTCCGGACAGGGCGGGCCTTTGACGCCGCTGCAGTTTTCAACCAAGAACGCGCCGCCCGATGCCGATACGCTGCGGGCGAACGACATCCTCGAACGGCTTGACCGGCTGAACCTGTACCGGATCGCCGTGCAGAAGACGCCGTTCTACGAACCCGTGAAGGGCGCCTTCCGCTATACCAGCGGGTTCGGCCCGCGGAACGGGCGGATGCACAACGGGTCGGATTTCGCGGGCGGCCACGGATCGCCGATCCATAGCACCGCGGACGGGGTGGTGATCTTCGCCGGGACGCAGAGCGGATATGGCAAGCTTATCAAGATCCGGCACGATTTCGGGATCGAGACCCGATACGCACACCTTTCGAAGATCCGGGTGAACGTGGGCGATAGGGTCTCGCGCGGAGACCGCATCGGTGATATGGGAAATACTGGACGCTCGACCGGCACTCATCTGCACTATGAGATCAGGGTCGACGGCACCCCCATAAACCCGATGAATTACATCAAGGCAGCGAGAGATGTTTTCTAAAAGCAGAGTGAGCGACAGCGGCACCCCAGAAACGCCGTCATCGTCCAACAACAGCGAGGCAAAGGATCCCATGGACACGAGCAAACCCTCCACCGACTACAGCACCTCTTCGGCCCCGAAGGCGAAGCCGCCGGCGTCTGTTCTGTCGTCTGACCTGACCATCACGGGCAACCTGAAGACCGCCGGCGATATCCAGATCGAAGGCACCGTGGAAGGCGATATCCGTGCCCATATCCTGACTGTCGGCGAAGGCGCCACGGTGAAGGGCGAGTGCATGGCCGACGACGTGATCGTCAATGGCCGGATCATCGGCCGCGTGCGCGGCCTGAAGGTGCGCCTGACCGCGACCGCGAAGGTCGAGGGCGACATCATTCACAAGACCATCGCGATCGAATCGGGGGCGCATTTCGAAGGCTCCGTCCAGCGGCAGGAAGACCCGCTTTCGACGAGCGGGAAGCCCGCGCCGAAGCCTGCGCCCGGTGCATCGCCGACTTCGTCTTCGTCGAGCCCGCAGCCTGCGGCGGCTGGCGCGAAGAGCTGATCCGGCCCCTTCGGATCGCAAGGATCACGGAAGGCGCTGCGGGATACCGCGGCGCCTTTCGCGTTTCGGGCGGACCTCAGACAGGATCGTAGAGCACGCGGCGGTAGATGTGCCAGGTCGCGTGGCCCAGGACCGGAAGCACCACGAAGAGCCCGAGGAACAGGGGCAGCATCCCGAGGAAGAGAAGCCCCGCGATCACCGCCGCCCAGATCAGCATGACGGGCAGGTTCGCCCGGACCGCGCGGATCGAGGTGAGCATGGCGGTGACGAAATCAAGCTCCTTCTCGAGGAGGAGCGGCAGGCTGACGACGGTGAGCGCGAAGGTGAGAAACGCGACGCCCGCGCCCACAAGCGCCTGGATCGCGATCATGGTGAGCCCGTTGCCGGTGAGCAGCGCATCATAGCTCGACGAGATGTTGGTGAGCGTCGAGAGCCCCATGAAGAGGGCGAAGAGCATATGGGCGAAGAAGGACCAGAACAGGAAGATCATCAGGAGGATGACGCCGATCCAGGGCAGTTGCCTGTCCTTTTCGCGGACGACGACAGAGAGGATTTCGGACCAGACGAGGGGAATGCCCGCCTCGAGCCGGCGGGAGACCTCGTAAAGCCCGACCGCGGCGAAGGGCGCGACAAGCGGGAAGCCGAGGGAAAGCGCGAGCGTCCAGACGAAGGTGCCCGCTCCCAGGATCAGAAGGAGAAAGCCCATCGCGACATAGACCGCCGAGAAGGCGATGCCGAAGACGGGGGCGGCGAGGAAATCGCGCCAGCCCGCGCGCAGCGCCGCGAAAATCTCCGTCACCGTGAGGTGCCCGATATCGGGCACGCGCGATGCTTCGAGTTCGGTGGTGGTGTTCATGCGCCCTCGGTCCTCCCCTGCCCCGCAGCCTGTGCCGGGCGGCGGGCGGAATCAAGCGCGAAGGATCAGTCTTCGGCCTGGGCCTCGGCCCGGCTTTTGCCCGCCACATCCATCGCGAGCGTGGCCGCCATGAAGCCGTCGAGATCGCCGTCGAGCACGCCCTTGGTGTCGGAGGTTTCGTGGTTGGTGCGAAGATCCTTCACCATCTGGTAGGGCTGCAGCACATAGGAGCGGATCTGGTTGCCCCAGCCCGCCTCGCCCTTGGCGGCGTGCTGGGCGTTGATTTCGGCGTTCCGGCGGTCGAGCTCCTGCTGGTAGAGCCGCGATTTCAGGGCCTTCATGGCGATGTCGCGGTTCTGGTGCTGGGATTTCTCGGAACTGGTGACGACGATGCCGGTGGGGATGTGGGTGATCCGCACGGCGGAATCGGTGGTGTTGACGTGCTGCCCGCCGGCACCGGAGGAGCGGTAGGTGTCGACGCGGATGTCGGAGGGGTTCACCTCGATCTCGATATTCTCGTCGACGACCGGGTAGACCCAGACCGAGGAGAACGAGGTGTGGCGCTTGGCGGCGCTGTCGAAGGGCGAGATCCGCACCAGGCGGTGCACGCCGCTTTCGGATTTGAGCCAGCCATAGGCGTTGGGGCCCGAGATCTTGTAGGCGGCCGATTTGATGCCTGCCTCGTCGCCCGCGCTTTCCGACAGAAGTTCGACGGTGAAGCCGTGCTTTTCGGCCCAGCGGACATACATGCGCGCGAGCATCGAGGCCCAGTCGCAGCTTTCGGTGCCGCCGGCGCCCGCGTTGATTTCGAGGAAGGTGTCGTTGCCGTCGGCCTCCCCCGACAGGAGCGCCTCGAGCTCGGCCTGGGCGGCGCGTTCCTTCAGGGCCTTCAGCGCCGTTTCGGCCTCGGCCACCACGTCGCTGTCGCCCTCGGCCTCGCCCAGTTCGATCAGTTCGACATTGTCGGACAGATCCTGGCTCATCCCCTTGTAGCGATCCATCGCGTCGACGAGCATCTGGCGGTCGCGCATGAGTTTCTGCGCGCGGTCTGGATCGTTCCAGAGACCCGGATCCTCCGTCATCGCGTTGAATTCCTCGAGGCGATGTTCGGCGGTGTCCCAATCCATCCGCTGGCGCAGGAGGGCCAGGGATTTCTCGATCTCGGCGACGGTGTTTTCGGCTTCGGCACGCATGGGGTTCGTCCTTGTCAGGAGGGCGATGTAGCAAGGCGGGGGCGGTGGAACAAGAGGAAGGGGCGGCGGATGAAAGGCGCCCTTCCGGCTTCATGTGGCCTGAAATATCCCGGGGGCCGACCGGAGGGAGGTGGGGCAGCGCCCCTCCACCCTCTCAGTAAAGTCCGCCCGATGAGATCGTGCCCGTGTCGCGGGTGGTCGGGATCGTGACGGTCTGGCCGTCGCCCGCGGTGACGGTCGTCTCGGTCTCGGGCTGGGCGTCGCGCTCGAAGAGCGGGAGGTTCGAGCCCATGGCGAAGCCGCCGTCATACATCAGGCCGAAGACGGGCTCTTCCCCGTCGCGGAAATATTCGGCCACGACGTAATCGCCCGTCGCGGTATCGGGCAGGCGTTCGCCGGTGAAGCGGTCGATCTTGATGAAGCGCCCGCCCGGGGGCACTTCGAACGGCCCGCCGCCATACTTGGCCACGGCCTTTTCCATGAAATCCTGGAAGACGGGGGCGCAGAAGCGGCCGCCCGAGGCGCCGCGCCCGAGGGGACGGGGCGTGTCGTAGCCGATGTAGCAGCCGGCGGCGATGTTCGAGGTGAAGCCCACGAACCAGACGTCTTTCGCGTCGTTCGTCGTGCCGGTCTTGCCGGCGGCCGGAACCGGCAGGTTCACGCGCCCCGCCGCCGTGCCGCGCTGGACCACGCCCTGCATCATGGAGGTCAGCTGATAGGCCGTGACCGGATCCATCACCTGGCGGCGGTTCGAGATGATGCGGGGCGCGCGGCCCGGATCGAGATCGGCCGTGCCGCATTCCTCGCAGTTGCGCGCGTCGTGGCGGTAGATCGTGGTGCCCCAGCGATCCTGCACCCGGTCGACGAGCGTGGGTTCGATGCGCTCGCCCCCGTTGGCGAACATCGCGTAGGCGGCGACCATGCGGTAGAGCGTGGTTTCCTCGGATCCGAGCGCATTGGCGAGGTACTGGCCCATGCGGTCGTAGACGCCGAAAAGCTCGGCATAGGAGGCGACGACATCCATGCCGATTTCTTCGGCAAGCCGCACCGTCATCAGGTTTCGCGACCGTTCGATGCCGGTTCTGAGCGGCGTTGGCCCGTAGAATTCGTTCGATGCGTTCCGAGGCCGCCAGACGCGGCCGCCGCCGACGTCGACCTCGATCGGCGCGTCGACGATGATGGTGGCCGGTGTGAAGCCCGAGTCGAGCGCCGCGGCGTAGACGAAGGGCTTGAAGGACGAGCCCGGCTGGCGCGTGGCCTGGGTGGCGCGGTTGAAGACCGAATGCTGGTAGGAAAACCCGCCCTGGATGGCGATCACGCGGCCCGTGTTCACATCCATCGCCATGAAGCCGCCCTGCACCTCGGGCACCTGGCGGAGCGTCCAGCGAAGGAAGCTGCCGTCGCTGTCCGACGTCATGGCGCGGACATGGACGACATCGCCCACATCGAGGATATCGCCCGGCGTGCTGGCGCCGCGAATCCAGCGCACGTCTTCGCGGGGGATGAAATGGCCGTCGGCATCGTCGCGCACGCCCTCGATCCCGATGCGGACGGAGGTGTCGCCTTCGGCGAGGACGACGGCGGGGAACCAGCCTTCGATATCGCGTGGGATTTCAAGGGCGGCGAGCGCTTCGCGCCAGGCCTTTTCATCACCCAGGATATCGGTCGGCAGCGTGAGACCGGTGCCGCGCCATTCGCCCTGTTCGCGGTCATAGGCCTCGAGCTGGCGGCGCAGCGCGCTGGCGGCCTCGATCTGCATTTCGGGGTCGATGGTCGCGCGGACGGTAAGGCCGCCGCCGAGGAACTGCCCCTCGCCGAAATCGCGGGTCAGCTGACGGCGGATTTCATCGGTGAAATAGTCGCGTGGCGGGAGCTGCTGGCGGAAGCCTTCGAGATCCCCGGCCTGCACGGTCAGAAGCGGCTCGAGACGCGCCTCCTGGTAGGTTGCGTCGTCGATATAGCCGTTTTCGTTCATCTCGCGCAGAACGAAGTTGCGGCGCTGGATCGCGTCGGCCTCGTTCCGGACCGGGTGAAGCGACGAGGGCCGCTGGGGGAGCGCGCCAAGATAGGCGGCTTCGGCGGGCGTGAGATCGGACAGCGGCTTGTTGAAATAGGTCTGGGCCGCCGCGGTGACGCCGTAGCTGTTCTGGCCGAGGAAGATCTCGTTGAGGTAAAGCTCGAGGATCTTGTCCTTCGAAAGGGTGCTTTCGAGGCGCACCGAGAGGATCAGTTCCTTGATCTTGCGTTCGGCGGACCGGTCGGAGGACAGAAGGAAGTTCTTCACGACCTGCTGGGGAATGGTGGAGGCGCCGCGCACGCGGGCGCCGCGGGTTTCGACCGCCTCGATCACCGCCGCGGCGATGCCGCGGGCGTCGAAGCCGCCATGTTCGTAGAAGTTCTTGTCTTCGGCCGAGATGAAGGCGGCTTTCACGAGGTCGGGCACCTCTTCGATCGGTGTGAAGAGGCGGCGTTCCTGGCTGAATTCATCGATGATCCGGCCTTCGGTGGAATAGATCCGGCTGATCGTGGGGGGCGTGTATTGCGAGAGCTGTTCGTGGTTCGGCAGATCGCGGCCGTACATGTAGAAGACCGCGCCCACGATGAGCGCGCCGCCGACCGCGCCAAGCGTGGCCAGGCTGAAGATCCCGCCAAGGATGGAAAAGACAAACCTCAACACGCGCTACACCTCGGGTTAGACGACCCAGCCCGATTATATGGGGCCGGACCGCCAGGGTCAAAACAGACGGGGCGTTCCATGGGACGAAACCCGCCGGAGGGCAAGGGGCCCGTCACGGTCATTTGAGACGCGCCGCAAGGGTGCGATCCTTGGCCGTCCAGTCGAGAAGGCCGTCGGCTATGGCGCGGGCCAGCGCCATGCGGGCGCGCCCGTCGGAAAGGCGCTTGCGATCGGCCTCGGAGGAGAGAAAGCCCAGCTCGATCAGGACGGAGGGGAAATCGGGGGCCTTCAGGACGGAAAAGGCCGCGGCGCGGCGCGGGTTGGAGTTCGTGGCGCCCGTGCCCGCGTCGATGGCGCCGACGAGGGTATCGGCCAGGGCATCGGTGCGGGGCTGGGTGACGGTGCGGGCGAGATCCATGAGCACGAGCGCGATCTCGTCGCCCTGCCCCCCGAGGTCGACGCCGGCGATCAGATCATCCTCGTCATGGCGTTCGGCGAGGCGTTGGGAGGCGATATCCGAGGCTTCTTCGGCGAGGGTGTAGACGGTGGCGCCCGAGGCATGGCCCGCGTCGGGCGGAAGCGCGTCGGCGTGGAGCGAGATCAGCACGGTCGCCCCGGCCTGGCGGGCGCGGGTGATGCGGGTTTCCAGCGGAACGAAGACATCGGCGTCGCGCGTCAGGACGACATCGAAGGCGCCGGTGGCGCGCAGGATGCCCCTGAGTTCGCGGGCGAAGGTGAGCATGAGATCGGCCTCAACGAGGCCGCCGGCCACCGCGCCCGGATCGATCCCGCCATGGCCCGGATCGAGGACGATGACGGGCCGCGCGCCATCGGGCGTCGCGGCGGGTAGCGCGAGGTCGGGTGCGGCCTGGGCGCGGGCGGCGAAGGTGGCTTCGTCGACCGGGCCGAGGCTGACGGAGAGCCGGGCGCGGCCGTCGGGCGCGGAGGTGTCGAGTTCGGCCCGGTCGATGGCAAGGGGCGCGTCGAGGGTGAGGACGAGGCGCGACCAGCCGGGACGGGCCGTGCCGGTCGAGAGCGCGAGATCGCGGCGGGAGGTGACGGGGATCTCGCCCGGCCAGGTGACTTCGGCAAGATCGATCACGAGGCGCCTCGGTGCGTCGAGCGTGTAGGCGCGCCAGGGCACCGGCTGGCTGAGCGCGAGGGATAGGTCGAGCCCCTGCCCCGCGTCGCTGACGGCGCTGTCGCTGCCCGAGACGCGGGCGAGCGCGCCGAGCGGCGTGGCCTGCGCGGGCGCGGCCAACAGAAGAAAGGCGCAGAGCGCCGGAAGGAGCAAGGTGAGTCTCGACATGCCTGCCTCGTGATCGCCTCTGGCGGGCGATTGTTTCCCGGGACTATACCGCAACCCCGGTCAGGCCAAAACTGTTTTCGGACCGCGCCGTCAGCCCTTCGCCATGAAATCCACGAGGCGGCGGAGGCCCTCGGCGATATCCTCGGTCGAGCGGGCGTAGGAAAAGCGCAGGGTGTGGCGCCCCCGGACGGGATCGAAATCGATCCCCGGGGTGGCGGCGACGCCCGCCTCGTCGAGAAGCCGCCTTGCGAAGGCGAGGCTGTCATCGGTGAAGGCCGAGACATCGGCATAAACGTAGAAGGCGCCGTCGGGCGGCGCGACATCGGTGAAGCCCGCCCCGGGCAGCCCTTCGATCATCAGGCGGCGGTTCTCGGCATAGACGGCGAGGTTTGCCTGGAGCTCTGCCTCGCAGTCCAGGGCGGCGAGGGCCGCGACCTGTGCGGCGTGGGAGGGGCAGATGAACATGTTCTGGGCAAGCCGTTCGATGCCGCGCACATGGGCCTCGGGCACGACCATCCAGCCGACGCGCCAGCCCGTCATCGAATAGTATTTCGAGAACGAGTTGATGACGGTCACGTCATCGGAAATTTCGAGGGCCGACACCGCGCGCCGCTCGTACTCGATGCCATGGTATATTTCGTCGGAAATAAAGGCCGCTCCGCGCGATGTTGCGGCCTCGTAGAGCGCCGTGAGGGCGGGCGTGTCGAGCATCGTGCCGGAGGGGTTGGCGGGCGAGGCGACGATCAGGCCTTGGATGTCTTGCGGCACGTCCTCGGGTGCGGGCTGAAGGCGGTTTTCGATCCGTGTCGGAATGCCAACGGGATCGAGCGAGAGCGCCCTCAGGATCTGGCGGTAGGACGGGTAGCCGGGATCGCCCAAGGCCACGCGGTCGCCCGCGTCGAAGAGATGGGTGAAGGCGAGCAGGAACGCGCCCGAGGAGCCCGAGGTGACGATGACGCGGGCCGGATCGAGATCGAGCCCGTGGCGATCGGCGTAGATCCGCGCAATCCGGGCGCGCAGTTCGGGCAGGCCGAGGGCCACGGTATAGCCGAGCGCATCGCGCTCCATCGCGGCGGCCAGAGCGGCGCGCGCCCCTGCGGGTGCTGGGGTTCCGGGCTGCCCCACCTCCATGTGGATGATGTGCCGACCGGCGGCCTCGGCGGCGCGGGCGGCCTCCATCACGTCCATCACGATAAAGGGATCGACCTCGCCGCGCCTTGAGCTTCGCATCCACCTTCTCCTATCCTCTGCGCGCGGTGACCTGCACATGGGGTGCGGGCCCTGTCAATGGTGTCGGAGTAAAGCCCTCTTGCGTGCCCTTCGGATCGGATGTCTGGCCGCCCTTCTGGCGCTTGTGGCGTTTGCCGCGAGTGCGCGCACGCTCTTGCGCGACCCCGATATCGAATATGCACTGAAGAAGCTGGCGGAGCCGATCGTCGGCGTGTCGGGGATGAGCATCGGGCGGATCGACATCATGGTGATCCATGACGACCGGATGAACGCCTTCATCGTGGACGACCGCACCGTGTTCATCCATTCCGGCCTGATCCTGAGGCTGGGATCGGCGGCGGAACTGCAATCGGTGATCGCCCACGAGATCGCCCATATCGCGAACGGCCACATCCCTCGGCGGCTGAGCAACAGGCGGGCCGCGTCGCGGTCTGCCTTCGCGGGGATGGCGCTGGGGCTGGCGGCGGCGCTGGCGGGGGAATCGCAGGCGGCCGCCGGGCTGGCGATCGGCACGCAATCGTCGGCCATGGCCGCGTTCTTCGCCCATACCCGGGCCGAGGAAGCGGCCGCCGATGCCTCGGGCCTGCGCTTCATGGCGGAGGTGGGGATCGACCCCAGGGCGGCGATAGGGGTGCTTGAGCGGTTCCGGGGACAGGAGGCGCTGGCCGCGCCGCGCCGCGACCCCTACGTGCAGACCCATCCGCTGACGCGGGACCGGATGCGGGCCGTCGAGGGGATGGCCGCGGGGCTGAGGGTGATTCCGGCGGACCGGTCGTCGGACGAGTACTGGTTCCGGCGTGCGCAGGGCAAGCTGGGGGCCTTCGTGCGGAGCCCGCGCGAGACGCTTCGCAAGGTGAAATCTTCCGACGGATCGGATATCGCCGTGATGCGGCGGGCGATCGCCTATCACCGGCAGGCCAATACGCAGAAGGCGCGGGCCGAGATCGACCGGCTGGCCGCGATGCGCCCCACCGACCCCTTCGTGCACGAGCTGCGCGGCCAGATCCTGATGGAGAGCCGGGCAATCGGCCCTGCGGTGCAGGCCTATGGGCGGGCGGTGGAGCTGCGCCCGAGCGACCCGCTGATCCTTGCGAGCTATGGCCGGGCGCTTCTGGCCGCGGAACGCTATGGCACCGCTCTGGATGTGCTCACGCGGGCACGGGCGCGGGACGCGCGCAACCCGGTGCTTTTGCGCGACCTCGCGGTGGCCTATGCACGGAACGGACAGAACGGAATGGCCAGCGTTTCGACCGCCGAACGCTATGCGATGATCGGCCAGGCGGAAGACGCGGTGATCCATGCCAAGCGCGCCGCGGGGCTTTTACCCGCGGGATCGCCCGGTCGGCGCCGGGCCGAAGACATACTGGCGGCCTTCGGAGGAAGCCAATGAGAGTGAAAAGGAGTAACGGAATGATCCGTACCACAGCCCTTGCGGCAAGCTTTGTCGCGCTGACCGCGGGCGGGGCCGCCGCGTTCGACCCGAGCGATATGAGCGCGTCCGAGAAGGAGGCCTTCGGCGCCGCGGTGCGCGAATACCTTCTGGAAAACCCCCGCGTTCTGATGGAGGCCGTCGCCGTGCTGGAACAGCGCGAGGCGGAGGAGCGGGCGCGCGCGGAAGTGGCCCTGATTTCAGAACTTTCCGAAGAGATCTTCGAGGACGATTTTTCCTTCATCGGCGGCAATCCCGACGGCGACGTGGTGATGGTCGAGTTCATCGACTATCGCTGCAGCTATTGCCGGAAGGCGCATCCCGAGATCGCGCGGCTTCTGGAGGCCGACGGGCGGATCAAGAAGATCATCAAGGAATTCCCGATCCTCGGGGAAGAATCGGTCGAGGCGTCACGCTTTGCGATCTCGGTGCTGCAGATCGACGGGCCGGAGGCCTACGAGGACATCAACAACACGCTGATCGCGCATCGGGGCACGTTCACCCGGGACACGCTGGAGCGGATCGCCGAGGACAAGGGCCTGTCGGCGCTCAAGATCATGCGGCGGATGGACAGCGAGGAGGTTTCGGCGGTGATCCGGGCGAACCACGAACTGGCGCAGAAGCTTGAGATCAACGGCACGCCCGGTTTCGTGTTCAAGGACCGGATGGTGCGCGGATACCTGCCCCTGCCACAGATGATGGCGACAGTGATGGAAGTGCGGACGCAGTAGCGGCGGGGCGCATCCCAAAACATCCCGGGAATTGGGCAGATCCCGACAATCTGCCCTTTTTTTCCGCGCCCGGTGTGGCCGCGGTCGCTGTTGCGCGGCGATCCGCGCCGGGAATTTGCGGTGCCGCCCGCCTCGGGCCACGAAACGCATGTGCGTGGCGAACGCACCGGGCCCGGCCCATGGGATCAAGGGCTCCGGCGGTGGGGAAATCGAAGTGGACGGAAGCAAGATGCACACAGAGCCGGGCGCTCCGGCGGGCCAGTCGGCGTTCAGTTCGCCGATCACCCGGTATCTCGAAGGGCTGCGCGAAACGCTTCTGAAGAACACCTCGGGCGAGGTGGCAAGTTATATCCCGGAGCTGGCCCATGCCGATCCGATGAGCTTCGGCATCGCCGTGGCGACGATGGACGGCACCGTCTATGAATGCGGCGCGACGACCACGGAATTCACCATTCAGTCGATGTCGAAGCCCTTTACCTATGGCCAGGCGCTGATGACGTACGGGACCGAGGCCGTTCTGAAAAGGGTCGGCGTGGAGCCCACCGGCGAAGCGTTCAATTCCATCGTGCTGGACGAGGTGCACAACCGGCCCTTCAACCCGATGGTGAATGCCGGCGCGATCTCGATCGCCAACATCCTGTACGACGCGCAGGCCGAGACCTCGGTCACCGACCTTTTCAGCCGCCTGGCGGGTCGGCCCCTGTCGATCGACAACGCCGTGTTCCAGTCGGAGCTGGAAACCGGGCACCGGAACCGGGCGATTTCCTACATGATGCTGAACACGGGGATGATCGACAAGGATCCGGAGCGGGTGCTGGATCTTTACTTCCGGCAATGCTCGATCCGGGTGAATTGCCGCGACATGGCCTATATGGCCGCGACGCTGGGCAATCTGGGCCAGCATCCCCTGACCCGGGACGAGATCTTCGAACCCGAGCATGTACAGGATGTGCTGACGCTGATGAGCACCTGCGGCATGTACGATTATGCCGGGCAATGGGCCTATGAGGTGGGGATCGCGGCCAAGAGCGGGGTGTCGGGCGGCGTGATCGCGGTGATCCCGGGACAGGCCGGCATTGCCGTCTGGTCGCCGCCTCTGGACCCGCATGGCAATTCGGTGCGGGGGGTCGAGGTGTGCAAGGCGATCAGCCGGGAGTTCGGCCTGCACGGCTTTCGCGAGCGGGCGACGGCGGGCACGGTGATCCGGCACCACCGCCGGGCCAGCGAGGCCATGTCGAAGCGGATGCGTTCGGAGTCGGAGCGGGCCTGGCTTCAGCGGCATGGTCAGAGGGTTTCGGTTACCGAGCTGCAGGGCGCGCTGTACTTCGGGTCGGCGGAAACGGTCATTCGCCGGCTGGCGGCCGAAACCTCGGAGGTCGAGGAGCTTGTGATCGACTTTCGCAGGGTGGGATACGCGGATGCCGCTGCGAGCCGGTTGCTGGTGCAGTCGCTGAGGGAGTTCCTGGCGCTCGGTTGCCGTGTCACGATGAGCGGGCTGGGCGACAGCACCGCGCTGGCGCGCCTTGCCGGCGAGATCGCGGCGCAGTGCGATGGCGTCGAGCGGTACCCGGACCTCGACCTGGCGGTTCAGGCGGCCGAGGACCGCCTGCTGGGCGACCATTACGATCTGGTGGATCGATCGGTCTATTCCCTGTCGCGGCTGTCGATCTTTTCAGGGCTTCAGCCGGAGGATTACCGGCTTCTCGAAAGCATCGTCTCGCCGGTCAGCTATATGGGCGGACAGAGGATCATTGCCGAGGGTGATCCGGCCGAGGCGTTCTATATCCTGGCGAGCGGCAGCGCGAGCGTGTCGATCACGCTGGGCGACGGGCGGCGGCGGCGGCTTGCGTCGCTTGGCCCCGGTGCAACCTTCGGGGAAATGGCGCTGGTCGACGGTGGCGAGCGGACGGCGGACGTTCATGCCGATAACGCGTTGGTCGCCTACAAGTTCTCGCTCGATAAGATCCGGACGCTGTCGGTGGAGCGCCCGCAGATCATGGCGACGATCCTGGCGAATATCGTGAAGGATCTGGCGGGGCGGCTGCGCCAGGCGAACGAGGAGATCCGGAGTTTGGATTGAGGCGGCTGATGGCTGGTTTGAGCCGATAGGATTGAAAACCTCGGCTTGAGAGCAGGGTGAGCTGCTGAGTCACTTCTCCCGAGGCATGGGAGGTCTGGCGATGATGCGGCCGAGGCAAGTGGCGCAGGGCGCGCTGTTCTACGGGACGGCCGCCGGTCGATCCCGAGCTGATGATCCGGATGCTGATCGGGGGATATGCCTTCGGCATTCCGTCGGAGCGGCGGTTCTGCCGGCCCGGTCTGACCGATCCGATCGCGCTCCTCAACCCGACGTCTTCAACACAATCGGCCCGGAGCGGTCATTGAAATCCGTTCGATATTCGGCGCGACCATATCCGGCAAAGACGCCGCATCACTGCCCGCGCCTCTTGCTATTCCAAGTCTCTCGCTTTCTTCGCTTCCCCAAGAGTATGCCAACTCCCCCAAGCAGCAACCATGCGCTTGCCGGAAGCGGTATTGAGGGCAGCGGGCGCTCGTCTCCGTCACCCTCTACGCCATACTCCGGATCATAGAATGCATTGAAAATCATGTCCGCCGACGGGACCAGACGCCCCCCGCCAACCTTTACAATCGCGCCGTCGGCGTAAGGATCGCTCCAAGCGGTGCCGACAGCCAACAGATCATCCGGGTCAACGTAGAGGTAGTATGTTTCTCCGATAATCAGTTCGACCGGGTCAAACGTGAACTCGGCAAAGGTGCTTCTGCTTACTTCCGTATCGGTCGCCGTTACCAGAGCATTGGTGAGCTCGGCGTCCGAGTAGATTGTAAGATCCACTTCAATAGTCCCAGCCGTCCCCGTCCCCGAAATGAACACGTCGAACCCTGAAATGTTATTCTCGGTCGCCGTGAACGATTGGACAGCATAAAAGCTGTACCCGCCTACCAATGACGCATCAGCGGTAGAAGCAAATGTCGACGCCTCGGCCGACGACAAGGAAATCACACCAGCCGCTAGCGCGGGAACGAAAACGGACAACTTCATACTATCAACCCCCAAAATTGAATTAACATTCAAGAAATATAACCAACGGTTTGAGTTCAATCACTAATTTTCGGTCCATGTTCGGCCCGGGCTGGACTGGCGGCTCTGTCCCCGCATCCTCGCAGCAGGCGATTCTGGACTGTCGTCAGGCTTTCTTCCGAAGTGCGGCTTCGTCCGCAGAGCCGACATGTCTCTCGGAAATGCCCCGACGTCTTATCCCCCGGCCGTCAGCCGCCCCCAGAGGTCGTATTCCCCCGCCTCGTCGACGGTGACGGTGACGATATCGCCCGGGTTCAGCCCTTGGTGGCCTTCGTCGATGAAGAGGTTGCCGTCGATTTCCGGGGCGTCGGCCTTGGTGCGGCAAGTGGCGGCGTCTTCGTCGACCTCGTCGACGATGACCTCGATCGTCTGGCCGACTTTCGTCGCGAGCTTGGCTTCCGAGATGGCTTGGGCACGCGCCATGAAGCGGGCCCAGCGGTCATCCTTCACCTCGTCGGGGACGTGATCGGGGAGGGCGTTCGAGCGGGCGCCGGCGACGTTTTCGTATTTGAAGCAGCCGACGCGGTCGAGCCGGGCCTCGTCCATCCAGTCGAGGAGCGTCTGGAATTCCGCCTCCGTCTCGCCCGGGTAGCCGACAATGAAGGTGGAGCGGAGCGTGATGTCGGGGCAGATGGCGCGCCATTCGGCGATGCGGTCGAGCGTTTTTTCCGCCGCCGCGGGCCGCGCCATGCGGCGAAGCGTGTCGGGATGGGCGTGCTGGAAGGGGATATCGAGATAGGGGAGCACGCGGCCCTCGGCCATGAGCGGGATCAGATCGCGCACATGGGGGTACGGATAGACGTAGTGGAGGCGGATCCAGGCGCCCAAGCCCCCGAGATCGCGGGCGAGATCGGTGATGTGGGCGCGGTGGCCGTTCGCCTCGGCATGTTTGGTGTCGACCCCGTAGGCGGAGGTGTCCTGGCTGATGACGAGGAGTTCCCTGACGCCAGCCTCGACCAGCCGTTCGGCCTCGCGCATCACCGCGTGGGCGGGGCGCGAGACGAGGCGGCCCCGCATGTCGGGGATGATGCAGAAGCGGCACTTGTGGTTACAGCCCTCGGAGATCTTGAGGTAGCTGTAGTGCCGCGGGGTGAGGCTGACGCCGCGGGCGGGCAGAAGATCGATGAACGGATCGGGCGCGGGCGGGACGGCGGCGTGGACCGCATCGAGCACCGCCTCGTACTGATGCGGCCCGGTGACGGCGAGAACCTTCGGATGCGCCCCGGTGATGTATTCGGGTTCGGCACCGAGGCAGCCCGTGACGATCACGCGGCCGTTTTCCTGAAGCGCCTCGCCGATCGCCTCGAGGCTTTCGGCCTTGGCGCTGTCGAGGAAGCCGCAGGTGTTGACGATCACCGCCTCGGCGCCCGTGTAATCGGGGCTGATCGCATAGCCTTCGGCGCGGAGCCGCGTGAGGATGCGTTCGCTGTCGACAAGCGCCTTGGGGCAGCCGAGGGAGACCATGCCGATGGTGGGCTGGCGGCCCCTGCCCTTCACGCCGACCGCGGCCGCGTCGAGGCGGGCGTTGGCGCGGTCGGGGCGCAGGTCTGGCGGGTTCTGGCTCATGGCCCCGGGGAGATAGCGGAGGGCGGGCGCGCCCGCAATCGCCCTTGGCGTGCCGGGAAGGCGATTGAACCGGGTTTCGTCACGGCGTAGCGTTGGGAAAAAGAGCAGGTGGAGCACTTTCGATGAAATGGGTCTGGCGCCTTCTGGGGCTTGTCGTTCTTCTGATCGTCCTTGCCGTGGGGGCGCTGTTTCTCGTGCCGACGGAGCGGATCGCGGCGATCGCGACCGACCGGTTCGAGGCGGCCACGGGCCGGGCGCTGGTGATCGAGGGCGATGTTCGCCCGACGCTCTGGCCCGTGCTGGGGGTGACGACGGGGGCGTTCCTGCTGGAGAATGCGGATTGGGCGGGGCCCGAGCCGATGGTGGAGGCCGCGGGCATTTCCGTCGGGATCGATCCCGGGACGATCTTCGGTGATATCCGGGTGACGGGGATCGAGATACGGGAGCCGGTGATCCGGCTGGCGACCGGGGCCGATGGCACGGGGAACTGGGCCTTCGGAGAGGCCGGGAGCGCGCCCGCCGCGGGCGCGGGCGGCGGCGGAACCGGCGCATCGCGGGCGCTGACGCTTGACGCGGCGCGGATCACGGGCGGCACGGTGATCTTTACGCCCGCGGATGGCACGACGGTGCGGCTGGACGATATCGACCTGACCGCGGGGTTCCCCGACAGTGCGGGACCCGTGACACTTGCGATGGCCGCGCGGATGGGCGAAGCGGCGTTTTCCGGCGAGGCGGAGGTGGTGGCGCTGTCAGAGCTTCTGGCGGGCGGGACCTCGCCGCTTCAGGCGGCGCTGACGCTTGGGTCGGCAGAGGTGGCGCTTGATGGCATCCTCGGCCTTCAGCCCGCGGCGCTCGATGGTGCGCTGCGGGCGAGCGCGTCGGATCTTGCCCGGGTCTTTGCGGCCCTGGGGCAGCCTGCGCCCGATCTGCCGCGCGGGCTTGGGCGCGACCGGATGGAAGCGACCGCGCTGGTGGCCTTCGAGGACGAAACGCTTTCGGTCGCCGATCTGGACCTGACTTTGGACGAGAACCGGGTGCAGGGGGTGGCGCAGGTGCGGCTGGGCGGCGCGCGGCCCGTGGTGCAGGCCGATCTGAACCTTGGCAATTTCGACCTGGGCGGTGTCGAGACCGGGGGGGGTGCGGAGACGAACGCGGCCGGGGCCACCACGGGATGGTCTACGGAGCCCTTCGACGTGAGCGCGCTTGGCCTGATCGACGGGCGGATCGGCGTGACGGCCTCGGGCCTCAGGCTGGGCACGTCGACGATCGGGGCGCTGGCAACGGAGACGGTGATCGAGGACAGGCGCGCGGTGACGGAGATCGCGCGGCTTCAGGCCTATGACGGCTCGGCGGCGGGCACGCTTGTGCTGAACGGCCGCGACGGGTTTTCGACGCGGCTGGACATCGCCGGATCGGCCTTCGCGATCTCGCGCCTGCTGTCGGAACTTGTGGGCTATGACCGGATCGTGGCGGCGGGGGACCTGCAGCTTGACGTGCTGGGTGTCGGCAATTCGATGGACCGGCTGATGAATTCGCTGAACGGGAATGGCGCGTTCCGGGTGGGGGCGGGCGAGCTTCTGGGCCTTGATATCGCCGGGATGCTTCGGAACCTCGACCCGTCCTATGTCGGGCAGGGTCATACCACGATCTTCGACGAGATCAGCGGCACGTTCCGGATCGTCGACGGCGTGGTGATCAATGACGACCTGCGGCTGACCGCGCCCTTGTTCCGGGCCACGGGATCGGGGCGGATCGGGATCGGCGGGCAGACGCTGGACCTGAGCGTGGTGCCGGAGCTTCTGGGGGGCGAGAATGCCGGGTTGAAGGTGCCGCTCAGGGTGACGGGCAGCTGGGACAACCCGCGCGTGCGGCTGGACATCGAGGGCGCGATTCGCGAGCGGGTGGAGACGGAGGTGCGCGAGCGGGTGGAGAAAGAGGTGAAGGAGCGCGTCGAGGACGAACTGAAGGACGCGGTGGAAGGCGGGCTGGAAGACGTGCTGAAGAAGGGGCTGGGGGGCTTGCTGAACCGGTGAGGCCGGGCCCCCTGCCCCGGCGTGGGGTGCCTTCGAGCGGTGCAAATCATGGCGGGGCTGGTTTTGCGTTTTCGAAACAATCCTTGAGCGGCTGCTCAGAATTGTTTCGTATTGGCGGGGATTCCCGCCCTATTCCGGCCATATTCGGCGGGAATCCGGCTAAGTTTTGACGGAAATCACATTCAGGTTACCGTAGCGTCATCTCTGAGGGGAGAAACGGTAATGAAGAAATTTGCGGCACTTGGATTGTCGGTGTCGGTCGCACTCATTCTGGCGGCCACTGGCGGAATTGCCGAAGCACAGGGTCGTCCCGTCGGCGGCGGCGGCGGTGGAGATAAGGGCGGCCCCGGCGGCGGCAAGGGCGGTGGCCCTACGGTTGAGGGCTATTACTCCTGGATGCATCCCGATGTGGCGCTTGCGTTCTCGCCCGGCGATCTGGGCGGGGCCTACACGGGCGTCGGATCGCATCTGATCGTGGTCGACAGCTTTGACGGCGCGCAGTATTCGGGCAATCTCGACGGAACGACACAGGCCCTTTTCCATGGTGAGTGGACAACGCTTCAGGCCTCGCTTGTGGCGCCGGATGCGTCCAGGGCGGGTTCGGACAGCGCGCTTGGCGGCGTCGACTACGACAGCAACATCAACAGTTCGATCACCTCCTATTACAGCGCGACGTCCGGGGATCTGAACGTCGTCAACCTGAGCTTTGCGCTGGCGGAAGACGTGAATGCCACGAGTGTAAACCTCGGGGCCCTAGGCGACTCGATTGTTGACCAGGCGTTTGCGGGCAGTGCGGTCTTCGTGAAGGCTGCGGGCAACACCAACGGCGGCGCGCTGACCGATCCGTTCGCAGCGATCATCGGTGGTCAGATTGTGACGGTCTATGATGCGCTGAACGAACAGCTTATCGGTGCGGACGGCGCGATCTTCGTCGGGGCCCTGACCAAGGATGGCGATGCGAAGAAGCAGGCTTCGATGGCACGCTATTCGACGGTAGCGGGTGACAACGTTGTTGCGCAGCAGCAGTTCCTCGTCGTCGGAGTGAAATCCGGTGACAATGGCGGGCTTGAAGGCACGTCTTTCGCGGCACCGATCGTGTCGGGCTATGCCGCGCTTCTGGGCGACAAGTTCGACACTGCAACGCCAGTGCAGGTCGTTGACCAACTGCTGTCGACGGCGCGGACGGATACGATCCGGAACTATAGCGCGAGCATTCACGGCATGGGCGAGGCCTGCCTGTCCTGCGCGCTTTCGCCAGCTTCAATTCCGCAGTAGGCACCTATCCAACCGAGACAGAGCGGCCGGGGACATCCCCGGCCGTTTTCGTTTCAGAACCGCAGGTGGTAGCGGAGTGAGATGAAGACTTGATCTTCGGGCGGGCGATTTTCGAGGTATTCGAGCGTTTCGGACGGCGGCAGGATCGAATCCGCCATCCGGCAGTTCACCCGCTGGACGCCGCCGATCGCGCCGTAATCCGCCGTGCAGGCCTCTTCCCGGAAGTAGCCGCCGATCACCGTGGAGACGGAGAGCGAGACCCATTCGTTCTTCGTGATCGGCTCGGTCAGAACGAAGCCGATCTTCAGGCTGGGATCGATGCGGTACTTGTTGCCGCGTTCACCGGTGCCGAAGCCCCAGAGGATGCCGAAGGTCTCGCTAACCGGCGAGAGCATGGTGAAGCGGATGTCCTGGTAATCGGAGGCGTAGTAGCGATCGAAGGAATAGCGCGAGCCGTCGGAGAGGCCGCCGCTGAGAATTTCATAGCTGGACGCCAGGGAGGACAGACCTCCCACATCGACGCTGACGAGCGTCAGCCCTTCGGCGAAGGTATCGGCTGGGGCCGGCTGGGCGGAGAGCAGGCACAGGCACGCGCATGCCGACAGAAGATCGGCGCGCTTCCAATGCGGGATATGATCCGCTCTGCGCCTCGCCATTCACGCCAGTCCGTTCGGCGGCTCTTTCAACGAGCCTAACCGGTGAACCGGCGCGAGTTTTTGTCAAAGGTGAGGAAAGTCTTGGGACGTTGCCTTAACGCCGACGATCCCGCCGGGACGACATGGGCTGGAACGCCACGCCGACATGGGCCTCGCAATAGGGTTTGCCCTGCTGCACGGGCAGGCCGCAGAACCAGAAATCATCGGTCGCCGGATCGCCCACGGGCCACTTGCAGGTGCGTTCCGTAAGTTCCATCAGGCTGATTTTCTTGGATTTCTTTTCGACCTCGCGGACGCTGGCAAGCGCCTCGGGCGAGATTTCGTTCGCGGAGGGCTGTGGCGGAAGCGGCTGGCCGGCGGGGATGATCGCGCGCCGCGCCGGGGTGGAGGGGCGTTCGGCCGGTGCGGGATCGGCCACCGCCTCGGCGGCGGTGTCGGCCTTGGCGGACGCCATGGCCTTTTCCGGCTTTTCCTTTTCCTTCAGCGGCTTGGCGGGCTGGGCCGCCGTGCGGTTCGACAGGCCGAGCCGGTGCACCTTGCCGATCACCGCGTTGCGGGTGACCCCGCCCAGTTCCTTGGCGATCTGGCTTGCGCTTTGCCCATCGCTCCACATTTTTTTCAGCAGCTCGACCCGTTCATCCGTCCAGGACATCTCGGCACCTGTCTCTCTCTCGAAAAAGCGGCCCCTGTGGGAGGCCGCTTTCATTTTTCGCCTGAGCCCTATTCTAAGCACCGGGGCCCGGGATACAAGACAGGCCGACGGAAAAGGAGAGCAGTGATGGGCATCACCCGGCAAATGGGCGCGCGGCGGTTCGGACGGTGGAACTGGCTGGGGCTTTACGAGCTGGCCCGGCGGGAGGTGATGCGCTTCCTGTCGGTCTGGACGCAGACGGTGCTTGCGCCCCTGGTGACGGCGGGGCTGTTCCTGGCCGTCTTCGCGCTGGCGATCGGGCCGAGCCGTGGCGATGTGATGGGGGTGCCGTTCCTGCATTTCCTGGCGCCGGGCATCCTGACGATGACGGTGATCCAGAACGCCTTCGCCAATGCCTCATCCTCGCTGATGGTGGCGAAGGTGCAGGGCAATATCGTCGATACGCTGATGCCGCCCCTGTCGGCGGCGGAGCTGGTGATCGGATATGTCACCGGCGCCGTGGCGCGGGGTGTACTGGTCGCGGTATCGACGGGGATCGTGATGGTCGTGGGGCTGGGCGTGCCGCTGGCGCATCCGTTCGTGGCGCTGGCCTTCACGATCCTCGGAGCCGCGCTTCTGGGCGGGCTGGGGCTGATCGCGGCGATCCTGGCCGAGAAGTTCGATCATATGGCGGCGATCACGAATTTCATCGTCACCCCGCTCGCCTTCCTGTCGGGCACGTTCTACTCGATCGAGGGGTTGCCCGGCTGGCTTCAGGCCGCGAGCCACATGAACCCCGTCTTCTACCTGATCGACGGGGTGCGGTTCGGGGTGATCGGGGTGTCAGACAGTTCCCCGGCCCTCGGCTTCGCCGTGGCGGCGGCGGCGACGGCGGCGGTGCTGGCGCTATCGTGGTACTGGTTCAGGACGGGCTATCGCCTGAAGGCCTGAGGCGGCTTTCGCGCCAGGCCAGGACGAGGCCGGCCGCGACGATCATCGCGCCGCCGGTGAGGCTGATCCGGCCCGGGATCACCCCGAAGACCGCCGCGTCGAAGAGCGTGGCGACGAGGAGCGTGGCGTAGCTGAACGGGACGACGAGGCTTGCCTCGGCCCGCGCCATCGCGTTGACGAAGCAGCCCTGCGCGCAGGCCATCGTGACGCCGATCGCGGCGAGCGCCGCCCATTGCGCGCCCGTGGGCGGCACCCAGACGAAGAGCACCGCAAGGGTCGCGATCACCGTGCCGATGGCGTTGTTGACGAGGAGGATCTGAAGCGGGCTTTCGGCCCGGCTGAGCCATTTGATCAGGATGATCTCGAACCCGAGGATCAATGCCGCGCCGAGGGCGAGAAGCGCGCCGGTCTCCAGCGCCCCCTGCCCCGGCCGCAAGAGCACCAGCGCGCCGGCGAAGGCGAGGCAGGCCGCGCCGATCCGCCAGGGCCCCACGCGTTCGCCCAGAAGCGGGATAGCGAGGAGCATGGCGAAGACCGGGTTGAGGAAGCTGATTGCCGTGGCATCCGAAAGCGGAATGAAGGCGATGGCCGCGAACAGGAGCGAGATCCCCGCCCAGCCGCAGAAGGTGCGCGCGATGTGCACCGGGAGGTTCACGCGGTGAAACCTGAGGCGGAGCGCGAGGGCCGCCCCGGCGATCGCCAGAAGTGCGAAGATGAAGCGCCCGTGGCTGACCTGAAGCGGCGAGAGCGCGGGGCCGATCGCGCCAGTCGTCAGCGTCTTGGCCAGAAGCGAGGCCGTGGCGATGAAGACGGTGGAGCCCAGCATGAAGAGGATCGCGCGCACCGGATCCTCCCGCGCCGGGGTGAAGACCTTTGCCTGGGGCGTGTTCGTGATCCCGGTGCGCATGGCGTGGCGCTACACCAACGCGGGCCGGCGCGCCATTGCGGAAATGGCTGGACAGCGCCCGGCCCGCGCGCTATCGCCCGGCCCATGAGGATTGCCGGACAGATAGCGCTTCGACGCCGACGCTGATGCGTCCGGATGTGCGTGCGGTGCACATCCCGTTCCTCTTTCCCACTTTCCGTTGACTTGGCCCGAGCGCGCTCCTACCCCTTGGGCTTCTCGAAAAGGACCAAACCCCCATGTTTCCCTCGATCCTGCCCACCTATAACCGCGCGCCGCTTTCGTTCGAGTCGGGCGACGGCGTCTGGCTGACCGAGCGGGGGGGCGCGCGATACCTCGACCTCGGGGCGGGGATCGCGGTGAACGCGCTGGGGCATGCGCATCCCGCGCTGGTAGAGGCGCTGACGCGGCAGGCCGGGAAGGTCTGGCACCTGTCGAACCTCTACGAGATCCCCGAGCAGCAGAAGCTTGCGGATCTGCTTGTGGGGGCGACTTTCGCCGATACGGTTTTCTTCACCAATTCGGGGACGGAGGCCTGCGAACTGGCCGTGAAGATGGTGCGGAAGTACTGGTACGAGGCGGGCGACCCAGAGCGGGTGGAGATCGTGACCTTCTCGGGCAGTTTTCACGGCCGCTCTTCCGCCGCGATCGCCGCGGCGGGATCGGAGAAGATGACGAAGGGGTTCGGACCCCTTCTGCCCGGCTTCGTGCATGTGCCCTGGGGCGACCACGAGGCGCTTCGGGCGGCGGTGGGTGAGAGTACGGCGGCGATCATGGTGGAACCGATCCAGGGCGAAGGCGGCATTCGCGTGCTGCCCGACCCGTGCCTGAAGGGTTTGAGTGATCTCTGCGACGAGACCGGGGCGCTTCTGGTTCTTGACGAGGTGCAATGCGGGATGGGCCGGACCGGCAAGCTTTTCGCCCATGAATGGGCGGGGATCGACCCCGACGTGATGATGGTGGCGAAGGGGATTGGCGGCGGCTTCCCCCTCGGCGCTGTGCTGGCGACCGAGCGCGCGGCGTCGGGGATGACGGCGGGCACCCACGGGTCGACCTATGGCGGCAACCCGCTGGCCTGTGCCGTGGGGACCGCGGTGATGGAGATCGTGAGCGATCCCGCCTTTCTTGACGAGGTGAACCGGAAGGCGGGGCTTTTGCGCCAGAAACTCGAAGGCCTTGTCGCCGCGCATCCCGCGCTGTTCGAAGCGGTGCGCGGCCAGGGCTTGATGCTGGGCCTCAAATGCCGCCGTCCGGTGGGCGACATCGTTTCCGCCGGCTATGGCGCGCATGTGGTGACCGTGCCCGCCGCCGAGGACGTGATGCGGATTCTTCCCGCGCTGACGATCACCGATGACGAAATCGCCGAGGCCGTGAGCCGGCTGGAGCGCGCGGCGGAAAGCCTCGCCGCGCCCGCCGCCTGAGCGCCCTGCCCTGATCTATTCCGGAGACCCGAGATGCCCCATTTCCTGGACATCCATAAGACCGACCCTGCCGATCTGAAGGCCATGCTGGCCTCTGCCGCCGCGATGAAAGCGGCGCGCCGGGGGCGCCCGAAGGGGGCGCCTGATGACGACACGCCATTCGCGGGGCGCATGGTGGCGCTGATCTTCGAGAAGCCTTCGACCCGGACGCGGGTGTCGTTCGATGTGGGGGTGCGGCAGATGGGGGGCGAGACGCTTCTTCTGACCGGATCGGAGATGCAGCTGGGCCATGGCGAGAGCATTGCCGATACCGCGCGGGTGCTGTCGCGCTATGTCGACATGATCATGATCCGGACCTTCGAGGAAACGAGCCTTCTGGAACTGGCCGAGCACGCGACGGTGCCGGTGATCAACGGGCTGACGAACCGCACACATCCCTGCCAGATCATGGCCGACCTCATGACCTACGAGGAGCACCGGGGCCCCATTCAGGGCAAGACGGTTGTCTGGCTGGGCGACGGCAACAACGTCTGCGCGTCCTTCCTGCATGCCGCCGGGCAGCTTGGGTTCAACGTGACCTTCGCGGGGCCCGAGCCACTTGACCCGGAGGATGCCTTCGTGGCCTTCGCGCGGGAGCGGGGCGCGAAGGTGCGGATCGAACGGGATGCCGAAGCCGCCGTGGCGGGGGCCGATCTGGTGGTGACGGACACCTGGGTATCGATGCATGACGCGCCCTCGACGCGGGAACGGCGGCACAACCTTCTGCGCCCCTACCAGGTGAACGACGCGCTGATGGCGAAGGCCGCGCCCGATGCGGTGTTCATGCACTGCCTGCCCGCGCACCGGGAGGAAGAGGTGACGAATTCGGTGATGGACGGCCCGCAATCGGTGATCTTCGACGAGGCGGAGAACCGGCTGCACGCGCAGAAGGCGATCATGCGGTGGTGCGCGGGGGTGTGAGGGCGGCTATTCGGCCCAGGAGCGCAACAGGTTTGCGCGGGTCTTGAAGGCGAGGTCGGTTTCGTCGCTGTCGGGAGCCACGGCCTGCATTTTCTGGCAGATCCGGTCGAGATCGCGCAGGGTCTCGCGCCGTTCGGGATCGCGGACGCGGCTTTGGACCCAGGTGACGGCGGCGAGGCGTTCGCCGCGCGTGACGGGCACGACGCGGTGGAGCGTCGAGGACGGATAGGTCAGCACCGCGCCTGCAGGGGCCTTCTGGCGGCGGATGCCGAAAGTGCTGTGGATCTCGAGTTCGCCGCCATCGTAGCTTTCGGGATCGCTGAGAAAGAGCGTGACCGAGACATCGGTGCGGAACTGCGCGTCTGCGCCCATGAGTGCGTCGTCGACGTGGAGGCCGTAATCCATCCCCTCGCGGTAGCGGCTGAGAAGCGGGCGCTGGACGCGGGCCGGGAAGAGGAGATTGCGGAAATCGGTGCTGCGGCGGAGGCCCGAGAGGACGAGGTTGTCGATCTCATTGCGATCCGTTGCATCGTTGCCGATCTGTTCGTTGTTCTTCACCCGCTTGGCGCGGTAGCCGGCGGTGGCGCGGCCATCGACGAAGTCGTGCGCCATCATCCAGTCGCGGATCGTGGCGACCTCGTCAGGGGTCAGGATGTTGTTGATCTGGAGGAACAGGGGTTTGGTGCCTTCGTGCCGCCGCCGCCGGGAAACCCCGGCGGCGGCATGGTTTCGGTCAGATCACGTCGAAGATGAAGTCGCTGGCATTGATGAGATCCACATCGACGCCTTCCAGCGTGATCATGTTGGACCCGCCAAGGATGGCCCCGCCATCGAGGAAGATCACGGTTTGTGTCGCGTTGCCAATAATCAACATGTCGCCCAGATCCGTGATGCCGTAGGCGCTGACGTCGAGGAGGTCCTTGTCAATCTCGAAGTCCATGATCGTGTCGGCGCCGCTGTTCGGCCCGAAGACGAAGGTATCTGCGCCGCCGATGACGGTATCGGCGGTGCCGTCGCCCCACATCGTGTCGTTGCCTTCGCCGCCCTCGATGATGTCGTCGCCGCCTGTCAGCGTCGAGGTGCTGCTGTTGCCTTCGCCGCCGGCGCCCGCGGTTGCGATGCCGTCGCCGTAGATGGTGTCGTCGCCTTCGCCGCCGTAGATCATGTCGTCGCCGCCGACAATGGTGGCGTCGCCGCCCTGGCCATCGGTGCCGAACTGGCCGGGCGATCCCGGAGAGCCCAGGGCGCCAACATCGCCTTCGGAGCCATTCTCTCCGCCCCCTGTGCCGCCAAAGCCGCCAGAGCCAGCAAACCCCTTTTTCGCCACCTGCACCGCCAGCGCCCTGGTCACCACCCGCTCCACCGGTTGCAATGCCGTCGCCGTAGATCAGGTCGTGCCCGCTTGCGCCGTAGATGATGTCATCGCCGCCGAAGAGGGTGGCGTCGCCGCCGTCGCCGCCATCGCCACCGTCGCCGCCATTGCCGCCAGTTCCAGCGTCGCCGCCGTTACCGCCGTCGCCTCCGACACCGGTCGGATCCTCAGCCCCGTCGCCGCCGGTGCCGCCATTCCCGCCGTTGCCGCCAGTGCCACCAGTGCCGCCGTCGCCGCCAATCACGATCCCGTCGCCATAGATCGTGTCGTCGTCCGCGCCGCCGTCGAGCGTGTCGTGGCCGAATTCACTGGCGTTGAGAACGGCGTTGCCGCCGTTGCCGCCGTTACCGCCAGTGGCGCCAGTGGTACCAATCCCGCCCGGATCCCCGTCTCCTCCGGGATCACCGGGGTTCACGCCATCGGTTCCCGGGGCGCCATCGCGCCCATCGCGGCCGTCAGAACCGCGTCCGCCGTTCCCTCCGTTGCCACCGGTGGCCACCCCGTCACCATAGAGGATATCGTTATCGTTATTGCCGGAGATCACGTCTTCGCCGCCGACTATCGTGGCGGTTCCACCGGCCCCGCCCTTTCCCCCGTCAAGAAATGTCATTCCAAAGTTACTTTTTACGCCACCTCCGCCACTGCCGCCGGTGGCGATGCCATCGCCGTAAATCACATCCTCGCCGCTGCCAGCGACCGCGGAATCGTTACCTCCGCTGACCTTCGCTGTGCCGCCTGTGCCGCCGTCTAGCTGGTTTGGATTTGAAGTGATCCCCGCGCGCCCGTTTCCACCGTTGGCGAGACCATCGCCTTAGATCGTGTCGTCGCCATCATCACCCTTGAGGCTGTCGTCACCGCCGATAACTTCGGCTGCGCCGCCATTCCCCTGCCCAATGGTCCCAACCGTTTTGATGACACGTCCGTCCCCGAAGATCGTGTCGTCGCCGTCGCCGCCCTGAATCGTGTCGCTGTCGCCTCTTCCGTCAAGTATGATCTTAACGGGGTTTCCGTCGATAAGTCTTCTGTCCCCGTAGATCGTGTCGTCGCCGCCATCGCCCTTGATCAGGTCGCTGCCGCCGAGGCCCGACAAGGTGTTGTCGTTGTCATCGCCGAAGATCCGGTCGTCGTCCTCGGTTCCAATCGCAACGCCCGTGCCGTCTGGTCTAATCGGTTTCATCTATGTCTTCCCCCATTTCGCGCGCCTTTGGCGCGACAACGTTTGCCAAGGGGGCAAAATACGCCCCTCACGACGCCAAAAGCGCCATGTGACCTGTTGATTTTCTGAAGTTTTCGCCCTTCCCCGGGAGAATTTGAGCACACGTTCAACGACCTAGCAAGAAAATTGTTTATGCAGGGTAATGCCGGAGAAGCGAGGCTGCATCCCGTCCGGCGCGCCGGGCGCCGTGCGGCGACTCACGCGGCTGCGGGGCGGTTCGATTTGTGGCGGAACCGGGGCGCCTCTGTCACCGTTCCCGGCAACAATTCCGCGAACTTCCGGCCAGCGTTTCGCCCCCGTCCGCAGTTCAGCATAAAAGTGACTGTTTCCTCGGAGGCCCGGACAAATTGAGGCAAATCTAAGTCGTCACGGGGGCGAGCAATGAAGCGTAACGAGTGTCATAGCAGGTCGGTTTTTAGATACCTGCCTTTCAGTATCCCAGTGGTTGAGCTGGGCGGGTTCATTCTGCTGGCTCTTGCTGGCTTGGTTTGACGAGTGCTGCTGCGGGGTCCCGCAGCGCAGTGTGTATCTCGGGGGGGCGACCCTCCGGCGCCCGGTCATCCGCCGCGTGTTGCGGCATCGATGGCCGGGCGTATCCTTTCGTCAAGATGGCGTTTCGTGATCGGCCCGCGATAGTGCAGGATCACGTTGCCGTTGCCGTCGATGAAGAAGGTTTCCGGCAGCGCGTAGACGCCCCATTCGATCGACTGGCGGTTCTTCGGGTCGTGGACGACCCCGTCGAAGGGGTTGCCGAGTTCATCGAGGAAGGCGCGGGCCTGATCGAAGGTGATGTCGCGGTTGACGCCGTAGACCGGGAATTCCTCGGCCAGTTCCATGATGTTGGGGTGTTCGGACCGGCAGGGCGCGCACCAGCTGGCCCAGAAGTTCACCACCTTGATGCCGTCGGCCGTGAGCGCGGCCTGATCGAAGACCGGATAGGGCGGGACGGCGATGGGATCGATCGGCGGGGCGGGGAAGCCTTCTTGCGCAGACGGCAGCACGTTGGGATTTTCGCGCTGCATGCCGACGAAGAACACGGCTGCGATGGCCGCGAAAAGAAGCGGCGGCAGCAGCATGAGGGGCTTGATCCTAGCCATTCTTCACCCGGGCCTCGGCCGCTTCGAGGGCGCGGCGCACCTTGCGGGCGCGGCTGACGCTGAGCCAGATCAGCGCAGCGAGAAGCGCCAGCGTGACCGCGTAGCTCGAAAGCACCTCGAAGGAATATGTTCCGAGATCGGGCATCAGGCGGCCTTTTCGCGGATTTCGAGGGCGTAGAGCCGGCGGGCCCGGATTTCCGTCGCCGTACGGTAGAAGACGAGCGCCACGAAGAGGAAGAAGAACCCCGCCATGGCGAGGATCGCGGGATACCAGAAGACGTCGGCGATGTTTTCCTCCTTGTCGAGCGAGAAGGTTGCGCCCTGGTGGAGCCCCTGGCTCCAGAACACCGCCGCGTAGCGGGAGAGGACCGCGAAGACGGAGCCGACGAGGCAGAGGACGGAGGTGAGATCGGCCGCCATGTCGGGATCCTCGATTGCCGACCAGAGCGCCATGTAGCCCAGATAGAACAGGAACAGGATCAGGAAGGAGGTGAGCCGGGGATCCCATTCCCACGGCGTGCCCCACATCGGCTGCCCCCAGATCGCGCCGGTCAGAAGCCCGATCAGGGTGAAGGTGACCCCGATGGGGGCCGCGGCCTTCGCGGCGAGCGCCGAGACGTGATGCCGCCGGATCAGCCAGACGAGCGAGGTGACGACCATCATCGCCCAGGCCGACGTGGCCATGGTGGCGGCGGGGACATGGATGTAGAGGATCTTGACCGTCGAGCCCATGCGGAAATCGTCGGGCGTGAAGAAGAAGCCCCAGCCGAGCCCCGCCGCGAGGCAGAGGCCCGCGATCACGAAAGAGACCGGCGCGACCCTGTCGGCAATGCCCATGAAGCGGCGCGGATTGGCGAATTCCCAGAACGACATGGGCGGAATTTAGGGGGGGCCGCGGAACTCCACAATGGTACGTGTTAGCGCAGATTGACGCGGAGGGCGGCGGCGGCGGCGAAGGGCAGCAGGGCGACGCTGGCCAGCGTGACGCCGGCCAGGAGGGCGAGGCCCGGCCCGAGCGTCAGGCCTTCGGCTGCCCGGCGCACGATATCGGCGCCGAAGATCAGGGTGGGGATGTAAAGCGGCAGGACGAGGATCGACAGAAGAAGCCCGCCGCGCTTCAGCCCCACCGTCAGGGCCGCGCCGAAGGTGCCGATCATCGACAGCGCGGGCGTGCCGATCAAAAGGCTGACCGCGAGCCAGAGATAGCCCCCCGGTGCGAGGTTCAGGAGAAGCCCGAGAACGGGGGCCGCGAGCGCCAGCGGCAGGCCGGTCGTCACCCAGTGGGCGACGGCCTTGGCGGCGATCAGCCCTTCAAGCGGGATCGGGGAGGTTGCCAGAAGATCGAGGGAGCCGTCTTCGCGATCGATGGCGAAGATCCGGTCGAGCGAGAGAAGGCAGGCCAGGAGCGCGCCGACCCAGAGGATCCCCGGCGCGAGGATGCCGAGCACGCCCGTGTCCGGCCCGACGCCGAAGGGCACCAGCACCACGACGATCAGGAAGAAGGCGAGCGCGAGCCCGAAGCCGCCGCCCGCGCGGATCGCGAGGCGGATGTCGCGGAGGACCAGCGCCCTCATACGAAGGCCTCGTCGAAGGCGTCGCGGGTGTCGCCCTGCCCCGGCGCCGCGCGGTACTGGCCCAAGTCCAGCGTTTCCGCCTCGAACCCCAGATCGATATGGGTGGCGATGACAGCCGCGCCGCCGCCGGCGAGGTGATCGGCGATCAGATCGCGAAACCGGGCCGTGGAGGCCGCGTCGAGCGACACGGTGGGTTCGTCGAGGAGCCAGACGGGCCGGTTCGTCACCACGAGGCGGGCAAGGCCGAGGCGGCGTTTCTGCCCGGCCGAAAGGTTCTGGGCCGGGCGGTCGGCCAGGTCGGTGAGGTCGAACGCGCGGAGCGCCGGGGCGATATCGCGCGTGCCGAAGATCTCGGCCCAGAAGACGAGGTTCTCCGCCACCGTCAGCACCGCCTTCAGCCCGTCGAGATGGCCGGCATAGGCCAGCCCCTCTTCTGGCGCGTCGAGACGGCCCGAGAGCGCGGGCTGGAGGCCAGCGAGGGTTCGAAGAAGCGTGCTTTTGCCGATCCCGTTCGGGCCGCGCAGGACGAGCGCCTGCCCGGGCCCCACCGAGAAGGAGACGCCCGACAGGATCGGGACGCCGCCGCGCGCGCAGGAGATGTCATGGGCCGACAGGATCATGGGCACGGTCTACCCCGGGGAACCGGCGCGGGGAAGACGCCGTCAGACCGGAACGAGCGCAAGGCCAACCCGGCGGCCTTCGCTGAGAAGGACATTGTAGGTGCGGCAGGCGGCGGGCGAGGCCATGACCTCGACCCCGAGGCCCGCCTCTTCCAGCGTCGTGCGGAGCGGGGCCGGAATATGCGCGATCTCGGCCCCGGTGCCGATGAAGAGTACGTCGAGCGCCTCTGCCGCCGCGACGAGCGTTTCGGCATCATCATAGCCACCCCAGGGGCCGATGCCCGAGGGCAGGATGACGAGCGCGCCGTGATGCACCGTGCCGCCGATCCGGAAGAAGCCGGGCCCGTAGCCTTCGACGGGTTGTGCCCCGGTATAGGTGATTTCGTTCAACCGCATGGCACGGGTTTAGCGCGGACGGGCGAGGAATTGAACAGGGAACGGTGCCCTCAGTCCCAGAGCGGGAGGCCGGAGATCGCCGAGAGCGCGATGAGCGCGTAGGCGACGCGGCGATAGAGCCCTTCGTGCCCCGGGCGGAAGAACCGCGCGCCCAGGATGTTGCCTGCCCCGCAGGGCAGGATCATCAGGAGCCCCAGAAGGATTGCGCCCCCGTCGAGGCGGCCGAAAAGCGCGAGCGTGGGCAGGATCACCGTATCCGACAGGATGAGGTAGAGGAGCGTGTTGGCGCGCACCACCTGCGATGGCCGGGCGCTTGTCATGTAGAGCAGGATCACCGGCGGGCCCGGGAGACCCGCCGTGCCCGCCGTGATGCCGGAGAGAAGCCCCGTGCCGAAGATCATCGGGCGGCCGAGGTTTCCCCGGTATCGGAGGCCGAGACCAAGGCAGAGAAGAAGCACCAGGGCGACGCCCGAGACGGCGTAGCGGAAGACCTCTGCCGGGACCTGCGTCAGAAGCCAGATGCCCAGGGGAAGCGCGATGACGAAACCGGTGCCGAGGCGGATCAGATCCTTCGGCTCGCCTTCGCGCCAGGCGCGCGGGGCGTTCGGGAGGGGCGAGACGATATCCATCAGAACAAGCGTCGTTATCGCGGCGAAGGGCGACAGGACCTGGCCCGCGATGGGCAGGTAGATCATCGCCGTGCCGAAGCCCGAGAAGCCCCGGACAAGCCCCGCCGTGAAGGCCGCGGCGGCGATGAGAGCGAACTGGCCCGTCTCGAGCCCGGCGATCATCCCCTGAGCCCGTCGAAGACCGGAAGCCCCGTGACGATGGCGAGGCCGATGATCGCATAGGCGGCTATTCGGTAGGCGCGTTCGCGTTCGGGGCGGAAGAGGTGGCGGCCGAGGACGCTTCCCGCCCCGTAGAACGGAAGCATGATGGTGCCGAGCCAGAGCGCTTCGGGTTTCAGGAGGCCCTGCAGGGCCATCTGCGGGAGGACGATCAGGCTTGTGAGCGTGAGGAAGATCAACGTGTTCGCGCGTACCCGCCCTGCCCCGTCGCCGGTGGCGAGGTTGAAGAGGATCACGATCGGCCCGAGGAGCCCCGTCGCCCCGCCCATCACCCCCGCCGCGCCCGCCACCGCCACGCTAGGGCCGAGCCCGGGGCGGATGGTGAAGCGCATGCCGAGGATCAGGGCGCCGAGCGTGACCGCCGCGACGAGGGCGACGGCGAGGCGGATCGCCTCGGGATCGAGGATCTTCAGCAGCCAGATGCCCGCCGGGAGCGTGGCGCTGGCCGCCGCGATCATCAGGAGCGTGACGCGCCGGTCGCACTGCCTCCAGGCCGCCGGGACGAGGGTGACGAGGGAGGACAGCGTGCCGAGCGCGAAGGCGACAATGGCAAGGACCGGGTCGATCAGCGCCGCGGCGATGGGCATGAAGACGAGCGCAGCCCCGAAGCCCGCGAAACCGTAGACGAGACCTGCCAGAGCCGTTGCGGCGAGAACCGGGACCAGCGGCAACGCAAACGCTGCCGCCAGGGCCTCAGGCATCTATGTTCTCGAACTGCGTTCCGGCGCCGGCCGAGGGTTTCGACCAGTCGCGCTTGACGCCCAGGAAGAGCAGCGTGGCCGAGGCCACGAAGATCGACGAATAGGTTCCGACGATCACGCCCCAGATCATCGCGAAGACGAAGCCCCGGATCACGTCGCCGCCCAGGAAGAACAGCGAAAAGAGCGCCAGAAGCGTGGTGAAGGACGTCATGAACGTCCGGCTGAGCGTCTCGTTGATCGAGAGGTTCAGGACTTCCTTCAGATCCTTCTTCTTGTAGCGGCGCAGATTCTCGCGCACCCGGTCGAACACAACGACGGTGTCGTTCAGCGAATAGCCCACGATCGTCAGAAGGGCCGCGATGATCGGCAGGTCGAAGCGGATCTGAAGCTCGGAAAAGATGCCGATCGTCAGGATCACGTCATGGACGAGCGCGATCACCGCGCCCACCGCGAACTGCCATTCGAAGCGGAGCCAGATGTAGACGAGGACCGCGCCGATCGCGAGGAGAACCGCGAGAATCGCGGTCGTGATCAGCTCTCCCGACACCGTGGGGCCCACGGATTCGACCGAGGAGAACGGAAGCTGGAGCCCGGGATCGGCCGCCTGGAGCGCGGCGCCCAAGGCCTCGATCGTGCCCGCCCCCACCGCTTCGGCCCCGTCCTGGGCCTGGATGGTGATGGACACGATGTTCTGGGCGCCCGCGAAAGTCGGGTCGAAGACGCCGACGATGGTGACATCGCCGAGGTTCAGGGGCTGCAAGGCCTCGCGATAGATGCCCACATCGATCTGCGACGTGCTTTCGGCGCGGATCGTGGTGCCGCCAGAGAAATCGATGCCGTAGTTGAGGCCCTGCAGGAGGAACGACACGAGGGCAACGACCATCATCGCCCCGGAGATGCCGAGCCAGAGCTTCCAGCGGGCGAAGAAATCGAAATTGGTTTCGGAGGGGACGAGTTTCAGGCGCATGGGATCAGACCTCGATCGTCCGGGGCCGCTTCCGCTCGAACCAGATGACGATCAGAAGGCGCGTCACGTAGATGGCGGTGAAGACGGAAGTCAGGATGCCAAGGCCCAGCGTCACCGAGAAGCCGCGCACGGGTCCCGAGCCCACGGCGAAAAGGATCACCGCGGTGATGAACGTGGTGATGTTGGCGTCGATGATGGCCGAGAGCGCCTTTTCGTACCCGAGTTCGATGGCGCGGGCGGGGCCCTTGGCGGTTTTCAGTTCCTCGCGGATCCGTTCGAACACCAGCACGTTGGCGTCGACCGCCATGCCGATGGTGAGCACGATCCCGGCGATGCCGGGCAGCGTGAGCGTGGCGCCGATCAGCGAGAGAAGACCGAAGATCAGAGCGATGTTCAGGATAAGCGCGATGTTGGCGAAGATGCCGAAGAGCCCGTAGGAGGCCGCCATGAAGACGAGGACGGCGGCGAAGGCCACGAGGCAGGCGATGCGGCCCGCTTCGATGGAATCCTCGCCCAGTTCCGGGCCGATGGTGCGTTCTTCGAGGAAGGTGAGTTCGGCAGGCAGGGCGCCGGCGCGGAGGAGAACGGCGAGGTTCGTCGATTCCTCGATCGTGAAGTTGCCGGTGATGATGCCCGACCCGCCGGGAATGTGGCTTTGGATCGTGGGGGCCGAGATCACCTCTTCATCGAGGACGATGGCGAAGGGGGAGCCGATGTTTTCGGCCGTGTAATCGCCGAAGTCGCGCGCGCCGGCGGGATTGAAGCGGAAGGTGACGGCGGGACGCCCGTTCTGATCGAAGGAAGGTTGCGCGTCGGTCAGCTGTTCGCCGGTGACGACGGGCGACTGTTCGAGCACGTAGAACACGCCCGGTTCGTCGATGGACGGATAGGTGACGGTGCGGCCCTCGCCCGTGTCATCGGCGGAGGTGCCGATGCCCACCACCGGGTGGAAGGTGAGCTGGGCGGTGGTGCCGATCAGATCCTTGAGTTCCTGGGCGGAGCCGACGCCGGGCACCTGGATCAGGATCCGGTCTTCGCCCTGGCGCTGGATCGTGGGTTCGCGGGTGCCGACCTCGTCGACCCGGCGGCGGATGATCTCGAGCGATTGCTGAATCGTGCGGTCGTCGGTGGCCGCCTTTTCCTCTACCGTGAGCTGGATGGTGATGACATCGCCCTGCCCCGCCACCTCGATGTCGGACCCGCCGACGCCGGTGAAGGAAACGATCGGGCGCGCGAGGCCGCGGACGGTTTCGAGCGCGGTTTCAAGCCCCTCGGGCTGGGAAATGCGGACGCGGAGTTCGTCATCCGGGCTTGGCTGGCGGCGGATCGTGCCGACCTGATCGCGCACCTCGCGCAGAGCATCGCGGACATCGAACCACATGCCGTTCATGCGGGAGGCATAGACATCCTCGACCTGAACCTCGGCCAGAAGATGCGCACCGCCGCGAAGATCGAGCCCGAGGTTCACGAGCCCGCTGGGCAGGAAATCGGGCCAGCGCGCGCGATCCGCCTCGCGTTCGGGGGTGGTGCCCAAAACCTCGATCTCGGCCAGGGCATCGTTGTGCTTTTCGACGCGATCATAGAACAGGTTGGGGGCCGCGAGGATGAGGCCGACGGCCAGCGTCAGCCAGATCATTACCCGTTTCCAGGCTTCGATTTGGATCATGGCGGGGGCCCCGCTTACGCCGCGGGTTCGGTTTTCGAGAGCACCTGGGAGATCGTGCTGCGCACGACGCGCACCTTCACGCCATCGGCGATTTCGACCTCGACCTCGTTATCGGCCTCTTCCTTCACGCGGGTCACCTTGCCGATGAGCCCGCCTTGCGTCACGACCTGATCGCCCCGGCGCAGGGCCGCGACCATGGCCTGATGTTCCTTCACCTTCTTCTGCTGGGGACGGATCAGGAAGAAATACATGATCGCGAAGATCAGAATGAGCGGGATGAAGCTGCCGAAAGCGGCGGCTCCGCCACCTGCGGCTTGCGCGTAGGCCGGTGTTGCGAACATGGAAAGTAGCCCTGTTTTGACGGGGCGCATCAGACCCCTCGTTCGAGTTCCGGTCTTCTATCTGTGGGTTTTGCCGATGGCAAGCAAGGGCGGGGGCGAAATGGGCGGCGTGAGGGCTGACGTGGGGGCGGCTCGGGGGGCGAGAGGTGGCGGGGATGCTTTGCGGCGAAGGTCCGCTTCGAGCCGATTGTGTTGAAAAACTCCACTTGAGGGGCGCGTCATCGGCTGATTCACTTCTCCCGAGGCAAGGGAGGTCTGGCGATGATGGGGCCGCGGCAGGTGGCGCAAGGTGCGCTGTTCTACGAGTTCTCGATTGAGGATCACGTCCCGCCGGATCATCTGTTGCGTGCCATGGACCGGTTCGTCGATCTCGGCGAGATGCGCCGACATCTGGCACCATTTTACAGCACGACAGGCCGCCCCTCGGTCGATCCCGAGCTGATGATCCGGATGCTGATCGTTGGTTATGCCTTCGGCATCCGGTCGGAGCGGCGGCTCTGCGAGGAGGTTCGTCTGAACCTGGCGTATCGCTGGTTCTGTCGCCTCGATCTGACCGATCCTGTGCCCGATCACTCAACCTTCTCAAAGAACCGCCACGGCAGGTTCCGGGACTGTGACCTCTTCCGGCACCTGTTCGAGAGCATCGTCGCCCGCTGCATCTCCGAGGGCCTGGTTGGAGGTCAGACCTTCGCCTCGGATGCCAGCCTCATCCGGGCGGACGCGAACAAGCAGTACGCCGCGGCCAAGGCCGAGTGGGACCCTGATCGGATCGATGTG